>DATKBA010000189.1:0-8471 GCA_035514455.1 Gaiellaceae bacterium | reverse complement strand
CCAGCGCGGCCGCCGGAGCGAGTGCCGCGGCCGCCACGAGGCCGGCGCCCGCGGCGAGGGCGAGCGCGACCGAGCCGCGCGGGACGGCCACGGCCGTGAGCGCCGCCGAGACGAGGAGCACCGAGGCGGCGGGAAACGCGGCGCCGCCCGACAGCCCGACCGCATGCGGGAGGAAGCCCTCGACGTAGAGGTCGCGGTAGCGAGGGTCGAAGAGGGGCACGGCGGCGAACGGCGCGAACGCCCAGACGGCCGCAGCCCAGAGCCCGAACGTCGGGCCGGCGAGCGCCTCTCCGAGGACGTAGACGCTTGCGAGCGCGAGGGGGAGCGCGACGCCCACCGAGAGCGCCGCGGCGAGGCGCGCGTCGTCGGGAACCCCGACCTCGCGGGCGAGCAGCCCTACGGCGGCGAGCTGCCCGAGGAGGAGGGCGGCGCCGCCGGCGGCGACGAGCGGCCGCCGGCTAGCGAGCCGCATACGACGCGGCGGACGTGCGGTACCACTCGACCGTCCGCTCGAGGCCTTCTCTCAGCGGCGTCCGGCCCTCGAATCCGAACAACTCCCGCGCGCGAGAGCCGTCGACGCTGCGGCGCGGCTGGCCGCCGGGCTTCGAGGTGTCCCACGCGATCGAGCCCTCGAAGCCCGTGACCCGGGCGACGAGCTCCGCGAGCTCGCGGATCGAGATCTCCTTCGACGCCCCGAGGTTCACCGGCTCCCGCCCGTCGTACCGCTCGGCCGCGAGCAGAAGCGCCTCGGCGCAGTCCTCGACGTAGAGGAACTCGCGCGTCGGTGAGCCGTCGCCCCAGAGCTCGACCTCGTCCTCTGCCCCCTCCCTCGCCAGTTCCATCTTGCGGATGAGCGCCGGGATCACGTGCGACGTCTCGAGGTCGAAGTTGTCGCGGGGCCCGTACAGGTTGGTGGGCAGGAGGAAGATCGCGTCGAGCCCGTACTGGTCGCGGTAGGCCTGCGCGCCGACGAGGACGGTCTTCTTGGCGACCCCGTAGGGCGCGTTCGTCTCCTCGGGGAATCCCAGCCAGAGGTCGTCCTCGCGGAACGGGACCGGCGTGTGCTTCGGGTACGCGCAGACCGTTCCCACGACGACGACCTTCTCGATGCCGTGAAGGCGGGAGAGCTCGAGCACGTGCGCCCCCATCATCAGGTTCGCGTACCAGTAGCGGCCCGGGTTGGCCCGGTTCGCGCCGATGCCCCCGACCTCGGCGGCGAGGTGGTAGACGAGCCGGGGTCGCGCGTCGGCGAAGAGCCGTTCGGCGTCGTCCCGGCGCGTGAGGTCGTAGTCGGCCCGCCGCGCCACGAAGGGGTCGCCTCCGTCCGCGCGGAGACGGTCGACCAGGTGCGAGCCGAGGAATCCGGCTCCGCCGGTGACGAGGACGCTCATCTCGTCTTCACGGTCGGCGCCGTGACCGGCAGCCAGTCCACGCGGCCGAGCCAGCGCTCGCGGTTCTCCGCGTACCAGGCGATCGTGCGCGCGATGCCCTCCTCCCAGGAGATGCGCGGCGCCCAGCCGGTCTCGCGCGCGAGCTTGTCGTAGCCGACGCGCAGCGCGAGCACGTCGCTCGCCCCGGGCCGGAAACGGACGGGGTTCGTGACGATCTCCCGCGGCCCCCAGTACCCGCCGTCCTCCCCGATGCGGAGGATCATGGCGGCCCAGTCGGCCATCGAGACGTTCTCGCCCTGGCCGTAGACGTAGACGTCTCCGGGGACGCCCTTTGCCGCGACGGTCAGGTGGCCGCGGACGCCGTCGGTGCAGAAGCAGAAGTCCCGCAGCGGCTCGAGGTTCCCGAGCTCGATGTGCTCGCGCTCGAGCGCCTGCGTGATGATGGTGCCCGTGACGTAGCGGGGGTTCTGGCGGGGCCCGTAGTTGTTGAACATGCGCGTCACGACGCCCGGGACTCCATACGCGTCGTGGTAGTTCATCGTCAGGAAGTCGGCGGCGACCTTCGCGGTCGCGTAGATGGACTTCGGGTTGATCGGCGAGCGCTCGTGCAGGATCAGCGCGCCGTCGGTGTCGTAGTCGTGGTGGTGGGCGACGGCCTCGCGGACGTTCCCGTACTCCTCCGAGGTGCCGGCGGTGTCGAACTTCTCCAGCTCGAGCTCGTTGTCGACGATCGACTGGAGCAGGTTCAGCGTCCCGACCGTGTTCGTCATGATCGTCTCGTAGGGTCGGTGCCAGGACTCGCCGACGTGCGCCTGAGCTCCCAGGTGGAAGACGTACGGGCGGTCCGGCGCGCCCTTGAGCTCGCGGACGAGGAGGTCGATCGAGTGGCGGTCGGTGAGGTCCGCGAAGTGGACCTTCATCCGCGTCCGCAGGTGCCCGATGTTGTTGAGGGCGCCGCTCGAGGTCGCGCGCACGAAGGCGTGGACGGTCGCGCCGAGGTGGACGAGCGCCTCGGTGAGGTGGGAGCCCATGAACCCGTCGGCGCCCGTCACGACGACGGTCCGCCCGCGAAAGAGGTCGCCGAGCTCGCGCTCGAGCTCGTCGAGCGACTCCTCGGGCCAGATGGGGGTGGCGTCGGCGGTCATTGCGCGGCGCGCGCCAAGACTAGCGCTTCCCCGGACGCTCTCTACGGGACGCGAGGGTGCCGGATCGCCTCCAGGGCGCGCACGACGGTGGCGCGGGCTCCCTCCTCCCCGAGGCTGCTGCGGAGCCCGAGCCAGGACGACTCGAGCACGAGCCGGGCGGACCCGCGCGCCGGGCGCACGGCCGCGGGAGAGCCGACGACCGCGGCGAGCCGGCGCACGACCGCCGGCCACGCGAGCTCGGCCCGGACGCGCTCGAGGTTCCGCCGCGCCTCGCCGTAGCGCTCGCCGTCGTCGAGCAGCCCGGCGATCGCCTCCGCGTACGCGCCGGGGTCCTCGTAGGGGACGACGGCGCCGAGTCCCTGCTCTCCGACGAGGCCGGCGAGCACGTCGCCGCGCGTCGTCACCGTCGGGAGACCGGCCCAGAAGTGGTCGAGCAGGCGCGTCCGGAAGGCGAAGCGCGTCTCCGCGTTGTCGAAGTGCGCCGACACGCCGAGGTCGCTCTCGAGGAGGTACCGCCCGCGTTCCGCGTAGTCCACCCAGCCGCGGTTGAAGAACACGTGCCGGTCGAGGAGCCCGAGCTCGGCGGCGAGCCCCGCCGCGCGGGCGGCCATGGGCATCTCGCCGACCGAGGGCTTCGGGTGCCGGGTGCCGAGGAAGTAGAGCTTCACGTCGTCGCGGTCGCGCGCGAGCCGGCCGACGGCGTGGATCACCGTCAGCGGGTCGAACCAGCTCCAGATGCCGCCCGCCCACAGGAGCACGCGGTCGCCCTCCTCGATGCCGGGGACGACGCCCTTGAGCGCCGGCGGCCCGGGTGCCGGCGGCTCGGCCTCGAGGCCGAACGGGACGACGTCCACGAGGCCGCGGAGCGTGGGGTCCGCGGCGTACGAGGCGACGTCGATCCGCCCGAGCGCGGCCAGCGCGCCCAGCCAGAGGTCGCGCTGGCGCTCGCTCGCGCAGACGAACGCGTCGCCGGTGGCGAGCGCGACCAGCTGCGTGCGCGCCACCGACCCGTACCCGCTCTCGCGGTGCCCCCCGGCGTGCTCGGCGAACAGCGGCAGCGTCTCGATCAGCAGCGGGTCGTAGAGGTCGTACACGACCTTGGCGTCCGTGCGCGCGAGAGCGCGCATCGTCCACGGAGCGAGCTGCTGCGCCACGACGGCGTCGAAGCCGCTCGCGAGCCGGACGAAGCGGCGGGAGGGGAACCGGGCCGCCTGCAGCACCTCGATGCCGTCCAGCTCGATGTCGGGGGCCCCCGGCACCATGAGCACGACCTCGAAGCCGCCGCGGGCGAGCTCGCGGGCGAAGTGGAGGTAACGGATGCCCGGGCCCGCCATCCGCCGCCCGATCGGGTCGTGCGAGACGAGCAGCACGCGCGTCACGGTCGCGCCTCCGCGTAGAGCCGGAAGCTGAGCCGCGGCCGCACGAGCCGGACGGCCACGAGGCCCGCGACGACGAGCGCCACCGGCGGCGGCAGGAGCCGCGCGAGCAGCGAGAGGTCCTTGTGCTCCCGCTGCTCGACGCGGAACCACGAGAACCCCGACAGCGCCTTCGCGAGCGTCTCCTCGGTGAAGAAGTTGACGTGGTCGACGTCGAGCATGTGGTCGAACGTGAGCGACGCGGCGCGCAGGAGCGGTTCGGCGCCGTTGTTCGGCACCGTGACGAGCACGTTCCTGCGCGCGACGCGGCGGGCCTCGGCAAGGAGGGAGGCGTAGTCCGCGACGTGCTCGAGGACCTCGAACAGCAGCACGGTGTCGAAGCTGCGGTCGGCGAAGGGAAGCGCGTCGCCGGGGGCGACGTGACGTGCCTCGACGCCGGCCTCTCGCGCGCGCTCGACGTACGCCGCGTTCACGTCCACGCCCGTGCAGCGGAAGCCGAGCCGCGAGAGCGCGAGGCAGTAGCCGCCGGTGGCGCAGCCGAGGTCGAGCACCTCTGCGCCGGCGCGCTCCTTCGCCCAGGACACGAGCGCGGACGCCACGAGCTCGCCGGGCTCGTGGTCGAGGTAGAAGCTCTTGGTGTCGCGGAGGCCGGGGCCGGTCATCTCCGCCTCAGGTCGGCGATCACGGCCCCGATCCCGAGGGCGCGCGGCACGCGCAGGACGTAGAGGCCGGCGGCGTACACGAGTGCGCCGGCCGCGATGCGGAAGGGGAGCGGGCCCGGCAGCATGGCGGCCGCGGCGAAGAGCGCGCCGCCCGCCCCGACGGCGCGGGCAGCGACGGAGAGGCTCGGCACGAAGCCGGCGAACCGCCGCGCGAGGACGAGCGCCCCCGCGAGGACGACGACCTCCGACGCGGTCGCCACCGAGGCGGCGGCGACGTACCCGTAGCGCGGGATTAGCAGCAGGTTGAGCACGACGTTGAACGCGAGTACACCCGCATTCAGCCAGAGGACCGCCTGCTGCCGCCCGATCGCGACGAGCAGGTAGACGAGCAGCCAGGTCAGGAACAGCAGGCCAGCGCCCACGATCACGATCCGGACGGGCAGCACCGACTCCTCGAAGTCCCGCCCGACGAGCAGCGGGACGAGCTCCGGCGCGACGGCGATCGTCCCGAGCACGATCGGGACGGCGACGACGACCAGGACGTCGAAGCCGCGCTGCGTTCCGCGCCTCAGGGCGTCCCACGCGCCGTCGTGCGCGGCCGCCGCGAGGAGCGGGAACAGCGCGAGGACGAGGAAGTGCGAGAACGGCACGGTGACCTCGAGGAACCGGTAGGCGACGCCGTAGATCCCCACCTCGTGCGAGTCCCGCAGCACGGAGAGGAGCAGCGCGTCGAGGCGGAAGTAGACGGCGTTCAGGAGAAGCGCGATCCCGAGCGGGAGGGCGGTCACGAAGAGGCGCCGCCACGCGGCGAGGTCGACCGTCGGCCGTAGCGGCACGCGGCCGTACGCGAGCGAGACGACGACGGCCGCGTTCGCCGCCCCGGCGAGCGCGAACGCCGCCACGATCTCGTAGAAGCTCCGGTCGAGCAGGACGAGCGCGACGATCACCCCGGTCCCGACCGCCTGCCCGGTCAGCTCGCCCGCCGCGACACGCCCCATCTTGAGCTCCGACTGGAAGTACGCGGCGACCGTCGTCCCGACCGCGTTGAAGAGCAGGAACGGCAGCGCGACGAGCACGCCGAGCCGCACCCGCTCGACGCCGCCGTAGAGGAGCGGGAGGAGGGACGCGGCGACGACCGCGACGCCCACGGAGAGCAGCGCGCGGAGCGCGAGCGCCTTCGCCACGAGGTCGTGCGCCGCCTCGCGTCGCGCGGCGAGCTCGCGCACGAGGATCGTCGCCGTCCCCCAGTCGAGGAGGACGGCGAACAGCCCGACGTAGATCGTGATCGTGACGTAGTCGCCGTACGCCTGCACGCCGAGATGGCGCGTCAGCACGACCGTCGTCAGGAGGCCGAGCGCGACCGCTGCGAAGCGCGCGCCGGCCTGGACGCTCGTGTTCCAGGCGACCCGGCTCGCGGTGGAGACTGGCGTGGCGGAAGGGGCGTCCACGAGGGGCCGCGCGATCGTATCGGGAGCGCCCGCTAGGCTCTGCCGGTGGGGCGCCGCGCGCTCATCACCGGGATCGGCGGCCAGGACGGCTCCTACCTGGCCGAGCTGCTGCTCGCGGAGGGCTACGAGGTCTTCGGGATCGTCCGGCGGAGCCCGGCCGCCGCGTACGAGAACCTGGCCGGGATCCGGGAGCGGATCGAGCTCGTGCAGGCCGACCTGCTCGACCAGCTCTCGCTCGTCGAGGCGCTGAGGCGCTGCCGCCCGGAGGAGCTGTACAACCTCGCCTCCGTCTCGTTCGTCCCGGCGTCGTGGGACCAGCCGGTGCTGACCGCCGAGTTCGCGGCGGTCGGAGCGACGTCCATCCTCGAGGCGATCCGCAGCGTCGACCCCTCGATCCGTTTCTACCAGGCTTCCTCGAGCGAGATCTTCGGCGAGCCGCGCGACGTCCCACAGACGGAGGAGACGCCGCTTGCGCCACTGACGCCGTACGGCGTGGCGAAGGCGTACGCGCACTTCATCACCCGCAGCTACCGGCGCCGGTACGGCATGCACGCCTCCTCGGGGATCCTCTACAACCACGAGTCGCCGCGGCGGCCGGTGGACTTCCTCCCGCGGAAGGTCGCGCGCGCGGCGGCGGCGATCAGCATCGGGCTCGAGGGCGAGCTCTGGCTCGGCGACCTCGACGCCTCCCGGGACTGGGGCTACGCCGCCGACTACGTGCGGGCGATGTGGCTCATGCTCCAGCAGGACGAGCCCGGCGACTACGTGATCGCAACCGGCGAGACGCACACGGTCGGGGAGCTCGTCGGGATCGCGTTCGAGCACGTCGGGCTCGAATGGCGCGAGTACGTGCACGTGGACGAGTCCCTCCGCCGGGGCAAGGCCGAGCTGCGCGACCTCGTCGGGGACGCCTCGCGTGCCCGGGAGCGCCTGGGGTGGGAGCCGGCCGTCCGCTTCGACGAGCTCGTCCGGCTGCTGGTGGACGCCGACCTCGCCGGGCTGCGCGAGGCCGCGGGCACGCTCGGCTCGTGACCCGGCTCGGGCGGCGCGTCCTCCAGACGGCGCGGCCGCCGCGCGACCGGGCGGGCGACGAGCACGGCCGCTGCTCCGTCTGCGGCGCGGAGACGCGCTTCGTCCTCAACTCGTGGGTCCTGCCCGCGGACATGGCGGCGGAGCTCGGGCCGCACGCGGACGCGTACCGGCGGCGCGAGTCCCTGTGGTGCCGCTCCTGCGGAGCGAGCCTGCGCATCCGTGGGATCGCCGAGGCGCTGCTCGGGCACTACGCCGACCGGGCGACGTCCCTCGCCGGGCTCGTGCAGGAGCCCGCCTTCCGCGAGCTCGACGTCGCCGAGATCAACGCGGTCGGAACGGCGCACGCGGTGCTCGCGCGCCTGCCGCGGCTGCGCCACACCGAGTACCCGGAGGAGGATCTCCTGGCTCTGTCCTACGCCGACGCCTCGCTCGACCTCGTCCTGACCGCGGACACGATCGAGCACGTGCCGGACCCGTGGCAGGCGCTGCGCGAGACCCGGCGCGTCCTCCGGCTCGGCGGCCGCCACGTCTTCACCGTGCCCGTAGTGCCGGGCCTGGAGGTGAGCCGCGCGCGCGCGACCCTCGGGCCGGACGGGCGCGTCGTCCATCACGTGCCGGCCCAGTACCATGGCCGGGCCGCCGGGCCGCTTCGGGTGCTGTCGCGGCCGCGGGCCGACCTGCTCGCGTTCACCGACTTCGGGCGCGACCTCGTCGACCGCCTTCGCGCGAGCGGCTTCGAGCCCGAGATCCACGGCGATCCGGACGTGTACGCGGGACTCGTCTTCTGCGCCCGCGCGGCGTGAGCCCGGTTACAGAATGCTGACCGGGCGCCGGTAGAATGCGCCGGTGCCCGAGGGCGACGAGGAAAATGGCCCGGATGCAGGGATTTCGAGCTCGCACGAGGTGGACGTCGCACGCCTGCTCGCCCAGCTCCAGGACGAGATCCGGCGGGTCGGGCCCCGATACGGGGCGTCCGCCGGCGCGAGCGTCGAGCGCCTGAGCGCCCGCTCTGCGGCCGACCGCGTCTGGCCCGTGTCGGTCGACCGCCACATCGGCGGCCGCGGCGGCGTGCTCGGCGCGCTGATGAAGCCGGTGAAGGTCGTCGTCCGCAAGCTGACGCGCTGGTACGTCGAGCCGGTGTTCGCCGACCAGCGTGCCTTCAACGATGCGCTCCTGCGCCTGGTGGACGACCTCCAGGAGCAGGTGGACGCCCTGCGCGCCGAGCTCGCCGACCGCGGCGGCCGGTCGCCGTGAGGGTCCTGATCGCCTCCCCGCAGGTGCCGTTCGCGCACGGCGGCGCCGAGTTCCTCGCCGAGCGGCTCACCGAGGAGCTGCGGGCGCTCGGGCACGAGGCCGACCTCGTCACCGTCCCGTTCAAGTGGTACCCGGGCACGCGCGTGCTCACCCAGGCGCTGCT
>DATKBA010000188.1:0-11639 GCA_035514455.1 Gaiellaceae bacterium | reverse complement strand
GAGCTCGAGCGGCACCTCGTCGGCCCCGATCTCGTGCAGGACGGTGTCGACCGAGCCGATCATCTCCTCGAGCCGCTCGTCGCTCTCCGACGCGTCGACGACGTGGAGGACGAGGTCGGCGACGAGCGTCTCCTCGAGCGTAGAGGCGAAGCCCTCCACGAGCTGGGTCGGCAGGCGGCGGATGAAGCCGACCGTGTCGGTGACGAGGTAGCGCCTGCCGTCGTGCTCGAAGCCGCGCGTCGTCGGGTCGAGCGTCTCGAACAGCCGGTTCTCGACACTCACCTCGGCGCCCGTGAGCGCGTTTAGGAGCGTCGACTTGCCCACGTTCGTGTAGCCCGCGAGCGCGACGGTCGGCGTGCCGCTGCCGGCGCGCTCCTTGCGCCTGGTCGCGCGGTGCTTGCCGACCTCCTTGAGGCGGCGGCGCAACAGCGCGATCTTGCGGCGTGCGATCCGGCGGTCCGTCTCGAGCTGCGACTCGCCGGGGCCCCTGGTGCCGACGCCCGCCCCGAGCGCGCCCGTGCCGCCGCCGAGGCGCTCGAGGTGCTGCCACATGCCGCGCATGCGCGGCAGGTTGTACTCGAGCTGCGCCAGCTCCACCTGGAGCTTCCCCTCGGCGCTCCTGGCGTGCTGGGCGAAGATGTCGAGGATCAGCTGCGTCCGGTCGACCACACGCGCGTCGAGCGCGTTCTCGAGGGTCTTCTGCTGCACCGGGTCCAGCTCGCCGTCGACGATCAGGACCTCCGCCTTCGCGTCCTCGTAGGCGTGCTTGAGCTCCTCGAGCTTCCCCTTGCCGACGTACGTGCGTGGATCCGGGTTGGCGCGCTGCTGCACGAGCTCGGCGACGGGCTCGACACCGGCGGTCCGCGCGAGCTCGCGCAGCTCGCCGAGCTCCTCCGCCGCGTCCGCCGAGCGCGGAAGCACGGCGAGGACGAGCCCGCGTTCGGGCTCGACGCCGTGCGCGGTTCCGTTGCGCGTCGTCACGGGAGGGATTGTGCCAGTCTTGCGCCCGATGTCCGCCCTCGCCCACCGCCTCGCCGCACGTACGCTCGAGCTCGTCGACATCCCGTCCGAGAGCCGCGACGAGGCCGAGATCGCGCGGTACGTGGAGGCGGCGATCGGACCGCCGACGTGGCGCGACGGCGAGACACTCTGGTACGGCGACAGCCTCGGCGGCCGTCCGCTCGTCGTGCTGGCCGGCCACCTCGACACGGTGCCGGCGCAGGGCAACCTCCCCGGCGCGATCTCGGACGGCGCGGTCGTCGGGCTTGGGGCGAGCGACATGAAGGGCGGGCTCGCGGTCATGACCGAGCTCGCCCGGGCGTGGCAGGAGGAGCGGGACGGCCGGGAGCTCGACCTCGGCCTGCTCTTCTTCCCGCGGGAGGAGCTCCCCGCCTCCGAGAGCCCGCTGCCGGACTTCTTCGACAGCGTGCCGCGGATCCACGAGGCCGCCCTGGTGATCCTGCTCGAGCCGACCGACGGCACGATCCAGGCCGGCTGCCTCGGCAACCTGAACGCGCGGATCGTCTTCCACGGCGTCAGCGGCCACTCGGCGCGTCCCTGGATGGCCGAGAACGCGATCGACAGGGCGCTCGAGGGGCTGCGTCCGTTCGCGGCGATCGAGCCGCGTCCGGTCGAGATCGGCGGCCTCACCTTCACCGAGGTGGCCAGCGTCACCGAGATCCACGGGGGGATCGCGACGAACGTGATCCCCGACCGCGTCGTGGCCAACGTGAACTTCCGCTACGCGCCCGACCGCTCGTCCGCGAGCGCGGACGCGTACCTGCGCAGCCTCGTCCCGGAGGGCGCGACCTACGAGCACGCGGGCGACTCGCCCCCCGGCCGCGTCGTCGCAGACTCCCCCCTCGTGCAGCGGCTGGCGGCGGGCGGCCTCGCGCTCGAGCCGAAGCAGGCCTGGACGAACGTGGCCGACTTCACCTCACGCGGGATCGACGCCGTCAACTTCGGGCCCGGCGCGACCCGTTACGCCCACCGCCGCGACGAGCAGGTCGAGATCGCGTCGCTCGAGCGGGCGTACACGTCGCTGTGGCGCTTCCTGACGGGTAGCGTCTGACCGTGCCCGTCTCCCCCATCCTCGAGCGTCAGTCCACCTACCCGTTCGTCCGGCTGAACGACGCCGCGCGGCGCGTCGAGGCCCGCGGCGTCGACGTGATCGACTTCGGCATGGGCGACCCGCGCGAGCCCACCGACCCGCTGATCCGGCAGGCGCTCGTGGACGGGCTGCGCGACCGGATGGGCTATCCGGCGGCCGTGGGGCTGCCGGAGCTCCGCGAGGCGGTCTCGGCCTGGGCGGCGCGCCGCTTCGGCGCCGCCCTCGACCCGGACACGGAGATCATCCCCACCCTCGGGAGCAAGGAGGCGATCTTCACGTTCGCGCTCGCCGTCGTCGACGCCGGCGGCACGCGGGACACGGTCGCCTACACCGACCCCGGCTACCCGGTCTACGAGCGCGGCGCGCTCTTCGCGCACGCCCGTCCGCTCGCGCTGCCCCTGCGCGAGGAGCACGGCTTCCTGCCCGACCTCGATGCGGTCGACGCCGACACGTGGGCGCGGCTCGCCGTCTTCTGGGTCAACTACCCGAACAACCCCACCTGCGCGACGGCCCCGCTCGCGTTCTACGAGCGGCTGGCGGCGCTGGCGCGACGGCATGGGTTCGTGATCGCCTCGGACGAGGCGTACACGGAGCTCTGGTTCGAGGAGCCGCCGGCATCGGCGCTCCAGCTCTCCGACCGGACGAACGTGATCGTCTTCAACACGCTCTCGAAGCGAAGCTCGATGACGGGGTACCGGAGTGGCTTCGCCGCGGGCGACCCGGCGCTGATCGCCGCCCTGAAGGCATTCCGGCCCACGGTGGGCACGGCTCCGCAGGAGTTCGTTCAGCGCGCCTCGGTGGTTGCCTGGGGCGACGAGGAGCACGTCGCCGCGACGCGGGCACGCTACGGCCGCAAGCGGGCGCTCCTGCTCGACCTCTTCGAGCGCAAGGGGATCCGCGTCGCCGGCAGCGAGGCGACGATGTACCTCTGGCTCGCCGTCCCCGAGGGGGAGACCTCCGAGGGGTTCGCGGAGCGCCTGCTCGAGCACGGCGTTCTCGTCGCTCCCGGCTCCTACCTCGGCGCGGCCGGCGAGGGGTACTTCCGGGTCGCGCTCGTCCCCTCCGAGGAGGAGTGCGCCCGCGCGGTCGAGCGCCTGGAGCAGGCGCTGTGACCCCCGAGCGCGCGATCGAGATCGTCGACGCGCTCGACCGCGGTGAGCGGCGCGTCGCCGAGCAGCGCGGCGGCGAGTGGGTCGTCGACGTCGAGGCGAAGGAGGCGATCCTCGAGTACTTCCGCCTGCGCAAGGTCGAGCCGATGACCGTCGGCCCGTTCTCGTATCAGGACAAGATCCCGCTGAAGCAGCACGCTCCCGGCGTGCGGATCGTGCCGCCCGGCGTGGCGCGCTACGGCTCCTTCCTGTCCGAGGGCGTGGTGCTGATGCCCGGCTACGTCAACATCGGCGCCTGGGTCGGCCCGCGCACGATGGTCGACACGTGGGCGACCGTCGGCTCCTGCGCGCAGATCGGCGCGGACGTCCACCTCGCCGGCGGCGTCGGCATCGGGGGCGTGCTCGAGCCGCCGAACGCGACGCCGGTGATCGTCGAGGACGGCGCCTTCCTGGGCTCGCGCTGCATCGTCACCGAGGGCGTCCGCATCGGCGCCGGCGCGATCCTCGCCGCCAACGTCTCGCTGACGGCGAGCGTCCCGATCATCGACGTCACCGGCGAGGAGCCCGTCGAGCACCGGGGCGTCGTGCCCCCACGGGCGGTCGTCGTCCCCGGCACGCGCCCGAAGGAGTTCCCCGCCGGCACCTACCAGCTCGACTGCGCGCTGATCATCGGCTGGCGCAAGAAGTCGCACGACGAGCGGCTGAGCCTGAACGAGACCCTGCGCGAGTTCGAGCTCGCGGTCTAGCTCCGCAGCGCAGCGCGCGTGTCCTCGGCGAACCAGTGCATCCGAAGCTGCTCGAACTTCGCGACGGCGCGCTCG
This sequence comes from Gaiellaceae bacterium, assembly GCA_035514455.1. Lineage (GTDB taxonomy): Bacteria > Actinomycetota > Thermoleophilia > Gaiellales > Gaiellaceae > Gaiellasilicea. The sequence continues at coordinate 7,599 of DATKBA010000188.1, read as the reverse complement.
ACCAGCGCCTCGTCCTCGCGCACGCGGCCGAGAGCGCGGAGCCAGAACGGCTCCACGTAGGTACCAGGCCGCTCGCGCGGCCACCGCTCGACCTGTTCGCGTCGTCCTAGCGCCGCAAGCGCGTCCAGCCGGACGGCCTCCGTCGAGAGCAGCATCCAGCCACGGTGCCAGCCGCGGTCCGGGAGGGGCGTCTCGACCAGGCTCTCCACCGTCGCGAGGTCGCCGCGGAGCAGGGCGAGCCGCAGGCGGGGCGTCTCCAGCACGTGGCCGTAGCCCTCCATACCGAATCCGTCGGCGAGCTCTTCCAGCTGCCGCGCCCGCTCCGGGTTGCCGAGCGCGTGCTCGGCGAAGGCCATCACGTACAGCGACCGCGGGCTGCGGACGCACGGCGTTTCGAGGTTCGTCAGGATCGTCGACTCGGCGCGCGGCTCGAGCTCGCGGCGGATGCGCTCCCAGTCGCCCACGAGCTCCTCGACTTCGACGAGGACTGCGACACCGTGCACCCGGTGGTGCGCCGTCAGCCCGCGCGTGATCTCGTCGTGGCGGCTTGCGAGCCGCCGCGCCTCCTCGAAGCGGCCGAGCCAGACGCAGCCGCTCACGGGCGCGTAGTGGATGTCGGCCACGTGGTCGGGGTCGTGAATGCGGTCGAGCAGCTCGAACCGGCGTTCCTCGAACGCGCGCCCGAGATCGCGCTCGCCGGACACCCAGGCGGTGATCCCGCGCGCGTCGAGCGCGTACGAGCGCAGCTCCGGGTCCCCCAGCGCCTCCGCGATCTCGCCGGCCTCTCGCGCCGCCGACGCGGTACCCGCCGGCTCCCACACGCACCGTGCGATCAGTGCCCGCGCCCGTGACGCGCTGAGAGGCCGCGATAGCTCCAGCGCGCGGTCGATCCAGCCGTCCACCAGCTCGCGCGCGGGACGCCTGCGCCACATTCCCGCCCGGATCGCCGTCTCGAAGGAGAGCTCGGCGTACAACTCGGCGGTGGTCTCTCGGTCGGGGCTCAGCTCGATCGCGCGGAGCATCGCCGCGAGGAAGGGATCGCCGTCGTGACGCAGCGCGTTGGCGCGGCCGATGAGCCGCCAGAGCGCGAGCTCGACGTCCGGCTCGGGCCGCAGCTCGAGCGAACGGTGCAGCAGCGCGAGCGCCTCGTCGAGCTCGTAACGGCCGATCGAGAGCTCGCCCGCGCGCCGGAGCCACCGGACCGCCTCCCCTTCGAGCTGCTCGAGCTCGGCGGCTTCCGCGTAGTGGTGGGCGAGAAACGCCGCGTGCTCGTCCCGCCCGCCCCCACTCTCCTCCAGCCAGCGGGCGAAGGCGGCGTGGAGCCGCGCGCGCCGCTCGTCCGACATCGTCGCGTAGGCCACGTCGCGCGTCAGCGCGTGCTTGAAGGCGAACTCGCGCTCGCCTGCGAGGCTCGAAGCCGGCCGGCGGCGGACGAAGTCGCGCGCCTCGAGGAGTGCAAAGTCAGCTGCGGCGTCGTCGAGCAGGGCCCGCACGGCACCGCGCCAGAAGACCCGCCCGATCACCGCGGCGGCCTGGAGCGCCGCCTTCTCGTCCGGCGGCAGCAGGTCGATCCGCGAGGCCAGCACGGCCTGGACGGTGTCCGGCACGCCGGCCGCGGGGGCGCCCTGCTCGGCGATGCTGGACGCCAGCTCCTCGAGGAAGAACGGGTTCCCCTCCGCGCGCTCGAGCACGACTCCGCGCAGCTGGTCGGGGACCGCGACGCTGCGTGCCGAGAGCAGCTGCTCGGCCTCGGCGGGGGCGAGCGGCTCCAACCAGATCGAGTCGGCGTCGCGGCGCCGGCCCCATGACGGCCGCGCCCCCTCGAGCTCGGGCCTGGCCGTGCCGACGACGAGCAGCGGCCCGGCGACGTCGTCGAGCACGCGCTCGAGCAGGTCGAGCAGCGGCTCGTGCGCCCAGTGGAGGTCCTCGACGAGCACGACGAGGGGCTGGTCCGCGGCCAGCTCCTGCAGGAAGCCGGCCCACGCGGCCTGGAGCTGCGCGCGCGCAGTAAGCGGGTGCAGCTCCGCGGGAGCGTCCAGGCCGAGCGTCATCCCGAGCACGTCGCGGCCGCCGAGCCGCTCGCGGATCGTCTCCGGAGCGTCCGTCTCGAGCAGGCCGAGCTGCTCGCGCAGCACGTCCGCCAACGGGCGGTACGTGAGGCCGCGACCGTGAGCGAGGCAGCGGCCGCTGCGCCGCAGCGGTGCGGGCTGCTCGGCCGCGAGGGCGTCCCACAGCTCGGTCACGAGCCTCGTCTTCCCCACCCCCGCATTGCCGACGAGCGTGACCAGCCGCGGAGCGCCCCCGGACACCGCCGCGCGATAGGCCGCCAGCAGTTGCTCCAGCTCGCGCGTGCGGCCCACCAACGCCCCGCGCGCCTGCGTGAGCGTGAGCTCGCGCACGAGCGGCCGCCCTCCCCCGGCCTCCGGTGCTCCGAACTCGAACCCGCGGCGCGTGCTGGCGATCGTGCGCTCGCCCACGAGCGTCTTCCCGGGGGCGGCTTGGCGAGCGAGACTCGTCGCGGCGGACAGCGCGGTTCCGGCCGGACCACTGTCGCCGGTCAGCAGCACCTCGCCGCTCTCGACCCCGATGCGGACGTCGCGGGCGCGGCGCTGGAGCCCGAGCGCCGTGTGGAGCGCGCGCTCGGCATGATCCTCCTGCGCGACCGGCAGGCCGAACGCGGCGACGAGCGTCGACCGGCCGCGCGTGCCCACGCGGCCGCCCGCCGCCGTCAGCTCCTCGCGCAGCGCAGCCTGCGGGCCGCCCACGGCGACGAGCACGGTGACAAGCTTCCGCTCCGCAACCGGCACAGGCGCCGCCGCAGCCGCGTTCAGGCCGGGATCCTGGCGCAGGATCGCCGCCTCCAGCTCGCGGAGCTCCTCGCCCGGCTCGATGCCTAGCTCGTCGACGAGCCGGGCCCGGCCCTCGCGGTACGCGGCTAGAGCATCCGCCTGGCGACCGCAACGGTAGAGCGCGAGCATCTGCTGCCGGCGCAGCCGCTCCTGGAGGGGATGGCCGCGCACGAGCGCCTCCAGCTCGGGCACGAGCTCGGCATGCCGGCCGAGCGCGAGGTCGGCTTCGATGCGGGCGGTGAGCGCTGCGAGGCGGAGCTCGTCGAGCCGGCCCGCCTCGGCCCGGGCGAACGGCTCCGCCGCGAGGTCGGCGAGCGCCTGTCCGCGCCAGAGCGACAGGGCCTCCCGGAGCCGCTCCGCTGCCAGCGCCGGCTCCGTCTCCAGGGCGCTCTGTCCCTCCGCCACGAGCCGCTCGAACCGGCGTGCGTCGATCCGCTCGGGATCGACCGCGAGCAGATACCCGGGCGCGCGCGTCACGATCGCCGGACCGAGCACCTTGCGCAGCTGCGAGACACGCACGCGGAGCGCCGCGCGCCCGCTCGTCGGCGGCTCGTCGCCCCACAGCTCGTCGAGCAGGCGCTCGTCCGGGACGACCTCGTTGGGGGAGACGAGCAGCCGCGCGAGCAACGCGCGCTGGCGGGGCCCGCGCAGCGGCAGGACGCGGCCTCCGTCCTCGACCTCGAGCGGCCCAAGCATCCGGAACTCCATCCGGCCTCCCTTCGTGCCGAACGTACCACCCGCCCGCGGGCCGTTACAGCCCCGTTACCTCAGCCCGCGATCGTGGCCGGGCAAGCGACGAAGGGAGGAAGCATGGAAGGAAACGGGTACGCGAAGCCCGTCCTCGTCGGGACCGGCTGGCTGGCCGAGCGCCTCGGCGACGACGGGATCGTGGTGGCCGAGGTCGACGAGAACCCCGACCTCTACGAGGAGGGGCACATTCCGGGAGCGGCGAAGCTGCACTGGAAGCTCGACCTCCAGGACCCCGTCGAGCGGGACATCGTCGACCGCGAGGCGTTCGAGCGCGTGCTCGGCCTGCGCGGGATCGGCAACGACACAACCGTGGTCGTCTACGGCGACAAGAACAACTGGTTCGCCGCCTACGCGTACTGGTACCTGAAGGTGTACGGGCACCGGGACGTGCGGATCCTCGACGGCGGCCGGCAGAAGTGGATCGACGAGGGGCGCGAGCTGACGACGGACGCCCCGAAGCCGAGGCCGGTCGACTACCGCGCCGCCGAGCGGGACGAGTCGATCCGGGCCTACCGAAGCCAGGTGCAGGAGTGGCTCGGCGAGCCCGGCCACGCGCTCGTGGACGTCCGCTCCCCCGCCGAGTACAGCGGCGAGCTGATCGCACCCCCGGGTTACGAGCAGGAGGGGGCGCAGCGCGCGGGCCACATCCCGACCGCGGTCTCGATCCCCTGGGCGAGCGCGGTGCGCGACGACGGGACGTTCAAGCCGGCGGCCGAGCTGAAGGAGCTCTACGCCGGCCAGGGCGTGACGCCCGACAAGCGGGTGACCGCGTACTGCCGCATCGGCGAGCGGAGCGCGCACACCTGGTTCGTCCTCACGGAGCTGCTCGGCTTCGAGCAGGTCCGCAACTACGACGGATCGTGGACCGAGTGGGGGAACCTCGTCGACGTCCCGATCGAGCGTTGAAAGGAGCAGAGATGCAGGCACGCACCATCCTGGCGGCCCTCGCCGCCGCACTCGTGACGGCGGCTCCGGTCGCCGCCCACCCGCACGTGGCCGAGAACTCGCCGCACAAGCAGGTGCTCGCGAACGGCCAGAACCACCCGGGCTTCCAGCCGGTGAACGAGGAGGGCCTCAGGCTCTCCTGCGCGGGCGTCCTCGAGCCGGCCGACTCCGGCCCAGCCGGCTACGGCCTCGAGACCGCCCACCACGGGCCTGACGCAGGGACGCCGGGGAAGGCCGACGGCTGCTACGCGGTCGAGGGCAACCCGGAGGACGGCAATCCGGGGATCGACTAGGTCGCGGGGCGAGCTGCGGCTGTGTGGAGCCGCAGCTCGCCCTCGCAGATCTCCTCGGCCGGCCCGATCAGCGTGATCCGGTTCTCCGGGTCGAGCTCGACGCGGAGGTCGCCGCCGGGCATGTGCACCGTGACGGGGCTCTCGCACCAGCCGTTCGTGACCGCTGCGGCCGCGGCGGCCACGGCGCTCGACCCCGACGCGCTCGTCTCCCCCGCCCCGCGCTCCCAGACCAGCACTGTCAGCTCGTTGAGCCCGTCCACGCGGACGAGCTGGACGTTCGTGCGCTCGGGGAAGCGCGCGTGCGTCTCGAGCCGGGGGCCGAGCCGGAGCAGCGCCTTGCGGTCGGCCTCGCCCCGGACGACGGCATGCGGGTTGCCGACCGAGACAGCCGTCAGCTCGACGCGCTCGCCGTCGAGCTCGAGCGTCTCGATCTCCCCCACCTCCACGTCACCGACGTCCATCGCGACGGTGCCGTCGTCCCAGAGCCCCGCTGCGTACGAGCGGCCGGCCACGTCGACGGTCACGCGCGCCGCATCCGCGCGGCGGGCGAGCCACGCGGCCGCGATCCGGCTCCCGTTGCCCGAGAACTCCGCCACCGACCCGTCCGGGTTCCAGATCACGATCTCGGCGCGCGTGCCGTCCAGGCCGACCACCTCGAGCACCCCGTCCGAGCCGATCCCGTAGCGGGGGTCGCAGAGCCTCGAGGCGAGCTCGGGGTCGAGCGGCCGGCCGGCGTCGGCCCGCTCGACGAGCAGGTAGCTGTTACCGAGCGCGTGCCACTTCGAGAATCGCATCCGCCACCTCTGCCGCCGGCCGGTCGGCGTCGATCATGACGATGCCGGGGATCCGGCGCATCCACTTCCGCTGGTAGGCGGCGAGGCGAAGCGTCGCGCGCACGAGCTCCTCGAGCGCCTCGGCGCGCGGCAGCGTCCGCACGGCTTCCAGGCCGAGCACCTGCGGCACCACGTCGCGGGCCGCGCGCACCTCCTCCTCGACCCCCTGCTCGAACATCGCCTCCGCCCTGCTTCGGATCCGCGCGGCGAGAACGTCTCGAGGCACCTCGAGGCCTAGGATCAGCGTCGGCAGGCGCAGCGAGGCCGTCCAGAGGCGCGGGCGCTCCGGGACGAGCGTCCCGCCCGCCTGCCAGAGCTCGAGCGCGCGTACGACCCGCTTGCGGTCGTTCGTGTGCACGCGCGCCGCGGCGCGCGGATCGCGCCGCTCGAGCAGGGCGTGCGCCGTCTCGGCGCCGCGCCGGTCGTAGAGCCGCTCCCAGCGGGCGCGCGCGCCGGCCGGCACGTCCGCCGGCAGCTCGACGTCGGTGAGAGCGGCCTGGAACCAGAGTCCCGAGCCGCCGACGACGACGGCCGTCCGCCCCGCGGCGACGATCGCGTCGATCGCCTCGTGCGCGAGCCGCTGGAACTCGCCGAGGGTCCCCTGCCGGTCGAGCGGCCAGATGCCCGCGAGCCGCACGCCCTCGTCCTGGTTCGTCAGCACGGGCAGGCCGCGGTAGACCTGCATCGAGTCGGCCGCGACGAGCTCGGCGGAAATCCGTTCGGCGAGCGCCCGGGCGACCGCCGTCTTGCCCGAGGCCGTGGCGCCGAAGAGGCCGAGGACGCTAGGACGGATCCGCTGCGAGCGTCTTCCAGCCAACGGAGTCGCCCTCGTTCACGACCGGCCGGTTCTCCGCGGGATGGGACTCGCGGTGCTGCTGGAACCACTCGACCGCGCGCGGGATGCCCTCGTCGAGCGGCACCCGCGGCTCCCAGCCGAGCAGGTCGCGCGCCTTGCGGATATCGGCCACGTAGCGTGTCACCTCGCCGAGCAGGGACGGCGCGATCGTCATCTTCGGTTCCACGCCGAGCTCGGCCGCGATCAGCTCCGCCGCCCGCACGAGCGTGTTGCCCTCGCCGTAGGCGAGGTTGATCGTCTGGTTCGAGACCCGCCCGTCGCCGAGGGCCTCGATCCCGCGGACGATCCCCTCCACGCAGTCGTCGACGTAGGTGAAGTCGAGCACCTTGTCGCCGCCGCCGTAGACCGTGATCGGCTCGTCTCGCGACATCTGGTGGATGAAGAGCGGCAGCACCCGCGACATGCGGTGCAGGTCGTTGTCGTAGCGGCCGTAGACGTTCGAGAAGCGGAACGCGAGGTACTTGAGCCCGTAGCAGCGCGCGTAGGCGTAGATGAACGCCTCGCTCGCGATCTTCGAGGCGGAGTACGGGCTCTCCGTGAAGGCGAAGTCGGCGGTCTCCTCGCCGTAGCCTTCGAAGCGGTGGACGTCGCCGTAGACCTCCCGCGTCGACGAGAAGACCAGCGGCAGGCTGCGCTGGCGGCAGTACTCGAGGACGTTGAAGGTCATCATCGTGTTCTCGAGCGCGCGGTGCGGCTGCGCAACGAGCTGGTGCACCTTCGCGTGCGCGGCCAGGTGGACGACGAGGTCGGTCTCCGGGTACGGAACGCCGCCGATCCCGTCCGGGAAGGCCGGATAGAGCCCGGAGAGGTCCTGGAGCAGGTAGCGGAAGTCTTCCGTCCAGGTGTTCACGCGCTGGTCGACGCCGAAGACCTCGTGGCCGTCGGCGAGCAGCCGCAGCGCGAGGTTTGTGCCGATCTGGCCCGACGATCCGGTGACGAGGATCCTCACGCCGCCTCCCTCGCCTGCGGCTCGGTCGCGCGGGGGAAACCCGGTTTCCCCCGCGAGCCCCCTGCGCGTCGTCGCTGCTGCTGCGCAGCAGCGCGTTTGGTCGGGGGAACCGGGCGGTTCCCCC
>DATKBA010000187.1:0-6264 GCA_035514455.1 Gaiellaceae bacterium | reverse complement strand
CGGATCGAGGTCGGCGAGGGGCTCGAGCGCGAAGCGGCGCTCGTGCAGGCGCGGGTGCGGCACCGTCAGCCCGGGCTCGTCGATCCGCTCCTCCCCGTAGAGGAGCAGGTCGAGGTCGATCGGGCGCGGGCCCCAGCGCTCGCGGCGCTCGCGGCCGAGGTCGCGCTCGATCGCGAGCAGTGCGTCCAGCAGCTCACGCGCCGACAGCTCCGTCTCGATCGCGGCGGCGCCGTTCAGGAACGGCGGCTGGTCGACGACGCCGACGGGCTCCGTCTCGCGCAGCTCCGAAACGGCGACGAGCCCGGGGAGGGCGGCAGCGGCGGCGCGGATCGTGGCCTCCCGGTCGCCGAGATTCGCGCCCAGGCCGACGTAGGCCCGCGTCATCGCTCGGCGGTGACGGTCGCGTGCCCACCCTCGAGCTCGACGTCGGGCTTGCCGACGGACACGCGGACGCGCTCGGCCGGGAAGCGGCGAGCGAGCTCGTCGGCGACCGCCGCCGCGAGCGTCTCCAGCAGCTGGAAGTGCGTGCCGTCCGAGATCTCGCGGACGCACGCGACGACGTCGCGGTAGTCGACGGCGGCGTCGATCGAGTCCTCGGCCGGCCGCGGCACCTCGAGCGAGACGTCGAAGCGGAAGCGCTGTCCCTCGCTGCGCTCCTCGTCCAGCACGCCGTGGAAGCCACGCAGCTCGATCCCGCCGACCTCGATCGTCAGCCGCACACCGCACCCGCCGCGGTCAGCGCCTCGACGTGCTCGCGCACGTCGTGGACGCGGAAGATCGACGCCCCGCGCTCGAAGGCGGCGACCGCTGCGCCGAGCGACGCCGCGAGCGTGCCGGTGCGCGCGTCCGGGTCGAAGAGGCGGCCGAGCGAGCTCTTGCGCGAGAGGCCGACGAGCACCGGCCGGCCGAGCGCCGTGAGCGCGTCGAGGCGGCGGATCAGCTCGAAGTTCTGCGCGGGCGTCTTGCCGAAGCCGATCCCCGGGTCGAGGCAGACGTGCTCCTCCGGGATCCCGGCCGCGACCGCGAACGCGAGCCGCTCCTCCAGGAACGCCGCGACCTCGGCGGCGACGTCGCCGTAGCGGGGGTCGGCCTGCATCGTCCGCGGCTCGCCGTGCATGTGCATCAGGCAGAGGTAGCCGCCCCCGTCCGCGACGACGCCGGCGAGGTCGGGGTCGCCGCGCAGCGCGGTGACGTCGTTGACGAGCTCGGCGCCGAGCGCAAGGGCGCGGCGAGCGACTTCCGCCTTGGCGGTGTCGATCGAGAGCGGCAGGCCCTCGAGCCGCTCGAGCACGGGGACGACGCGGCGCAGCTCCTCGTCGAGCGCGACGCCCTCCGATCCCGGCCGCGTCGACTCGCCGCCCACGTCCACGAGCGCCGCTCCCTCCGCGAGCATCCGGCGCGCCGCGGCCACTGCGGCGTCCGGATCGAGGTGCGCGCCGGCGTCCGAGAAGCTGTCGGGGGTCACGTTCACGATCCCCATCACCGCGGGGCGCTGCAAACGTTCCTCCAGCGGCGGACGTCTCACCCTGCGATGGAGAGTAGTCCTTCCCGGGGTCGCACAGCCCTCCTGACGACCACGGGAATCGTGGTCGCGATCGGCCTCGTCGCGATCGCCGCCCGCGGCTCGACCTCGGCCGGCGAGCCGGGCGCGCGCCGGCCGACCGACACGATGCTCGACATCCTGCTCAGCTTCTACATCGTCGCGATCGCGGCGGGCGCCGTGCTCTTCGCCTACCTGCTCCTGCTCCGGCGCAGGACGCTCGCCGAGCAGGGCCAGAGCGGGCTGGCACGCGACTGGCGCAACTGGGTCGCCATCGCCGTGATCGTGGGCGCGCTGATGCTCGTGGCGCGCGACCTCCCGGAGCGGCGGCTCGGCGGCGAGGACCTGCTGCCGCCGGGCCCGGCCGGCGGCGGGGTCGTGACCCGGCAGCCGGGCGGCGACGTGTACGAGCCCGAGTTCGCCTGGATCCCGGTGCTCGTCACGCTCGGCCTGGTCGGTCTCGCCGTGCTCGGAGCCTTGTGGTCGGGCCGCGCCCGCCGGCGGGCGCGCGGCGAGCGCTGGGCCAACCCGTTCGCGGCGGAGCTCGCCGCGGCCGTCGACCTCTCGCTCGACGACCTCCGCGCCGAGCCCGACCCACGCCGGGCGGTGATCGCCGCCTACGCCCGGCTCGAGCACGTCCTTGCCTCGCACCGGCTCCCGCGCCGCCCCGCCGAGGCGCCGCTCGAGTACCTGGAGCGGATCCTGGCGGAGGCGTCCGTCAGCCCCTCGGCGGCGCGCGCCCTCACGCGGTTGTTCGAACGGGCTAAGTTCTCCCAGCATGCAGTCGGTGCGGAGATGAAGGAGCAGGCGATCGCCGCCCTGGAGACGGTGCGCGACGACCTGCTCGCGGCGCAGGCGCTCGCCGAGCAGGAGCGCGAGGCCGCCCGTGCGTAGGGCTCTCCGCCTCGCGCGGCTGCCCGCCCTCCTCACCGTGGCGGCGATCGTCGTCGCGGTCGCGCTGCCGGGCCGCACCGAGCTCGTCGTCCGGGTCTACGCGCTCGTCCTCGCCGCGCTCGTGCTCGCGCGGCTCGTGGCGGCGCTGCGGGCGGCGCTGCCGCGTTCGCCGTCGGCGTTCGACGGGGCGCTCCGCCGGGCCGGACAGCCCGCCGAGCGGCTGCCGGAGCTGGCGAAGTTCGAGCGCGAGGTCGCGCTCGGCGCCTCGACCGCGTTCGACCTCCACTACCGGCTGCGCCCCTCGCTGCGGCGGATCGCGGGAGAGCTGCTCGCCGCCCGCCGAAGCATCGACCTCGACGGCGACCCGGAGGCGGCGCGGCGCGCGCTCGGCGAAGAGGCCTGGGAGCTCGTCCGCGCCGACCGGGAGCCGCCCCGCGAGCGCTTCGGCCGGGGAATCGAGCTCGCGTCGCTCGGAACGGTCGTCTCCTCGCTGGAGGCCCTCTAGTGCCCCTTCAGGCATTACATGCCCGCTTCCGGCCCGCGATCACGCAGCGCCAGGAGCCGCCCTCGCCCTCGCCAAGGCAGCCAGCCTTGGCCGCGGACGAGTGCGGCCCCCGGCTTGGTGCTCGCGACCCGGAAGCTAGACGGCAATACCTGAAGGGGCACTGATGGAGCTCGCACAGGTTCGCGAGCACGCCGGCCGGATCCTCGACGAGGTCGAGCGGGCGGTGATCGGCAAGCGCGACGCGCTCGAGCTCGTCCTGCTCGGGCTGCTCGCGGACGGCCACGTGCTGCTCGAGGACTATCCAGGCCTCGCGAAGACGCTCGCCGCGCGCTCGTTCGCGCAGGTGACGACCATCGGCTTCAACCGGATCCAGTTCACGCCCGACCTGATGCCCTCCGACGTGACCGGCTCGTCGATCTGGAACCAGCGCGACGCCGACTTCGAGTTCCGGCCGGGCCCGATCTTCACCAACCTGCTCCTCGCCGACGAGATCAACCGCGCTCCGCCGAAGACGCAGGCGGCGCTGCTCGAGGCGATGCAGGAGCGGCAGGTGACGATCGAGGGTGTCACCCACCCGCTCGCGCGGCCGTTCCTCGTCCTCGCGACGCAGAACCCGATCGAGTACGAGGGCACGTACCCGCTGCCGGAGGCGCAGCTCGACCGCTTCCTCCTGCGGGTCTCGTTCGGCTATCCGAGCAAGCGGGACGAGTGGGAGGTGCTGACGCGGCGCCTGGAGCGGCGCGAGGACGAGATCGAGCTCGACCCGATGCTCGACGCGACGACGCTGCTCGAGCTGCAGGCGGCGATCGAGCAGGTGCACGTCGGCGAGGCCGTCGGCGGCTACATCGTCGACCTCGTCGCCGCCACGCGCGCGAGCGGCTCGACCGCGGTCGGCGCCAGCCCGCGCGGCAGCCTCGCGGTGCTCAAGCTCGCGCGCGGGAAGGCGGGGATGGCCGGCCGCGACTTCGTCACGCCGGACGACGTGAAGGCGGTCGCGGTGCCGGCGCTCGCGCACCGATTGATGCTGAAGCCGGAGCTCTGGGTGCAGCGCTTCTCGGCCGAGGACGTCGTGCGCGAGCTGCTCGAGAGCGTGCCGACGCCCGCCGCCGAAGAGCGCGCCCCGGCGGAATGACGCCCTCCGCGTCGCCGCGGGTGACGGCGTACGCCGCGCTCACGGCGCTCTTCCTGCTGGCCGCGCTCGGGCTGCGGCGCCCGGAGCTGGCCGCGCTCGCGCTGCCGTTCGCGCTCCCGCTCGCCGTCGGCCTGCGGCTCTCGCGGCCGCCTTCCGTCCGCGTCTGGGTGACGCTGGAGCGGGAGCGGGCGCTCGAGCAGGACGAGCTCGACGTCGAGGTGACGATCGCGTCGGACGTCCCCGTCGAGCGGCTGGAGCTGCTGCTCGTCGTGCCGGACGGGCTGACGGTCGTCGCCGGCTCGAGCGCCTCGTCCGTCCGCCTCGGCTGGGACGACGAGCGCACGCTCGAGCTGCGGCTCCGCTGCGAGCGGTGGGGCAACTTCGACGTCGGCGACATCCGGCTGCGCGCGCGCGACCGCCTCGGCCTCGTCGCCTGGGAGACGAGCGTCGACCGGCGGACGCGCCTGCGCGTCTACCCGCTCCCGGAGACGCTGCGCCGCGTCGTCACGCCGGTCGCGACGCAGCCGTACGCCGGGAACGAGGTCGCGCGCCAGAAGGGCGAGGGGCTCGAGTTCGCCGACCTGCGCCTGTTCGCTCCCGGCGACCGCGTTCGCTCGATCAACTGGCGCGCGAGCGCGCGGCGGGACGAGCTCGTCGTCAACGACCGTCACCCGGAGCGGAACACGGACGTGATCCTCTTCCTGGACACGTTCGCCGACGCGCGCCACGGCGGCCGCTCGACGCTCGACCTCGCCGTCCGCGCCACGTCGACCCTGGCGACGCGCTACCTCGAGCGCCGCGACCGCGTCGGCCTCGTCTCCTTCGGGGGGATGCTGCGCTGGCTGACGCCGGGGATGGGCATGAGCCAGCGCTACCGCGTCGTCGACGCGCTGCTCGAGTCGGAGGTCGTCTTCAACTACGCGTGGAAGGACGTCTCGGTGATCCCGGCGCGCGTCCTGCCCCCGCAGGCGCTCGTGCTCGCCGTGACGCCGCTGCTCGACGACCGCGCCGTCGAGGCGCTCGTCGACCTGCGCGCGCGCGGCTACGACCTCGTGATCGTCGAAGTGTCGCCGGCGGAGTTCGCGACTCCCGGGGAGAGCGAGGGCGACCGGCTCGCGCACCGGCTCTGGCTGCTGCGTCGGGAGGAGTTGCGCGCCCGCTACGAGCGGCTCGGCGTCGCGGTCGCGCGCTGGAGCGACGACGCTCCGCTCGACGGGGCGCTGGAGGGGGTGAGGTCGTACCGGCGGCACGCTCGGCTCGCGCGCGGGTAGCCGCGGCGGCGGCGGCGATCCTCGCCGCCGCGGGCACGGGCGCCTGGCTCGCGCTCGCGGCCGACGACGGCTCGCTGCTGCGCGCGAACGCGGCCGCCGCGGCCGCCGCGGCGGTCGTGCTCGCGGCCGGCCTGGCCCTCCGCGTCGCCGTCGCGATCCCGCTCGCCGTCGCGCTCCTCGGGCTCGAGTACGTCGCGCTGCTGGGCTTCGAGGGCGAGGCGCTCGACCTGCGCGCCCCGTTCGTCGCGGCCGCGCTCTACGCGGTCGCGGAGCTCGGCTACTGGTCGCTGGAACTCCGCGACGCGGTCGCCGACGAGGCTGGCACGTACCTGCGCCGGGTCGCGCTGCTCGCCGGGCTCCTGCTCGCCACGGTCGCGCTCGGCGTCGGCCTGCTGGCGCTCGTCGAGGCGGTCACCGCCCGCGGCCCGGCGCTGGACGTCCTCGGTGCGGCGGCGGCCGTCGGCGCGCTCGCGCTGCTCGCGCTCGCGGCCCGCCGCACCGGCTGAGACGCGCTAGCCGGCCGGGTCGGGCTTCGGCGGCTGCATCGAGACGCCGGGGACCGGGCGCGGCTGCGGCTTGGGCTTGGGCGCGGGCTTGCGCTCGGCCTCGTCCTCGGCCGGCACCTCCTCCGCGACGGGAGGCTCCTCCGGGAAGACGGACTCGACCGCCTCGCCGGCGAGCAGCCGCTCGAACTGATCCTTGTCGATCGTCTCGCGCTCGATCAGGATCGCGGAGAGCTTGTGCAGGTCGTCCATGTGCTCGCGCAGGACGCGGTGCGCGTTCGCGTGCGCCTCCTCGATCACGCGCCGGATCTCGTCGTCGATCTCGCGCGCGATCTCGTCGGAGTAGTCGGGCTCGTTGCCCATCTCGCGGCCGAGGAACGGCTGCGAGTGGTCGCGGCCGAGCACGCGCGGGCCGAGCT
>DATKBA010000186.1:0-2211 GCA_035514455.1 Gaiellaceae bacterium | reverse complement strand
GAGCCCGGTCGTCGTCTTCTCCGCCCGGGGCGCGTACCTCGCGGTGGACGGAGCGCTGAGCGCGCTCGCGGCGCTCGTCATCGCCGGCCCGATGTTCGGGATGCCCCTGCCCTGGCCGCGGGTGCTCGCGGTCGTCCCGCTGACGGCGCTCGTCGGCCTCGCCGCCTACTGCTTCGCGACCTTCCTCGCCGGGATCGTCTTCCGCTTCCGCAGCGTGAACAGCCTCGTCGTCGTGACCACGCACGTGAGCTTCATGGCCGCCTGCGGCGTGAACGTGCCGCTCTCGTTCTACCCCACGGCGCTCGAGGTCTGCTCGCGCCTCCTGCCGCTCACGAACGGGCTGCTCGGCATCCGCGGCGTGTTCGCCGGCGAGCCGTGGAGCCGGGTGGCGGCGGCGGCCGTGCTCGAGGTCGTCGTGGCGGCGGGCTGGATGACCCTCGCCCTCGCCACGTTCAACCGCCTCGCCTCCCGCGGCCGGCGCGACGGCTCGCTCGACCTCGGCGGGTGATGGGCGGCTTCCTGGCGGGGGCGCGCCTCCAGGCGCGGCTGATCCGGGCCGACCCGGACTACCTGATGCCGCTGGCGACGATCCCGCTCTTCGCCGTCGCGTTCCTGGCCATCGTCCGGCACGCGGGCCGCGACGACCTGACCGCGTACGCCTTGCTCGCCCCCGTGCTGATCGCGCTCTGGTCGCTGTCCCTGTACGTGTCGGGCGAGATCGTCGAGGGCGACCGCTGGGCGGGCACGCTCGAGCCCGCCGTTGCCGCCCCTTCGCCCTTTGCGCTCGTCGTGCTCGGCCGGATCGTCGCCGTCACCGCCGTCTCGCTCGTCTCGTTCGCCGAGGTGTGGCTGGTCGCCCGCTTCCTCTTCCGGACGGGATTCGAGCTGCACCATCCGTGGGTCTTCTTCGCCACGCTCGGGGCGACCGTGCTCGCGATGGCGGGGACGGCCCTCCTCATGTCGGGCCTCTTCGTGCTCGCGCGCTCGGCGCGGACGTTCCAGAACTCGCTCAGCTACCCCTTCTACGTCCTCGGCGGCGTGATCGTCCCGGTCGCGTTTCTGCCCGACTGGCTGGAGCCGGTGTCGCGCGCCGTCTTCCTCTCCTGGAGCGCAGATCTCTTCCGCGACAGCCTCACGGCCGGTGCGGTCGAGGGAGCCGTGGCGCGGATCGCGACGGTGCTGGCGCTCGGCGCGGCGGGCTTCCTCGCAGGCAGGCTCGCGCTCCACTGGATCCTGCGTCGCGTGCGTGCCGCCGGGAGCCTCGGGCACGCATGAGCGTCCCTCGCCTTCGGCTCGCTCCCGTGGGGGAAACCATGTTTCCCCCACGAGCCCCCTTCTTCGGGATCGCCCGGGGGAACCTCCCGGTTCCCCCGGCTAGCACGCCCCCTCCACATGCTCATGGGGCAAAGGTTGCCCCATGAGCTCGCTGCTCCACGTCGCCGGGCGCGCCGCGCGCACGGGCTACCAGGACTACAAGGTGATCTACACCTGGAAGACCTGGCTCGCCGGGTGGTACCTGCGCGTGCTCGCGCAGGTCGCCTTCTTCGCCCTCATCGGCGAGCTGCTCGGCTCGCGCGAGCGGACGCACTTCCTGCTCGTCGGCACCGCGGTCTTCCTCGCCTCCGCCGGTACGTTCGTGGCGGTCGCGAGCACGGCCTGGGAGCGCTGGTCGGGAACGCTGCCGCTGCTCGTGGCGAGCCCGACGAGGCCCGTCCTCGTGTTCTCGACGCGCAGCCTGTACTTCGTCGTGGACGCCGTCCTCACCTCGCTCGGGGCGTTCTTCGTCGCGGCGCCGCTGTTCGGGCTCGAGCTGCCCTGGCCGCGCGTCCTCCTCGTCGTGCCGCTGGTGGGCGTCGTCGCGCTCGCCAGCTACGCGCTCGCGATCGCCGTCGGCGGCATCGCCGTGCGCCTGCCGAGCGTGCGCAACGTCGCTTCCAACGTCACGACCCTGACGATGCTCACCGTCTGCGGCGTCGTCGTCCCGGTCGGCTTCTACCCCGCCCCCGTGCAGTGGCTCGCGCAGGCGCTGCCGCTCACGCACGGGCTCGCCGCGGTGCGGGACCTGCTCGCCGGCGAGCCGCTCGCCGCGCTGCTCCCCAACGTGGGCCTCGAGGTCCTCGTCGGGCTCGCCTGGCTAGGGGTCGCGCTGCTCACCTTCGACCGCCTGGCGTCCTCGGGGCGCCGCGACGGCTCGATCGAGTTCGGCGGGTA
>DATKBA010000185.1:0-4051 GCA_035514455.1 Gaiellaceae bacterium | reverse complement strand
GTAGGACCAGGTCGGCTCGCCGTGGAGGAGGAGGACCGGCGGGCCGGAGCCCTCGTCGAGGTAGTGCATCCGCAGGCCGTCCTGCTCGACGTAGTGCGGCGCGTAGGCATAGCCGGGCAGGCCGTCGAAGCGCTCGTCGGGCGTCCGGTACGCGTCCACGCGGGGACTCTACGCCCCCGAGGCGTGAGAATCCGCGCCTCCGGGGAGGGACTTCGGAGTGAGCGAGCAGCCGCCCCGCGACCCCCACGATCCCGCCGAGGACGAGACCGTCATCGTCCCGCCCGAGGAGGCGTCGCTCGAGGAGACGGTCGTCGCCGACTCCTGGGGCCCCGAGGAGGAGGTCTTCGTCGAGGAGCGGGAGGAGGTCGTGCCGGCAGCGCCGCCGCGCCGGCGGCCGCCGCTCCTCTGGCCGGGCCTGCTCGCGCTCCTGCTCCTCGTGCTCGGCGGCACTCTCGCGTTCGTCCTGCTCTCCGGCGACGACGACGACGAGTCGGCGGCGCCCACGACGACGACGGCTCGCAGCGTCTCCGTTCCCGACGTGGTCGGCTCTCCCGAGGAGCAGGCCACGGCTGCGCTGCGCGCGGCCGGGTTCGAGGTGAACGTCGCCAACGTGCCGTCGGACGAGCCGGTGGGGACGGTCGTCGCGCAGGATCCCGCCGGGGGCGTCGAGGCCGACGAGGGCTCGACCGTGCGCGTGAACGTGGCCGAGGAGCCCGAGCAGACGACGCCGGCGGAAACCGCGCCGCCGCCTGCGACCACAGCGCCGCCGCCGACGACCGAGCCTCCGCCCGCGACGACGACCGAGCCGCCGCCCGCGACGACGACAGCGCCGCCGGAGCCCGAGCCCGCGATCGTGCCCGACGTGGTCGACCAGGAGCTGGCCAACGCGGCGCGCGCCTTCGGAGACGAGGGCCTCAAGGTCTCGGTTCGCTACGTGCCCTCGGACCGCCCGCTCGGGACAGTGGTTGCGCAGGCGCAGGATCCCGGGACCGAGCTCGAGCGCGGGGACACGGTCCAGGTCAACGTCTCGCCGGGCGCAGAGCCCCCGCCGAACGCGAACGTCCCCGACGTGGCCGGCCGCCGGGAGCCCGTCGCGCGCAACGAGCTCGAGCGGGCGCAGTTCGAGGTGCTCGCGATCGAGCTCGAGGGCGGCCGGCGGGGCGTCGTCATCTCGCACACGCCGCCCGGCGGCGCCGCCGTACCGCGCGGCTCGCTCGTGATCCTCTACGTCGGCGCAGGCTAAGCGGGGGGTTACTTGGGCGCGGGGTCGAGCTTGTAGCCGACGCCGTAGCGGGTCTGGATGAACGTGTTGCGCGAGGCGCGGGCGTCGACCTTCTCGCGCAGCTTGCGCACGAAGACGTCGACGGTGCGGTCGCGGTGCGAGGCGCGGCGGCCCCAGACGCGCTGCAGGAGCTCGTCGCGCGTGAGCACGCGGCCCCGCTCGAGCGCGAGCGCGT
Source organism: Gaiellaceae bacterium (assembly GCA_035514455.1). Taxonomy (GTDB): domain Bacteria; phylum Actinomycetota; class Thermoleophilia; order Gaiellales; family Gaiellaceae; genus Gaiellasilicea. The sequence goes on along the minus strand of DATKBA010000185.1, from coordinate 2,594 downwards.
ACAGCAGCCGGAACTCCGTCGGCGTCAGCTCCGCGCTCTCGCCGTCGACGTAGGCCTGCACGTTGCGCGGGTCGATGCGGAGCTCCTCGACCTGGATCTCGTCGCCGCGGCGGGGCTCCTGCGCGCGCGTCCCGCGCCGCGCGGCGGCGGCCACGCGGGCCGCCAGCTCCTTCATCGAGAAGGGCTTGACGAGGTAGTCGTCGGCGCCCAGCTCGAGCGCGTTCACGCGGTCGTGCTCGGTCCCGCGCGCGCTGACGACGACGATCGGCGTGCCGATCCCCTCGCTGCGCGCCTGCTCGATCACGCGCCAGCCGTCGATTCCCGGCAGCATCAGGTCGAGCACGCAGACGTCGGGCTGCTCGAAGCGGAGGCGCGCCAGCCCGGTCTCGCCGTTGGCGACGCCGACCGCGTCGAAGCCGGCGGCGGTGAGGTGGCGCGCCATCCCCTGCGCGATCACGTCGTCGTCCTCGATGATCAGCACCTTCGGCACGAGTGCATCATGCAACCGGAACGTGGTCCCGCGGGGTGAAGGAGTGGTAACGGAGTGGTGAACCCGGATGCGGTGCGCGGGCAGGTGCTGCTCGAGGAGAGCCGCGAGGCGGTCGTCGTGCTCGACGAGGCGGGCGTCGTCGTCGCGGCCAGCCGGCGCGCGCGGCAGGGGCTCGGCGTGCGCGAGGGCGAGCAGCTCGGCGAGGAGCTGCTGCGCGGCGAGCGGGCGCTCGTCGTCCCGTACGCGATCGACGGGCGCCAGGAGCGGCTCGTCTACCTCTCCGAGGCCGGCGACCTCGCTGCCTACGAGGAGCTCCGCTCGGGCTTCACCGCCGCCGTCTCGCACGAGCTGCGGACGCCGCTCGCGCGTCTGCTCTCGCTGCTCGAGCTGGCGAGCCTGCCGGGAGAGGACGTGCCCGCGCTCGTCGAGCAGGCCCGCCGCGAGGTCGACCAGATCCGGGAGCTGATCGACGAGGTGCTCTTCCTCGCGGAGCTCGAGTCGGGGACGCGCGTCGTCTCGCTCGGCGCTGAGCCGGTGCTGCCCGTCCTGCACGAGGTGGCCGCGGAGCTCGAGGAGGCCGCAGCGCGCGCCGGCGTGACGCTGCGGGTCGAGGGCGACGAGGCGGCGACTGCCGAGATCCGGCCCAGGATGATGCGCGTCGTGGCGCGGAACCTCGCCGAGAACGCCCTGCGCTACGCCGGCGAGGGGGCGACGGCGACGCTCGCCGTCCGCCGCGCCGACGGAACGGTCGTCCTCTCCGTCACCGACGACGGTGCGGGAGTCGACGAGTCGGACCTGCCCCGCCTGTTCGAGCGGTTCTACCGCGCCGACCGTGCCCGGGCCTCCCGCGGCACGGGGCTCGGGCTCGCGATCGTCAAGCACGTCGTCACCTCCGCCGGCGGCTACGTGGAAGCGCACGGCGGCCACGGAGAGGGCCTCGAGATCCGCTGCTCTTTCCCTGCCCGGAGCTAGGTCCCGTTCACCACCCTTTCACCGGATGACTACCATCCGGCAGCCCCTGTCCGGGCCGGTCGTTGGAACACTCGCCGCATGACAAAGAACACACGCACCATCACCACGATCGCCCTGCTCCTCGGGCTGCTGCTCCTCGTCGCCGCAGGCTGCGGCCGTGACGACGCCGACGAGTCGGGCGACACCACGACGGCGACCGCCGGAGGCGGAAGCGAGCTCTCCGGCCGGATCGAGGCGGACGGATCAAGCACCGTCGGCCCCTTCACGACCGCTGCGGCGGAGCGGTTCCAGAGGGAGCACGGCGGCGTGCAGGTCACCGTCGGCATCTCCGGCACCGGCGGCGGCTTCGAGCGCTTCTGCGCCGGCGAGACCGACCTCTCCAACGCCTCCCGCCCGATCAAGGACGAGGAGAAGGAGATCTGCGAGCAGAACGGCGTCGACTTCGTCGAGCTGCACGCGGTCAACGACGGTCTCGCCGTCGTGATCCATCCCGACAACGACTGGGCGAGTTGCCTGACGGTCGCGGAGCTGAACACGATCTGGCGCCCCGAGGCGGAGGGCGAGATCCAGAACTGGAACCAGGTCCGGGACGGTTTCCCCGACGAGCGGCTCCTGCTCGCCGGCGCCGGCACCGACTCGGGCACGTTCGACTACTTCACCGAGGAGATCAACGGCGACACTGGCGTGATCCGCACCGACTTCCAGGCGAGCGAGGACGACAACGTCACCGTGCAGGCCGTGTCCGGCTCGAGGGGCGGGATGGGCTTCTTCGGGCTCTCGTACGTCGAGGAGAACGCCGGCAAGATCAAGGCGATCGAGGTCGACGGCGGCGACGGCTGCGTCGCGCCCTCGGCCGAGACCGTGCAGGACGGCACGTATAAGCCTCTCGGCCGGCCGCTCTTCCTCTACGCGAAGAACGAGTCGTTCGTGCGGCCGGAGGTGCAGGCGTTCATGTCCTACATCCTCGACAACAACGCGGAGATCTCGGAGGCGGCGCTGTTCGTGCCGCTGACCGAGGAGCAGCTCGAGGCCGCGCGCGCGAGTCTCGACGAGGCGATCGAGGAAGTCGCGGGGTAGTTGGCGACGCCCGACCTCACCGCCGGCGCGCAGGCGCGACCACGCCTGCGCGCCG
>DATKBA010000184.1:0-2473 GCA_035514455.1 Gaiellaceae bacterium | reverse complement strand
CTCGCGCTCTTCCACGAGCTCGCGCCTCCGCCCTCGGGCGGGGGTCACCAGTTCCTGCGGGCGCTCACGCGTGAGCTCGCGGGGCGCGGGCTGGCCGTGGAGCACAACCGGGTCTCCTCCGCGACGCCCGCGTGCCTGTTCAACTCCTTCAACTTCGACTTCGGCCGCCTGCGGCGCTTCGCGCGCGAGGAGTGCCGGATGGTGCATCGCGTCGACGGGCCGATCGGCGTGTACCGCGGCTTCGACGACGGCAGCGATGCGCGCATCGCCGGCATCAACGCGGAGCTAGCCGACGCGACCGTCTTCCAGTCGCGCTACAGCCTCGAGAAGCATCGCGAGCTCGGCTTCGAGCTCCGTGCGCCGGTCGTGATCCCGAACACCGTCGACCCGGCGATCTTCCATCCGCCGGCCTCGCGCGAGCCGCTCGCGGGCCGCAGGGTGCGGCTCGTCTCGACGAGCTGGTCGGACAATCGGCGCAAGGGCGCCGACACCCTCGGCTGGCTCGACGCACACCTCGACCGGACACGATTCGAGATGACCTTCGTGGGGCGGCCGGCGGCTCGCTTCGAGCGCATCCGCGTGGTCGGGCCCGTCGGCTCGCAGGACGTCGCGCTGCTGCTGCGTGAGCACGACCTGTACCTCGCGCCGAGCCGCGACGACCCTTGCTCAAACGCCCTGCTCGAGGCGCTCGCGTGTGGCCTTCCTGCTGCCTATCTCGGGAGCGGGGGGCACCCGGAGCTCGTCGGCGAAGGCGGGCTGCCGTTCGCCGCGGACGAGGAGCTCCCCGAGGTGCTGGAGCGGCTGGTCGAGGGGATTGAGCGCTTCCGCGCCGGGATCGTCGTCCCGCCGCTCGCGGAGGTCGCCGACCGCTACCTCGAGGTTCTCGGGCTCGGGCCCGAGGGTCGTCCCTAGAATCGGCCGGCCCGTGGAGAACTACCTCCGTCGCGCCGTCACCGCCGCACGCTTCCGGGTCGACCGGCGGCTCGACCGGGCCGCCGTCGCCCGCGCCCACGACGTCCTCTACGGCTCCGACGCCTGGACGAAGGCGACGTGGCTGGGCGCGCAGGCGCTCAAGAACCCGCTCGACCTCTGGGTCTATCAGGAGATCATGGCCGAGACGCGTCCCGAGGTCGTCCTCGAGACGGGCACGTACCGCGGCGGCAGCGCGCTCTTCCTCGCCTCGATCTGCGACCTGCTGGGTGAGGGGGAGGTGATCTCGATCGACGTCGAGATGACGCGAGCCGACTACCCGGAGCACCCGCGGATCACCTACCTCGGCGGCCGCTCGTCCACGGATCCCGACGTCGTCGCGGAGGTGTGCGCGCGCGCCGAGGGCAAGCGTACCCTCGTCGTCCTCGACTCCGATCACTCGCAGGCGCACGTCGAGGCGGAGCTCGCCGCGTACGCGCCGCTCGTGCCGGTGGGCGGCTACGTGATCGTCGAGGACTCGAACATCGGCCGGATCCGCAAGGACCTCCTGCCGGGGCCGCTCGAGGCGATCGAGGCCTTCCTCGCGAGGACGGACGACTTCGAGATCGACCGCGAGCGGGAGAAGTTCCTCGTCACGTTCAATCCGAACGGCTACCTGCGCCGGGTCCGCTAGCAGCCGATCCGCTCGAGATCGGCGTTCGCGCGTGCGCCCCGGACGCGCACGGGGCCGTCGACCCGCCAGAGCACGAGCCCGGCAGCGGTTCCCGACGCGACGCGCTCGCCCTGGAGCTCGAGCCCCGGCTGCGTGTAGACGTGGTCGGCGACGAGCGCGCGCCCCGAGTCGAGGACCAGCGTGCCGTCCGGATCGACGTCGACCCGGTCGATGGGCAGGCCGTCCGGGACCGAGTCGCCGACGTACGCGGCGCGCTCGACGGCGGCGTTGAAGAACTCGCCGAGGTAGAGCGCGTGGCGCTGTAGCGCCGAGCTGCACTCGGTGTCGACGTACACCTTCGTAACGCGTGGGCGGTCCGGAAGGGCGTCGTCGATCCAGGTCTTGTCCTCCGAGAAGCTGCCTGCGAAGACGGCGTTCTCGGGCGCGTCGACCTGTCGCTCCCATGCGAGTACCGCGGTCGCGGCGAAGACGGCGGCGACGGCGGCCGGGAAGGCGAGGCGGTAGCGGCGGGGAAGGGCCGCCGCCGCCGCGACCAGCGCGAGGACGAAGAGGACGAGCAGGCGGCGGCCGTTGAGGCCCGAGACGTCCGCGGTGAGCTCCTGCACGCGGCCCCAGAGCGCGCTCGTGACCACGTCGACGCCGACCTCGGACGAGACGTGCCGGAACGGGAGCGCGACGGGGAGGACGAGCGCGACGGCGGCGCCCGCGGCCAGCGCTCCGCGCGGGCGTGGGAGGCCGGCTGCGATCCAGACGCCGAGCAGCACGAGCCAGAGCGGCACGAGGTAGAAGATGTTGCGGTCGTGCAACCGGTCGAAGCCGAACTCGGTGCTGGCGAAGACGGCGACCACGAGCAGGCCGACGACGTTGGCG
>DATKBA010000183.1:0-4120 GCA_035514455.1 Gaiellaceae bacterium | reverse complement strand
ATGCCGGCGCGCTGCGCTGGAGCTCCGCCGCGTTCCCGGAGGCGCGCAGGGTCGTGTGGTCGCCGGACGGCAGCAGGCTGCTGCTCGTGACGTCCCGTCGCCTCGTCTTGTTCGCGGCCGGCCGGGCCCAGCCGGTCGCCGTGCGACCGCTCGCCGGGGTCGTGGACGCCGCCTTCGCGCCCGGGGGGCGCCGCCTCGCCGTCCTCCGCGACCGGCAGCTGCTCCTGCTCGACGCGGCGACGCTGCGCGGTGGCGAGCGGCCCCTGTTCGCCGGCGCCGGCCGGTTCGACCAGGTGGCGTGGTCGCCCGGCGGGCGCTGGCTGCTCGTGTCCTGGCCGGACGCGGATCAGTGGGTCTTCCTCCGCGCGAACGGCGAGCTCGCAGCGGTCTCGAACCTCGCCGCCCAGTTCGAGGGGTCGTTCCCGGCGCTCGCCGGCTGGTGCTGTCCGCGGCCCTGAGCCCGGAGCTATCATGCGCGGCCCGGGGCGGCGGCGCGGTCGTCCCGGCCCAGCGCGACTTCGGCTAGGCGGTCACGTACGAGGTCTTCCCGGGGGGCCACGAGGTCCAGCCCCGGGTCTCGGCCGTCGCCGTTCGCTGGTACCCGCGGGCTGAGGAGTCTTGACGAAGTCCTAGCCGGGGCTTGACCTCGCTTTGCCCGCCCTTTGGGCGCACGCGGGCACGCTCGGGTCGTGAGCGACTCGAGGAGGAGAGAGCGATGACGAAGCTGCTGCTTGGACTCGGTGGCGCCGGGCTCGCGGCGCTCGGGACGGTCCTGGCCGTTGCCCTCGCCGGCGGCGGGAGTACCGTCCCGACGGTCGGCACGCTGACCGCCCCGACCGGCGACATCAGCGGGCCATGCGACGAGCTCGAGCACCGGGACGATCCGCGCTGCGCCGGCGTGGCTGGCACGGCGACGGTCCGGACGACGACCACCACCGGTCGCGACCGGCGGGAGCCCGGCGAGGACGTGCGCGGCCCGTGCGACGAGGTCGAGCACGCCGACGACCCGCGCTGCACGGGCGCGGTCACGACCGACGACCGCCGCGGCAGGGGCCGGGGCGGGGACGACGACGACCGTCGCGGCAGGGGCCGCGGCGGCGACGACGACCGCAGCGGCTCGAACTCGGGCCGCGGCTGAACCGACGACGAAAGGAGCAGCACATGCGCATCACTCTCATTGCGATCGCCGCCGTCCTCGCCGCCGCGGCGCTCGTCCCGGCGGCGTCGGCCCAAGGGGCCGCGCAGACCGTCCGAGTGACGGAGACCGACTACCGGATCGCCCTCTCGACGAGGCCGCGGGCCGGGATCGTCACCTTCGTGATCCGCAACGCCTCTCGCCATTCGCACGACTTCCGGCTCCGGGGCGGCGGGATCACGCGCAAGACGTCCATGCTGGCGCCCGGCAAGACCGCCCGCCTGACCGTCCGGCTCAAGCGGGGCGCCCGCTACGTGCTCTGGTGCGCCCCCCACGCGAAGAAGGGCATGCGCGCGACCTTCGTCGCGCGGTAGGAGGGCGTCGAATGGAGGCGGCCGGCACTCCCCTCCGGCCGCCTCCGTCGTCCACCGGGCAGACTGACGGCTCACAGATGCGCCCGGGGAAGCGAACCGTGCTGGTCGTCGAGGACGAGGAGTCGATCACGGCTCCGCTCACGGCCGCCCTCGCCCGCGAGGGGTTCGACGCCGCCGTGGCGGCGACCGCGGCCGAGGCGCTGGAGCTCGCACGGAGCCTGCGGCCGGACATCGTCCTGCTCGACCTGATGCTGCCGGACGGCTCGGGGTTGGACGTCTGCCGCGAGCTGCGGCGGACGTCGAGCGTCCCGATCATCGTCGTGACCGCCCGCGGCGACGAGGCCGACCGGGTCGTCGGGCTCGAGCTCGGCGCGGACGACTACGTCGTGAAGCCGTTCAGCGCCCGCGAGCTCGTCGCGCGCATCCGGGCCGTGCTCCGCCGCTCCGAGGGCCCGTCCGAGCGGGCCGGGGAAGAGCCGGTTCGCGCCGGGGCGCTCGTCGTCGATCCCGGCGGCCGCACGGCGAGCCTGGCCGGGGCCGAGCTCGAGCTCTCCCGCAAGGAGTTCGACGTCCTCCACCTGCTCGCGCGTGAGCAGGGCAAGGTCGTCACCCGCGAGCGGCTCCTGGAGGAGGTCTGGGACACGAACTGGTTCGGCTCCACGAAGACGCTCGACGTGCACGTGAGCGCGCTCCGGCGCAAGCTGGGCGACGATCCGGCCGACCCGCGCTTCATCCACACGGTTCGCGGCGTCGGCTTCCGGCTCGCCGGCGAGGAGGCGACGGAGTGAGCCTGCGGCTCCGGCTCCTCGGCGCCTTCGCCTATCTGCTCGTGCTGGTGCTCGGGGCGATCGAGGTGCCCTTCGCGCTCTCGATCCGCAGCCGCGTCGACGCGGAGGTGCGCGCCCAGGCCGTCAACGAGGCCCACCTGATCGCGGCGAGCGCGTCCGGCAGCATGGACCGGCCCCGGGACCTCGACAGGCTCGCCGTGCGGGCCGCGCAGGACCTCGGCGGGCGCGTGATCGTCGTCGACGGCGCCGGCACGCTCCTCGCCGACTCCGCGGGCCCGGGGCTCCGCGGCGACCCCTACTCGGGCCGCGACGAGATCGACGCCGTGCTGGCGTCTGGGCGCGCCGTCCAGGGGAGGCGGCACAGTGAGACGCTCGGCCAGGGCCTGCTCTACACCGCCGTCCCCGTCGTGGACGAAGGCGGGCGGGTCGGGGCGGTGCGGGTCACGCAGAGCACCGAGGCGATCGACGACCGCGTCCGCCGCGACGTGCTCGCACTCGCCGCGATCGGCGCTGCCGCGCTCCTCTTCGGGCTCGCCCTCGCCTGGGTGCTCGCGAGCTCGTTCTCCCGGCCGCTGCGCGGCCTGGCCGCCGCGGCGCGCCGGGCCGGGGCGGGCGACCTCGACGCCCGCGCCTCGCTCGACGGCGCGCGGGAGCAGCGCGAGGTCGCGGCCGCCTTCAACCAGATGGTGGAGCGGCTCGGCACCGTGGTCGCCGCGCAGCGCGAGTTCGTCGGCAACGCCTCGCACCAGCTCCGCACGCCGCTCACCGGGCTGCGGCTCCGGCTCGAGGCCGCGACGCTCCAGGCGACGGACCCGGGGCTCCAGCGCGAGCTGGAGGAGGCCGAGCGCGAGGTCGTCCGCCTCGCGAGGCTGCTCGACGGCCTGCTGACCCTGGCGCGCGAGGGCGGGGTCGCGCCGGCCGCGCGCCCGGTCGACCTGGCGGCCGCGGCGGCCGGGGCGGTCGAGCGCTGGCTCGCCCACGGCCGGGAGCTTGCGGCCGACGGCTGGGACGACGCCGTCGCGCTCGCCTCGGAGGAGGACGTCGCGACGATCCTCGACAGCCTCGTCGAGAACGCGCTGCTCTACTCGCCGGCCGAGAGCGAGGTCGCGCTCGAGTGGGGCGTGGAGGGCGCCGCAGCCTACGTCGCCGTGCTCGATCGCGGGCCGGGCCTCGCCCCGGGGGAGGAGAGCGCCGTCTTCGAGCGGTTCCGGCGGGGAGCCGCCGGCCGCGACGGCCCGTCCGGCACCGGGCTGGGGCTCGCGATCGCGCGCACGCTCGCCGCCCGCTGGGGCGGGGAGGTCACGCTCGCGGCCCGGCCCGGGAGAGGCGCCCGCGCCGAGCTCCGGCTGCCGGCTGCCGCCGACGCGACGACGGCGGACACGCTGGTCCGCGAGGAGGCGCGGCTTTGAAGGCCTCCGCCGTCCTGGTCGCTCTCGGGATCGTGCTCGCCGCCGGGCTCGGCTTCGCCGCGCACGTCGTGGCCCAGGACACGATCGGACTCCCCGCCGTCACCCTCGAGGGCGGGCGGCCGCTCGCGCCCGAGGAGGCGCGTCCGGCGACCACGGTCGAGACGGAGACCGAGACGGAGACCGAGCGAGAGACCGAGACCCGCACGGACAGCAGCGGCCCCGGCAGCGCCGACTCCGGTTCGGAGGACGACGACAGTGGACGGGGCCGCGGCCGCGGGCGGGGCCGCGGCGGGGACGACTAGCCGGGCCGGTTCACCCGCGTCTGGTGGAGGAGCCAGTCGGTGCGCAGCTGCCGGGACCGATCCTCGAGACCCACGCGCAGCCGCTCGATCTCCTCGAGCGCGGGCCGTAACG
>DATKBA010000182.1:0-27332 GCA_035514455.1 Gaiellaceae bacterium | reverse complement strand
AGGCGCGGATCGCAATTTTGGTGTCGCGAAAGGAAAAGGTCGCAAATTGCGGGATGCGCGCCGGCCGACCCCTTGACGTTCGCTCCGGCCGCCCCTAGATTCCCCCTTGCAGCGAGCACGGGACGCGAGTAGGTCGAGTCCGCTCCGGTAGGCCGTAGGCGCAAGCCGAAAGTTCGTCGGGGCGGAGGACGAAAGCGCACCCGGCTCGCTGAATTTTTTTGAAAGGGCCGCGAAAGCGGCCCTTTCTCTTTGATCAGGCCCGGCCGGTAACGTCGCGCCGTGCGCAGGCTCCTCCTTCTCGTCTCGACCATCGTCTTCGTCGACGCGATGCTCTTCGGCGCGCTCGCGCCGCTCGTTCCCGGCTACACGCGGGAGTTCGGGCTCTCGAAGACCGGCGCCGGGCTGCTCGTCGGCGCGTTCGGCGCCGGCGCGCTCCTGGGCGGGATCCCGGGCGGGCTCGCAGCCGCGCGCTGGGGGCCGCGGCGCGCCGTCGTCGCGGGGCTCGCGCTGCTCGCGGTCGCGAGCTTCTCGTTCGCCGCCGCAGAGGGCCCGTGGGCGCTCGGCTTCGCACGCTTCGTCCAGGGCGCCTCGAGCACCGTCACCTGGGCCGGCGCGCTCGCCTGGCTGACCGTCGCCACGCCGCGCGAGCGCCGCGGCGAGCTGATCGGGACCGCGTTCGGCGCGGCCGTCTTCGGCGCGATCCTCGGGCCGATGTTCGGTGCGGTCGCCGACGCCGTCAGCGTTCGCGTCGCGTTCGGGGCCGTCGGCGTCGTCGCGGCCCTGCTCGCCGCCTGGGCGGCGACGCGGCCGGCCGCCGCGCGCGAGGAGCAGGCTCCGAACGCCGTGCGTCGCGCGCTCACGGACCGCAGCTTCCTCGGCGGTCTCTGGCTCAACACCCTCCCCGCGTGGCTGTTCGGGATGCTCGTCGTGCTGGTGCCCCTGCGGCTCGACGCCGGCGGCTTCGCGCCGTTCGCGATCGGCGGCGTCTTTCTCGCGGCCGGCCTCGTCGAGGTGGCGGTCAACCCACTGCTCGGCCGCTTCTCGGACCGCCGCGGCCGCCTCCTGCCTGTGCGCACGGCCCTGGCGGGCTCGATCGCGGTGGCGGTCGCCTTCGCCTTCGCCCGCGACCCCTATCCGGTCGCCGCACTCACCGTGCTCGCCGCGATCTCCTTCGGCGCCTTCTACACGCCGGGGATGGCGCTCGTCTCCGACCGGTCGGAGCTCGCCGGGCTGTCGCAGGCGATCGGCTTCGGGATCATGAACACCGCCTGGGCGTTCGGGAACATGAGCGGCCCCTCGCTCGCCGGCCTGCTCGCCGAGACGGGCGGCGACACGCTTCCCTACCTGCTCGCCGCGGGCCTTTGCGCAGTCACGCTCGCCGCGACGCGAATCGCGCGAGCGCCCAGCGGGCGTCGAGCGGCACCCGGTGGTAGCTCCTCCCGTTGACGAGCGCGTAGTCGCCCGTCCGCGGGTCCATCGGGAGACGCGACTCGGCCGGGTACCAGCGGTTGTGCCGGTCGATCAGGTCGTTCACCTCGGAGAAGTCCCAGGCCTCCGCGACGGCACGCCAGGCCCGCTCGTCGCCGCCGTGGAGCTCGTGCTCGGCCGCGAGCGCCTGCTCGTGCTCGAGCGTGAGCGCGTCGATCCGGTTCAGGCGTGCCATGTACGGGAGCGGCCCGCCGAGCGACGCCAGGTAGCTGCCCGCGTCGGGGCGGAAGTTGCGCAGCCGCAACGGCAGCTCACGGCCGCGGAGCGGGCTGTCGCGAACGTCCTGCGCGAGCCCCTCGAGGTTCTTGCGGTCGCGCGGCGTCTCGGGCAGGACGACGCCCTGACGCATGATCCGCTCCCGCTCGCGCCGCTCCATGCGGCCCAAGCGTAGCGAAGCGCTACCGGCCGAAGAAGCGGCCGAGGTAGCTCTGCCGCTCCGGCTCGGCCGGCGGCTCGGGAGCGCTCTCGGGCTCGGGCACGTCGAGCAGGGCGCGCACGTTCTCGGTCGACCGCTGGCGGGCCTGCTCCGCCCGTTCCCGCTCTCCGCGGAGCGCGGCGCGCATCTCCTCGATGTGGCTCTCCTCCCTCACCGGTCGAAGGTTCGCTCCGGTTCGGGCCGTTCCTGCCTCTCGAGGAAGGCGCACCGCCGCCGGTCGCCCGGGAGCGGCGAGGGCCCCAGCCGCAGCACCCGGAACGGCACTCCTTCGACGTCGACGACCGCCCCGCGCCCCGGCGGCGCCCCCTCCCGCTCGGCGAGCCGGTACCCGGCCGGCGAGGGCACGAACGCCACCCACTCGTCGGGCGGTGAAGGCTTGTGACTGATAGACACAAGCTCCTCCGGAGCCGCTTGAACAGGCGGCTGCGAGGGGGCGGAATGAGGATTGTGTTGGTTTGTCACAAGCTCGTCGAGCAGGTCGACGACGCGCGCGACCAGCTCGGCCAGCCGGTCGAGCGAGGGCAGGAGCACAGGCGGCGGCAGCCGCCGCCGACGGCGCAGGAACCACACGAAGGGCGTGTTCGGGGGCCGGGACCGCCTCCCTGCCAGGTTTCCGGCCCGCGGCGAGCGGCGAGAGAACCGGATGCACTCCAGCGGGCGACGAAGGAGAGGACGACGATGCCGACGCGAATCCTGCTGCGCGCGACGACGGCGCTCACCGACACCGAGGGGGCCGAAGAGACGCTCGAGGACGTGACGCTCGACGATCTCGTGCTGAACGAGCACGCGGTCAACGTGCACGAGTCGCCCCAGAGTGCCGGTACGTACGTGGCCTGCGCGGACGTGCGCAACCAGTAGGGCATGCGGCTCGGGATCCGCGCCGTCGACGCGGCGCTCGTCGTCTGGGCGGTCGCCTGGCTCGTCGCCGCAGGCGTCGTCTACTCGTCGCTGAAGCAGCTCGAGGACGGTGGGCGCGCGGTCGTCGCCGCCGGCGAGGGCCTCGACGAGACGAGCGCCGGCCTCCGTCGCGCAGCTCAGGGCCTGCAGGAGACATCCGAGGCCCTCTCGATCGTCGGCGAGCTCCCGTTCGTCGGGGTCGACCCCGGCGCGGCCGTCGCGCGCACCGCCACCGACGTCGAACGGTTCGCGGACCGCGTCAGCGTGACGGGCCGGGACGCCCGCGAGACCGGCGCGAGCGCGGAGGAGAGTGCCGGCACGCTCGCGATCGTGCTCGGCCTCGCCGTCGCGCTCGGCCCGACCTTGCCGGCGCTCTTCCTCTACCTCCTCCTCCGTCCCGTCGTCGCCCAGAGGTTGCGCGGCGCTTGAGCGTCTTCTCGCGCACAGCCGCGTCGACTCTTCTGGCCCCGGCAGCGCCTTACCCTCCCTAACAATGCCTCGTTAGGGTCGAGCCGTACGCCCAGTCGTCGTCGGATCCGGGGGGTTTCCGTGAGCAGATCGCGCATCGCGTCCGTGGCCGTCTCGACAGCGCTCGCCGCGCTCGTGCTCGTCACCGGAGCGCTCGGCGGCCCCTCGACGCAGGCCGCGAGGACGACCGTCGCCGTCACCGCCGGGAAGCCCTCCGAGTTCAAGTACACGCTTTCGAAAACGACCGTGCCCACCGGCACCGTCGTCTTCCGGATCACGAACCGCGGCCAGATCGCCCACGACTTCAAGATCGCCGGCAAGAAGACCGTCAAGCTCGCGGCGGGCAAGACCGCGACGCTGCAGGTGACGATCGCCCGCGCCGGCCGGTACACGTACCTCTGCACCCTGCCCGGCCATGCCGCAGCGGGCATGAAGGGCGTGCTCACAGTCAGGTAGCCCTTAGTACTCCTCGACGGGCTCCTCGTACCAGCGGACGCGGTCGCCCAACAGCGCGCGCGTGCGCCAGCGAAGGCTCTTCGGGCGGACCGCGAGCTCCCGCTCGATCGTGTCGATCCGGTCGCGCGCCAGGCCCGCGTCCGCTGGATCCAGCATCGGGGCGGCCGCAGCGACGCGGCGGAGCACCTCGGTCGCCGTGCGCCACCAGCCCCAGTCGTCGCAGAGCACCGTGACGATGCGATCAATGTCCGGGGAGGTGTCGAGCAGCAGAGCGAGCGCATCCTTGACGTCGCGGTCGTTGGTCTCCCGCACCTGCAGCTTGGTGAGCAGCAGGTCGGCGGGGTCGAGCGCGATCCGGGTCGCACCCAGCCTCCCCGCGAGCTCGAGCGTATGGCACATCTCGAAGCGGTCGAGCATGACGTCGAGCTGGCGCGCGTTCCCCGGGTCCCAGAAGAGGAGCCGCGACCCGCCGCTCAGCAGGTTGAACTCGTCTCGCGGTTCGTAGCCGAGGCCGGACAGGAGCGCGGCGATACCGTTGCGCTCGCGACGCAGCGCGACGAGGTCGACGTCCTTGTACTCGCGAGCCAGCGGTGGCCGGCCCGCCGAGGGGCAGAGGTGCGCGACCGCTGCGCCCCCGCACAGCCGCACCGTAAGCCCTTCGCGCTCGCCCGCGCGCACGATCCGCTCCCCTTCGGCGGGAACGTCGAGGAGGGGCTGGACGCTCATAGAGCGGTCAGTCCGCCGTCGGCCACGAGCGCGTGTCCCGTGACCAGGGATGCATCGTCCGAGGCAAGGAACGCCACGACCGCGGCTATCTCTTCGGGGCTCCCCTGGCGTCCGAGCGGAACCATGCGATCGATCAGCTCGGCCAGCGCCGCGGCGCTCACGCCTTCGAGCATGGGATCGTTGAAGCCGGTGTCGATCCAGCCGGGGCAGACGCAGTTGACACGGATCCCGTGCCGCGAGTAGTCGACGGCCAACTGCTTCGTCAACTGGATCACGGCGCCCTTCGAGGCGCAGTACGCCGCGAGGTCCGGCTCGGCCGCGATGCCCGCAGTAGAAGCCGTGTTGACAATGGCGCCTCTACCCCGCTCCCGCATCGAAGGGAGTACGGCCTGCGCGAGGAGGAACATGCCGCGCACGTTCACCGCGAACGTGCGGTCCCAGTCCGCCACGCTCGCATCGGCCGCGGCCCCTGGAAGCAGGACACCCGCGTTCGAGTGTACGACGTCGATGTCTCCGAAGAGCTCGACGACGGCACCGACGGTCACAGGGACGGCCCTCTCGTCGGAGACGTCGCAGGTGAACGCCGCTGCCTCCTGTCCGGCGAGCACGGCGGTCTCTTCGGCGCGGGCGCCGTCGATGTCGACGACGGCCACACGGGCGCCTTCGCTCGCGAACCTGAGCGCCGAGGCGCGTCCGATCCCATGACCGCCTCCTGTGACGAGCACGACGCGGTCGGCGAAGCGCCTCACCGCCGCAATCGGCCCTTCAGGCCACGGCGGGCTTCGGGCTCGCGGCCGGCCAGCGAGCCCACGAAGCTCCTCAGCGTCTCCTCGACGACGCCGCGGATGATCGGGCCTCCGGTCGCGGCGAGCCGCCCCTCGACACGCACGTCGGTACGGCAGTCGAGCGCTGCGCGGCCCCCGTCGTCAGCGACGATCACCGTGGCGTCGCCGGTCATCGTCATGCCCAGGCGCGCATCCCTGCCGTTCAGCCGGACGTCGAGCCGACGGTCGGCATCGGACGCGACGAACTCGGCGCGCAGGGCCCAGCTGGCCGTGACCCCGAGCGTGGTCTGGCGCATGGTCGCCTCGAACGCTCCGCCGCCTACCGGCCGGAGCGAGCCCGCGACGAGCCCGGGCAGGCAAGTGGCGGCCGCCTCGACGTCACGCAGCCGTGCCCAGACCGTCTCGACGCTCACGGGCAGCTCGACCCGGTCGGCGAACTGCACGCTCGTGCCCGGCGCCTTGCGCCCGCGGCGCGCCCACGCCCCACGCTCGTAGCGCGGTTTCACCACCTGCGTAGGGCCGTGGAGGCGCCGACGACCGACTCGCGGTCATGGCGGAATGGCCCGGAGTCGAAATCGGTCGCCTTCCCCTGGATCATCTGCGCGACGAGCTTGCCACTCAGCGGCCCCGCGAGCATGCCGAAGACGTGACCGGCGGCAATCCACAGGCCGTCGATGGCGCCTACGGGGCCGAGGATCGGCAGCGCGTCCTCCGTCTGCGGCAGTAGACCCGCCCACACCCGCTCGATCGGGAGATCGCGGAGCGCCGGCAGGTGATCGGCGAGGACACCGAAGGTCAGGCCCAGTCCACCCGTGGTCGGCCGGTCGTCGAACCCGGGAAAGTCCATCGGACAGCCGAGCAGGATGCGACCATCCGCGCGCTGCGCGGCGAGCTCGAGCAACTCGGTGCCCGGCAGCACCGTCTCGAGCGGGTGCGTGAACGCCTCGGCGTCGTAACCCTCGATCTCCTTCGTGAGCGCGTACTGCTTGAGCCCGGTCGGCCCGTAGAGCACCTGATCGAACCGGAGCTCGGACGGTGCCGTCTCGGCCATCTGCAGCCGCATCGGGACGATCGGCAGCGGCACACCGTGGGGCTCGACGAGCCCAGGCGACCAGACGCCGGCGGCGACGACGACGAGGTCGGCCGCGATCGACCCCTCGGTCGTCAGCACGCCTTCGCACCGCCCGCCGGTCACGGATAGGCCCGTGACGTCGACGCCGGAGCGCACGACCGCGCCCGCTCGTTCCGCGCCCGCCGCGAGCGCACGCACGGTGGCGCCGGGATCGACGTGCGCATCGAGAGGGTTGAAGGTAGCGCCGGCAACGTCCTCCGGCAGCACAGGACAGCGCTCTCGCGCCTCGTCGGAGCCGAGCAGCTCCATCGGCAGACCCGCCGCGCGGCGGCTCTCGACGAAACCCGGGAAGAGCCCGGCCTGCTCCTCGAAAAAGTAGACCATGCCGCCCGCCGGGCGGAAGCCGAAGTCGTCCAGCTCGTCCGCCAGCTCGTCGTAGAGCGCGCGGCCCGCCTTGCCGAACGAGATCTGGATTCCCTCCGCGCGCGTGTGCGTCCAGATGTAGCCGGGATTGCGGCCCGACGCGCCCCACGCCAGGTCGTTCTTGTCCACGAGCGTGACGTCGACACCGTCGCGCGCGAGAAAGTAGGCGGTGGAGGCCCCGGCGATTCCCCCGCCGACGACAAGAACGCTCACCGCCGTACCGGGGTGGTCCGAAGGAGGTGCGCGCTCCCTATCGGGTTGAGTCTCGGCACGTCGTCGCCGCTCGCTGGCGTTCGGAACACGTCTCTCATGACGCTCCTCATCCGGTCGTGAACGTGAAGTCGCGGACGCCCCGCCTCGGCGAGAGCCGGAGCAGGACACCGCGAAGGACGCCTTGCTGATAGTCGCTGCCCGGGTTGAAGCACACGGTACGCCCGATCTTCGTCCTCCCGCGGCCTTCGTGCACGTGCCCGTGCAGGCCCACGAGCGGCTGGTAGCGCTCGATCGCTTCCCGCACGCTCTTGCCTCCCACCGGCACCTGGCGCGGCTCGCCGGCAATCGTGTACCGGACGTGCAGGTGCTCGTCAAGCTCGGGCGCCAAGTCGAGCGTCGAGTCGAACGGCGGCACGTGGAGGTTGAAGATCGCCGTCGTCGACTCGTCCAGCTGATCGGCGAGCCCCGTCACGAGCGTCGCGTACCGCTCCTCGGAGATCTCCCGCGGCGAGCTCCAGGGCGTCGGCGTCGAGTCGCCCACGGACAGCATCGCGAGCCAATCGTCGATCCAGACGATCCGATGGTCGGCGTTGACGAGCGCGGTGCTGCCGGCGAGCGCCTCGTCGACCTCGTACGGGTCGTCGTTCCCTGCGATCACGAACGCCTTCGTCCCGCTCTCTTTTAAGCGCACCTGCGCGAGCTCCACCCAGTCCGCGACGCGCTCGGCGGCGAGGCGCGCGAACAGCCGCTCGGACGCCTCATCGTCGGCGAACGTCGCCTCCGCCTCGTCCGGCTCCGCGTGCCACGCGTAGGCGCCGGCGTCCGCGACAGCCCGCTCGAACGCCGAGAGCTCCTCGCGCGTCTCGAGTCGATGCTCGCGGTCGCGCCACCGTGCGACGTGACCGCCGTTCCGGCGCTGGACGGGGACGATCACCTTGCCGGTGAGGTCCCCGCCCAGCACGAGAACGTCCGCTCCGTATCCCTCCGACGCGTTCAGCCACTTGCGGAAGCACCGCTCGGAGCCGTGGAGGTCGGTGGCGAAGAAGACGAAGCGGTCAGCCATCTACTCGGGTGGGAGTTCCTTGTAGGCGAGCGCCAGGTCGACGCCCTGCGAGCGCCGCCACAACGTGATCGCCGCGAAGATCACCAGCGGAATCGCGAACTGGAGTCCTGTGAGGACGATCTGCTTGGTCGTGTTCAGGAAGAGCAGGTCCTCCGTCAGCGCGAACCAGAGCGCGAGCCCCCAGTAGACGACCCCGACGCCGCCGCAGAGAGCGAGCAGCGGGACGCCGAAGTAACGCTTGTCCCAGCCCGCCTCCGTGATGAACTTCCGCGTCGAAGGCCGGTACGAGGCCACGATCGCCGCCACCGACACCGTCAGGAAGACGATCCCGTAGGCGAGGAACGGCGCGAGGAAGTCGAACCAGCCCCGCCAGTAGGCGATCAGGAACGCCTCCCCGACGACCGCGACGGCGACGACGGCCCACACCGGCGAGTTCGTCCGCTGGTTCACCTCGGACAGCTTCGCCGGCACCAGCCGGTCGAACGACCACGCGAACACGGCACGCGTCGCGATCATCATGGCCGAGGGAATCCAGAAGTAGCTCCAGATCACGAGCCCGATCCCGACGAGCAGCAGCACGGCCCAGTTGTCGACCAGCACGGCCGCCCACGTCACGAAGGTCGGGTCGCTCGGGATGATGTCGTAGTACGTGTCCGTGTTGTAGCTGACCCACGTCGCCGCCTTGTTGAAGCCCTCGCCGACCGGCTTGAACATCAGCAGCGCGAGCAGAAAGACCGCCGCGCTGTAGACGAGCGAACCGCCGACCGAGCCGATCACCTGCGTCCGCTTCGGCGACCTGACCTCGCCCGCGATGTAGGTCGAGGCGATGCCGACAAGCCAGATGATCCCGAAGATCCCGAGCAGGCCCATCAGGCTGGTCCCGGTCGGCATGCCGCCTTCGGTCGCTGCCGCGAGGATGTCGTCGTAAGCATTGGACGAGCCGCCGGCCCCGGCCGAGTACTCGTTCAGGCCCCGCTCGAAGTCCGACGGCGAGGCGAACAGGTACACGCCGAGGAGAACGAGGAAGGTGAGCACGCCGATCGGGAAGTTGATCGCCTGGAAGCGGAAGTACGTCCGCAACCCGCCGAGGTTGATCAGGAGGGCGACGATCACGAAGGCGGTCCCGAAGATGAAGCCGGAGTTCGCCGTGGCGAACTTCGCGCCCCAGTCGACGAGCGTCTCGTTGCCGGTCGTCGTCCCGAACGTCGACGTGATCGGCGCCAGCGCGAGCGTCGAGATCCAGTAGCCGCCCACGCCGACCCAGAAACTCTGAGAGAGAGCGGCGGCGAAGCTGACCGCGAAGCCCACGGCCGGGTGGATGCTGCGACTGACGTACACGTACTCGCCGCCGGAGCGGGGGAACGAGGACGCGAAAATCGCCAGCCCCAGGCAGAAGACGGCGTTGAAGACCGCCGCGATCGCGATCCCGGCCAGCAAGTGGCTCTGCGGGAAGACGGCCGGCTGCGCCCAGTACGTGAACATGATGTAGACGAGCCCGATGTTCGCGAAGTTCAGGACGAGCACCCGTAGCGGCGTGCCGAGCCGGACGAGCCCTGTGGCCCGCCGGCTGAAGAACTCGCCCGTTGCCGAGCCCGCAGCCGTACCGGCTGCGGGCGGCGTCAGTGCCTCACTCATCTGGTCCTCCGTTCGATGGGGACGCGCGGGACAGGCCGCTGCGCGCGGCCCGCCCCACTCCTTGCGCAATCGACGCGCGTGCTCAGCTGTCGCCGACCTCGGCGGCCTTGCCGTCGATGCCATGGTCTTCGAGGATCCGCGCCAGGTCGCCGGACGAGCGCAACCGCTCGATCTCCGCATTCAGCGCCTCGGTCACGCCCTCGACGTCTTTCCGGTGCGGGAAGTTCGTCACCGACGGCCTGACGGAGGCGTCGATCGCCTCGAGCGGCTCCATCAGCGAGGCCGTGAGGCCGGCGTCAGGGTTCTGCTCGATGCGATGGCTGGCCTCGGCGACGGCCATCAGTCCGGCCGCGATCCGCCCGTTGGCGACGTCCGCGAAGACCGCGTCCGGCGACTGGTAGAGCTTCGCCCGGTTGCCCGCATACGCCTTCAGGTCCTCGACCCAGAGGTATCCCTGCGTCGTCCCGATGTTTCCGTCGACGTCGTCGAGGCTCGTGATCTCCTCCTTGGCGACGATCACCGGCGGGTCGGAGTAGACGGGCTCGGACTGGTCGACGACGTCCTCCCGGTCGGGCGTGATGTACCACCCGCCGATGGCGACGTCGGAGCGCCCGGCAGCGACGCTCTCGATGACGCCGGCGAACGACTGCAGCTCGACCTCGATCTCGAGACAGGCTCGCTCGGCGATCAGCTTCATCAGCTCACCGTCGACGCCGGCCAGCTCGCCGTTCTCGTATGTGATCAGGGGTGGGTACTGCGCGGCGACGATCTTCAGCTTCCCCTCCTCGAGAGTGGGGATCTGGACTTCCGGCTGGCACTCCGCCGCTGCTCCCGCCGCCTCCGCCGGCTCGTCGTCGCCGCCGCAGGCGGCGAGAACGCCGACGAGGAGTGCGAGCACAACGAGCGCGAGCGCCCGTCGCAACTGCCGATGCTTCACGATGATGACCTCCTTGGGGTCATGGGATGGCCTGGCTGGTCACTGGGCGTGCTCACGTCAGCGGCCCCCGCCGCCGGTCGAGGTGGTCGATGGCGAGCGACGCTGGGATCGAGACTGCGGCGTACAACAGCGCCGCCAGCAGGAGCACGCTCAGGAAGCGGAAGGTGCTCGACCCGATCGTGTAGGCCTCGTTGAGCAGCTCCGGGACGGCGATCGCAAAGGCGAGCGACGTCGCCTGGAAGAAGATGACGACCCAGCCGAGGATCGGCGGGATCACGATCCGCACCGCCTGCGGCAGCACGACGAGGCGCATCTCCTGCGGATGCGTGAGGCCGAGCGCCTGCGATGCCTCGCGCTGTCCCGAGCCGACGGCCGCGATTCCCGCCTTGAAGACCTCGCTCGTGTAGGCGGCGAAGGAGAAGCTGATCGCGATCGTGGCGGAGACGAATGCGCTCAGCCGGATGTCCGCCTCGGGCAGCCCGAAATAGACAAGGTAGAGGAGCACGAGCACCGGCACGGCTCGTCCGAGCTCGACGGCTGCGACGGCGACGGCCCGGACGAGGCGTCGCTGCGCGGAGAGCATGACCGCGAAGCCCAGACCGAGCGGGAGGCCGATGACGAGGAACGCCGCCGTCAGCTGCAGGCTCGTCCCCAGCCCACCGAGCAGCGGGGAGAGCCATTCAGGCCAGCGCTCGATCAGGCTCGCGGCGATCATCCGAACACCAGTCGGGCGGTGAGCCGCGTCCCGGCCCAGCGGGCGAACGTGGCGAGCGGGACGCTCAGAGCGAAGTAGACGATCCCGGCCGCCGTGAAGATCGCGAGCCCCTCGAACTCCCGCTGGGTGAACCGGAGGGAGAGGCCCGTCACCTCGGGGACGCCGATCAGCGAGGCGATCGCGCTGTCCTTGAGCAGGCCGATCAAGAACGCCGCGGCCGGCGGGACGATCGTGACGATCGCCTGAGGGCCGATCACATGCCGGTAGATGCGGGCGGTGCCGAGCCCGACCGCCCGCGCAGCATCCAGCTGTCCGTGGGGAACGGCGCGCAGGCCCGCGCGGTAGATCTCGGAGAGGTACGCACCGGCGATCAGGCCGAGGCCGAGCACGCCGGCGGTGAGACTGCTGAGGCGGATGTCGACCTGGGCAAGGCCGAAGTAGAGGAGGAAGAGCCAGGCGATCGGAGGTACCCCACGCAGCGTCTCGACGTAGCTGATCGCCAGGAGCCGTAGCACTCGTCGGCGCGACCTCCGCGCGGCGGCCACCGGCACCGCCAGCACCGCGCCGATCCCGAAGCCGCCGAAGGTGAGGATCAGCGTGAACTGCACGCCGGGCAGCAACCGCAGGACGTACTCCGGGACGGCGCTCACCGCTGCAGCACCGCCTGCAAGAAGCGCCGCGTGCGCTCGTGCTCCGGCTCGCGCAGCACGCGCTCCGGCGGACCCGACTCCAAGATGCGACCGTCGGACATGAAGACGATGCGGTCGGCAACCTCGGCGGCGAAGGCCATCTCGTGCGTGACGACGACCGTGGTCATGCCGTCGCTCACCAGCTCGCGCATCACCGCGAGGACCTCGACTCCGAGCTCCGGGTCCAGGGCGGACGTGGGCTCGTCGAACAACATCAGCCGCGGGTCGAGCGCGAGGGCGCGCGCGATCGCGATCCGCTGCTGCTGGCCGCCCGAGCAGTGCGCCGGGCGGCTCTCGGCCTTCGACTCGAGGCCGACCCGCGCGAGGATCTCGCGGCCGCGCTCGCGCGCCTCCTCCGTCGTGCGCTTGAGCACGTGGACCTGTGCGAGCACGACGTTGTCGAGTGCCGTCAGGTGCGGGAAGAGGTTGAACGACTGGAAGACCATCCCGATCTCGCGCCGCAGGCCGGTCAGGCGGCGACCAACCGGGAAGCGGCCCGCGTCCGCGTCGACGATCACCTCGCCGTCGAGCTGGAGGCGGCCGGCGGTCGGAAGCTGGAGCAGGTTGAGGCAGCGGAGGAAGGTGCTCTTGCCGCCTCCGCTCGGGCCGATCACGGCGACGACCTCCCCCGTGTGGACGTCGAGGTCGACGTCCACGACGGCGTCGAGGTCGCCGAACCGAACTCCGAGGCCGGCGGTGCAGATGAGCGGTGGCTCGCCGCGGGCCGCGCCCGGCGACGTGCCGACGCCCGTTCCCGCGGCAGCGGTTCGCACGCCCAGTTCCGCGCCCGCCCGGGTCATCCGCGCTCGAACCAGGTCTTGAGGTGGAAGTCCGGCAGCGTGTCGAATGCGACACGCTTGTACGCGAGGTACTCGCGCATGCCCGCCATCCCGAGCTCGCGGCCCAGGCCGCTCTCCTTCCAGCCTCCGAATGGCGTCTCCGACTGGCGCACGTAATGCGTGTTGATCCAGACGTCACCGGCGTCGAGCCGTCGCATCACCCGGAGCGCGCGGCTGACGTCGCTCGTCCAGACCGAGGCGCCGAGCCCATAGCGCACACCGTTTGCGATCTCGATCGCCTCGTCCTCCCCGTCGGCCGCGAACACGCAGACGACCGGGCCGAAGACCTCCTCGCTCGCGATCCGCGCGTCGGGGCGGACGCCGGTGACGACGGTCGGCTCGACGAAGAGGCCGTCGATACCGCCGCCGGTGGCGATCGTCCCGCCGTCGGCGGCGATCCCGTCGAGGAAGGACCGCACGCGCTCGACCTGTCGTTCCGAGACGAGCGGGCCGAGAAGCGTGCCGGGGTCGAGCGGGTCGCCGGCAGGCAGAGCTTCTGCGCGCGCGACCAGCGACGAGACGAACTCGTCGTGGAGCGAGCGCTCGACGATGATCCGCGTCGCCGCGGTGCACGACTGGCCGCCGTAGAGGAAGGCGCCGTAGGAGAGCGCGTCGAGGCACTTCTCCAGATAGGCGTCGGCGAACACGAGGCAGGGCGCCTTGCCGCCGCACTCGAGCGAGACGCGCTTGAGCGTCTCTGCCGCGAGCCGCATGATCCGGCGCCCGGTCGCGGTGGAGCCCGTGAAGGACACCTTGTCGACGTCCGGATGGGAGACGAGCGCCTCGCCCGTCGGGTCACCTGGGCCGTGCACCATGTTCACGATCCCCGGCGGCAGCCCAGGCAGGGCGTCGAAGATCCGGATCAACGCCTCGGTGGAGGCCGGGGTCTCCTCGGACGGCTTCACGACCGCGCTGCAGCCGGCCGCGAGCGCCGCGCCCAGTTTGCGCACCGCCAGGTCGACCGGATCGTTCCACGGGATGACGAGCGCGCAGACGCCGACGGGGAAGGGGATGGAGAGGTCGAGGATGTGCGCCGGGGAGGCGCCGGTCACCTCACCCTCGATCGTGCGCGCCGCGCCCGCGAAATAGCGCAGCTTGTCCGCCGCCCCGCGCACCTCGCGGTCGAGCGAGAGCCGAAACGGCTTGCCCATCTCGCGTGCGACGAGCGTCGCGATCTCCTCCGCCTGCGCGTCGAGCCGATCGGCGGCCTCGAGCAGCACGGCGGCGCGCTCGGCCGCGCGCCGCTCCTTCCAGCCGCTCTCCGCGAAGGCGCGCCGCGCCGCGCCGACAGCCGCGTCCACGGTTGCCGCTCCGGCAACGGGAGCGCGGCAGAGGAGCGCTCCGTCCGTCGTCGAGTGCGACTCGAACCACTCGTCCGAGCCACCGTCGGTCCACGCGCCGTCGACGTAGTGCCGCGCCGTGATCACGCCGGCCGTCATGCGAGCACCTCCAACACCGTGGCCAGTCCGGCGTCGAGGTCGTTCTCGGCGATCACGAGCGGTGGCGAGAGCTTGATCACGTTGCCATGCCGGCCGCCACGGCCGACGAGCACGCCCCGCTCGCGCAGCGTGCCGACGGTCCTGAGAGCAAGGTCGGCGGCAGGGGTTCGCGTCTTACGGTCGGCGACGAGCTCGACGCCGACGAAGAGGCCGCGACCGCGTACGTCGCCGACGTGGCCGCTGTCCGCGAGTCCAGCACGGAGCAGCTCCAGCGCCCGGGCCCCCAGCGTCGCCGAGCGGTCGACGAGCCGCTCGTCGCGGAGCACGTCCAGCGCAGCGCAGCCGGCCGCGGCATTCAACGCATTGGCCAGGAAGGTCGAGGTGACGGCATCGGACGACCACGTCGTCATCACGTCCTCACGGCCCAGCACCGCCCCGAGCGCGAGGCCCCCGCCGATGCCCTTGCCGACCGTCATCAAGTCGGGCACGACGCCCTCGTGGTCACAGGCCCATAGCCGCCCGGTTCGCCCGAAGCCGCTCTGGATCTCGTCGAAGAGGAGCAGGACGCCGTTCTCGTCGCAGATGCGCCGGAGGCCGGCGAGGAACCCATCCGGTGGGATCACGACACCGCCGTTGCCCTGGACCGGCTCGACGAGCACGCAGGCAGGCGTCTCGACGCCCGAGGCCGGGTCGCCGAGCAGCTCCTCGAGGAGCGCCAGGACCGCCGGCCCGGGATCGCGCCCGTCCGCCCACGCGGACCGGTACGGATCGGGATACGGCAGGAACTGCGCATCGCCCGGGACCCCGAGCTGCTCGCGGTATGCGTGCTTGCCCGCGTACCGGACGCTGCCGACCGTCCGCCCGACGTAGGTCCCGGCGAACGTGATCACTCCCTGCCGTCCGGTCGCCGCGCGCGCCAGCTGAACCGCGGTCTCATTGGCGAGCGCGCCCGTGACGGCGAGCAACACCCGGCCGAGCCCCGGGGGCGCCAGGCCGACGAGGCGCTCGTAGAGCGAGGCGCGCACCTCCGACGGAGCGGCCGAGGGGCAATGCGTCATCGTCGCCGCCTGGCGACAGATCGCAGCCGTAACCGTGGGGTGGCAGTAGCCGACCGTCGCCACAGCGAAGCCCGCATACAGATCGAGGTACTCGCGGCCGTCGGCGTCCCAGACCCGGCATCCCTCCGTCCGCTGCCAGACGAGCGGCTCGGGATCGGAGAACGTTCGCATGCCCGAGCCTTCGAGCGCTCGGATGCGCTCGCAAACCGCCTCCGACGCGGCGCGCCCGCGATCGAGCGCCGCGCTCACAGCACGAGCTCCCCGTCACGGACGAGCTCGATCCCGTCGATGGTGACGGTCGCGTCGAAGACCATCCCGTCCAGATGGAGCGGGCATTCGACCGTGCCGCCGTAGCCGCCCGCGTTGTCCCCGAGCGCGAAGTGGGCTGTCCCGACCCGCTTCTTCGACTCGGTGATGTCGTCGCTGACCCGTGCGGCGGGATTGAGGCCGATCCCGAGCTCGCCGATGTTCGTGGCTCCCGGCACCCCGTCGACCAGCGCGCGCAGCCGAGCCGCCTCCTCGCCGCCCTCGATCGCGACCGCACGACCACCCTCGACCGTGATCCGGATCGGCTCGACGACCGGGCCGATGTCGGTCACCACGCGCTCGAAGACGATCGTTCCCTGCGACTTGCCTTCGAGCGGCGGGAAGGAGACCTCGCCGCCGGGCAGCGCCGAGATCTGACCCGGCTCGCGCACGATGCCCGTGTACCAGCCGCGCGGCTCGCGCTCGCCGATCTCGACCGTGACGTCAGTCCCTGCGGGGGAGGTGACGTGGATCTTCCCCGCCCCGCGCAGGCGTGCCGCCACCTCTTCCGCCGTCTCCCGGATCTGGAAGAAGTCGGCCGTCATCGCCCCCGCCGTCCAGGCGGAGAGCGCCGCCGGAGCGTTGAAGCAACCCCGCGTGCCGGCGGCTTGGGCCGTGCCCTTCGCGTTCGTGTGGTAGATCGAGCGCGATGCGATGCACAGGCAGACGTCCGCGGCCGCCATTGCGCCGACGACGGTCGGCGGCGGCTCCTCGCCGCTCGTCCCGCGGACGGCGATCCGGACGTGCGCCGGGTCCGCGCCGAGTGTGTCGGCGGCGGCCACGATCGCCTCGACGATCTCCGTCGCGACGGACGCATCGGTGACGAGGAGGAAGGACTCGTGAGGTTGCAGGCCGAGATAGTCCGCGACGACACGCCGGGCGACCTCGTCCACCGGGACGATCTCGCCCTGCCGCCCACCGACGACGCCAACGTCACCCACTTCTGATACGTTATCACAGATATGTCATCCGTGCACCAACCCCAGACGCTCGCGGAGGAAGCACTCGCCGCCGGGCGCCCGGGCGTGGCGACGAGCTTCCGCTTTCACCGCCCTCGCGGGCCGATCTGTGGACGCGGCCACTGCTTCGCCTGCGAGGTGGAAACGAGCGCAGGCCGCGTGCTCGCCTGCCAGACCCTCGCCACCGGTACCCAGCCACGGCGGCGGCGCCTGCGGCGGCCGCTCGGGCGGATCGCCGAGCGCTGGCCGCCCTGGTTCTACGAGCGGCGCTTCCTGCGCACGGAGGCGATGCGCCGGGCCTCGCTCGGCGTTCTGCGCCGTGCCTCGGGCGCGGGCCGGCTGGCGACGGGGTTCACGCCCGTCGCGCCGCGCGCGTTCGCCGAGGTCGAAGCGGAGACCGTCGTCGTGGGCGCGGCCGCGCCGGAAGAGGACGCGCTCGTCGTCGATCTCGCCGCCGGCAATCTCGCCCTCGGTGTCTATCCGGGCCGCGTGCTCGGTGCGCTGCACGAGGGTAGGCTGCTTGCGATCAGGTTCGAGAGGCTCGTGATCGCGGCCGGCGCCTACGAGCGCCTACCCCCGATCGCGGGCAATGACCTCCCAGGCGTCGTCGGGCTGGCCGCCGCGGCGCGGTATGCGGCTGCTGGAGCCTTGCCTCCGGGGACACGCATCGCGGTCTGGGGGCCCCGACGCGCGATCGCAGCATGCGAGGAGCTCGCCGCACGGCACGACCTGTCGCTGGTCTGGTCGGACACGCGACCGCCGCATGCACTCTCCGGCCGCGGCCGGCTCGAGCGGCTGCACGCAGACGTCGAGATCCGGTGCGATCTCTTCGTCACCGGTGTCTCGCAGCCTGCGATCGAGCTGGCGATGCAGGCGGGCGCGCAGGTCTCCCTCACCGACGACGGCCTTCCGATCCTCGCCGTCACGGCCACGCCCGACTGGCTGTCGATGCGAGGCGGTGCGGCCGCGCGCTCGTCGGAGGTTCCCGCCGTGGCGGCTCACGACGACGCCTTCGCCTGCCTGTGCGAGGACGTGCGCGTCCGCGATCTGCGCATGTGCGTCGCCGGCGGCTTCGACCAGCCGGAGCTCGTCAAGCGCCGAACCGGGGCGATGACGGGGCCGTGCCAGGGGAAGCTCTGCGCCGCCGCCGTGCTCACCGTCCTGCGCGAGGCCGGGGTCGAGGCCGCCCCGACGACCGCCCGCCCACTGGCTCGACCCGCGACGCTCGGCGAGCTGGCCGCTCATGCGTAGGGTCGTCGTCGTCGGGGCGGGGATCGCAGGGCTCGCGCTGGCGCTCGAGCTGCGGCGCTTCGGCTGCTTCGTCACGGTCGTCGAGCGTCGCTATCCCGGCGCGGGCAACTCGACGCGGAACGTCGGTCGCCTGCGCCGGATGCAGCTCACCAGCGACCTGACCGCGTTCTCGTGCCGCGCGAGCGACAAGTGGCGGACCGTTCACGAGCTGACGCAGGGGCGCAACCCCCTGCTCTACCGGACCCGCTATGTCTGGGTGCTCTACGACGACGCGGAACGCGACGCGCTCGAGCCACTCCAGGCCATGTGGGACGAGCACGGAGCCCAGGCTCGACTCGTCGACGCCCGTGACGTCGTGCGGGCCGTGCCGGTGCTCTCCGGCGGCGAGCAGCCGGCGGGCGGCGTGATCGGCGCCGCCGCGATCGTGCACCACGACGCAGCGGTCTACGCGTACTACCAGGCCGCGCGCGACGCCGGCGTGAGCTTCCACTTCGGCACCGACGCGGCCGACCTGCGGCTCGACGGCGACCGCGTGTCGGCGATCCTGCTCGACGACCGGACGACGATCGTCGCGGACGCGGTCGTCAACGCGTGCGGGGGACACTCGCACGAGCTCGCTGCCAGGTTCGGCGTCGAGACGCCAAACGTGCCGATCCGGCGCGAAGTGCTCGTGACCGAGCCGAGCCAGCCCTTCATGACTCCCGCGGTCACCTTCTACCGGCCACAGGAGGGCTGGTTCAACCAGACATTGCGCGGGGAACTCGTCGCGGGAGTGGTCGACCCGGACGAGGTGCCGGGCATGAACGAGAGATCGAGCCTGCGCTTCCTCGGCCGCACGGCCCGCGTGCTCCTCGAGAAGGCCCCGAGGCTGGCGCAGCTCCGGGTCGTGCGGCAGTGGGCCGGCGTGTACGACACGACGCCCGACAAACGGCCGCTGGTCGGGGAGCACCCGGAGCGCCCCGGCTTCTATGCTCTCAACGGCTGGAGCGGCCGCGGGATGCTGCTGGCGCCGCTCGCGGCGGAACTGCTCGCGCGCGAGCTCGCCGGACAGGGCCGCGACCCCGCGCTCGAGCCGTTCGCACCCGGCCGCTTCGCCGGCGGTTCGCCCGCGACGGCCGTTTCCGGTGACTACTACAGCGGATATGCCCACTAAGCGGAGGTACCAGTGCCACGCATCTGCTTCCTGAATCCGTTCGGCACGAACCAGTTCGACGAGCTCGTGCACTCGACGCTGACGCCGTACCTCCGTGCAGGCAGCGAGGTCGAGATCAGACACCTCTCCGGCTGCCCGCGGAACATCGACTACTACGTCCCCAAGCACCTCGTCGAGGTGGAGATCCTGCGGGCCGTCGCCGCCGCCGACCGCGAGGGGTTCGACGCGTTCGTGATCGGCTGCTGCTACGACCCCGCGCTGACCCAGGCTCGCGAGCTGACGGACATGCCCGTGATCGGCCCGCTCGAGTCCTCCGTCCTGCTCGCCCGCCTCTTCGGGCACTCCTTCTCGGTCGTCACGGACCATCGCAAGGCCGTGCCAGAGATCGAGGACCGCGTCCGCCTCTACGGGGTCGAGGCGAACTGCCGGTCCGTGCGCGCGATCGACTGGTACGTCGACGACATGGTGCAGGACCCCGCCGCTGTGGCGGAGGATGCGCGCCGCCGGTGCCTCGAGACGATCGCCGAGGACCGGGCCGAAGCGGTCGTCCTCGGCTGCACGATCATCGCCGCGTGCTACGAGCGCGCCGTCCTGGGCGGCGCCGACCTCGGCGACGTCGCGATCGTCAACCCCAACGTGATGGCCGTGAAGGTGGCCGAGCTGTTCGCCGACCTGCGGGCCGCGGGCCAGTACCGGATCAGCCGTGCCGGCTACTACCAGCAACACGCGCAGCACGACCCGGCCGAGGCGCGCGAGGTCCTCGACCGGTACCTCGGTACCCCGACGCCAGGCGAGGTGGCGTCGTGACACCCCGCGTCGCGGTCGCCGGAGGCGTGCAGGCGACATACACGTCAACGGCGCTCAGCCCCGACCGTGACGCGGCGTTCGACGATGGTCTCCGGCGGGCGCGCGCGGCCGTCTCCGAGCACGGCCTCCTGATCGGGGGCGATGTCCGCGCCGGCGGAGCCGGCACGCTCGTCCAGCGCAACCCCGCAGACGAGCGCGAGGAGCTCGGATCCTTCGCCGCCGCGTCGGAGGCGGACGTCGCGGCTGCGATCGCAGCCGCCCGGTCGGCGCAACCCGCCTGGGAGCGCACGCCGGTGGTCGAGCGGATCGCGACGCTCGAGCGCGCGGGTGCCGTGCTCGAGCGGCGCGTGGGCGAGATCGCCGCAGCCGCCTCGCTCGAGGTCGGGAAGAACCGCCTCGAGTCGGTCGGCGAGGTCGACGAGGTCGTCGAGTTGATCCGCGTCTACGCACTCCAGGCTGCCGCGGGCTTCGACCTGGAGCTCGAGCGCGCCGCGGCGGGCGACCTGCACCGCTCGGTGCTGCGCCCCTACGGCGTCTTCGGCGTGATCGCGCCCTTCAACTTCCCGCTCGCGCTGACCGCGGGACCCGCGGCCGCGGCGCTCGTCGCGGGGAACACGGTCGTCGCGAAGCCCTCGCCGACGACATCGTGGACAGCGGTGCTCTTCGCGGAGGCGCTGCAGGAAGCCGGCCTGCCGCCGGGCGCCTTGAACGTGGTGACGGGTGGCGACGAGGCCGGTCGTGCCCTCGTCGGCTCCGACGACGTCGACGGAATCGTCTTCACGGGCTCCTACGCGGTCGGGATGGAGGTCGCTCGCACGTTCGCGGCGGGAGGCGCCTACCCGCGGCCCGCGATCACTGAGATGGGCGGTAAGAACCCGGCGATCGTGACGCGGTCGGCCGACCTCGAAGCGGCCGCCGAGGGGATCGTCCGCTCGGCCTTCGGCTTGAGCGGACAGAAGTGCTCGGCCTGCTCGCGCGTCCTCGTCGACGAGGCGTTACACGACGAGCTCGTCGAGCGGATCGTCGCGGAGGCCGCGACCTGGACGGTCGGCGACCCGACGCACGCCGGTTCGCGGCTCGGCCCCGTGCACACCGCGGCCGCGTTCGATCGCTACGCGGACGTCGTCGAGCAGGCGCGGCGAGATGGCACGGTCGCGTTCGGCGGCAACCGGCTGCGCCACGGCGAGCTCGCCCACGGCTGGTACGTGGAGCCCACGGTGGTGACGCGCCTCCCGCCCGGCCACCCGCTCGTCCGGGAGGAGCTCTTCCTCCCCGTTCTCGCGGTCGAGTCGAGCGCGTCGTTCGCGGAGTCGCTGCGGCGAGCGAACGACCAGGTCTACGGCCTCACGGCCGGCCTCTTCAGCGCGGACGAAGGCGAGATCGAAACGTTCCTCGACGGAATCCAGGCAGGCACCGTGTTCGTCAACCGTCCGGCAGGGGCGACGAGCGGTGGCTGGCCGGGTCAGCAGACCTATCCGGGGTGGAAAGGCTCGGGCTCGACCGGACGCGGCGCCCTCGGGCCGCGCTACGTCGCACAGTTCCTTCGCGAGCAGGGTCACACCGTCGTCGGCGGGGAAAGGTCGAGGAGATGAGTGCCTCCGAGCAGACGGCCACGTTCCTGACGAAGACCGATTACGCGTACAGCGAGCTGCGCCGCAGGATCCTCGACGGGGAGCTGGCACCCGGCTCCCGCATGCTGCTCCGGCCACTCGCGGAGGAGCTCGGGATCAGCGTCATGCCCGTCCGCGACGCGATCCGGCTGCTCGACCGGGATGGGCTCGTCACGAGCGAGAGCCACCGCGGAGCGACCGTCACGACCATCTCCCGCGACGCGATCATCGACGCGATCAGCATCCGCATGTGGCTCGAGATTCTCGCCATCCGTGAGGCCACGCCGCTCCACACCAAGGAGACGATCGCGGCCGCGGAACATGCATTGCTCGAGGCGGAGCGGGCAGCAGCGACCGGGCAGGGACTTGCCTACACGCACGCCAATCGCGCCGTGCACGAGGCTCTCGAGGCACCGGCCTCGGCCGCGCTGCGGCAGCTGATCGACGAGACCTGGGACAGGCTCTGGCAGGCCCGGCGGCGGATGTCGCTCTTCGTCCTGGCCGCTTCCCGTATCGTCGGCGCCGAGACGGAGCACCGCGCGCTGTTCGAGTCGGTCCGCCGTGGCGACGTCGAGGCGGCAGCGGACGCGATGGCACGCCACCGGGACTCGACGCTCGTAGCGTGGGACGCGGTCCTCGACGACCACCGCGACAGCTAGGCGCGACCACCGGGCGGCTGACCACTGCTCAGTCGGGCAGCATCGGCACCGTCCAGCCCTGGTCGCGGCCGACGAGCAGGGCGCGCGTGACCGCGGCCGAACCGTACCGGTCGCGCACCTCGTCGAGGGCGGCGTCGAGCGCGAAGGCGTCGTGGCCCTCGAAGGGGAGCGGCGGCTGGACGGCGTCGTCCGACTCGAGGTTCGCGACCGCGACGCCGACGAGCGTCAGACCGCGCCGCTCGATCAGCGGCATCGCGGCGGCGAGCAGCCCGCGCGCGGCCGCGAGGATCGTCGCCGTGCGCGCGGTCGCGTGCGGCAGCGTGTGCGAGCGCGTCGCCCGCGTGTAGTCCTCGAAGCGGAGCCTGAGGATCACGGTCCGGCCGACCCGGCCCGCCGCGCGCAGCCGCCGGGTGACGCGGTCGACCAGCGCGACGACGTCCACGTCCACCTCTGCGAGCGCCCGCGGGGAGCGGCCCCGCGCCCGCTGGGAGCCAATCGAGCCGCGCCGGGCGCGGGGCCGCACGGGACGTGGGTCGAGGTTGTGGGCGAGCGCGTGCAGCTGGCGGCCCGCGGCGCGGCCGAGCATCGCGACGAGAAGCGGCTCGGGGAGCACGGCGACCTGGCGCACCTTCGTGATCCCCCGCTCGCGCAACTTTCGCGCCGTGACGGGGCCGACCCCCCAGAGCCGCTCGACGGGCAGCGGGTGGAGGAAGGCGAGCTCGCCGTCGGGCGGGACGACCAGCAGGCCGTCCGGCTTGGCGACCCCGCTCGCGACCTTGGCGAGGAACTTCGTCCGCGCGACCCCGACGGTGATCGGCAGCCCGACGCGCTCCCGGACGTCGCGGCGCAGGCGTTCCGCGATCGCCGCCGGCGTGCCGACGCTCCGTTCCATCCCGCGCACGTCGAGGAACGCCTCGTCGATCGAGATCCCCTCGACGGACGGCGACGTGTCGTCGAACACCTCGAAGACCGCCTTGCTGGCCTCCGCGTACGCGGAGAACCGCGGCGTCACCACGACCGCCTGCGGGCACAGACGCCGCGCCTGGCGCTCGCCCATCGCCGTGCGAACGCCGTGCGCCTTCGCCTCGTAGCTCGCCGCGAGCACCACGCCCCCGCCGACGATCACAGGCCGGCCGCGCAGGCGCGGCTCGTCACGCTGCTCGACCGACGCGAAGAACGCGTCGAGGTCGGCGTGAAGGATCGACGCGCTCGACACGAACACATGTTCGCACATGCCTCGATCTCGAGCACGTCCGGGCCACTGCTAGGTTGCGACCCATGGAGCTCGAGCGACCGCAGATCGACAAGCCCGAGGGAGACATCCCCTTCGAGCTCGGGATCGACGACCTCGTGGTCGGCGAGGGCGAGGAGGCCGTGCCCGGCACGAAGGTCTCGGTGCACTACGTCGGCGTCGCGTTCAGGACCGGTGAGGAGTTCGACGCCTCCTGGAACCGCGGGCAGCCGTTCGAGTTCAAGCTCGGCAAGGGCCAGGTGATCCCGGGCTGGGACCAGGGTGTCGCCGGGATGAAGGTCGGCGGCCGCCGCAGGCTGACGATCCCGTCCGCGATGGCCTACGGTGCCCGCGGCGCCGGCGGCGGGGTGATCGCACCGCACGAGCCGCTCGTGTTCGTGGTCGACCTGCTCTCGGTCGGCTGAGGCCGTTCACCGCATCGCACCGCGGCGGCTCCGGGCCTCCGCTCGTCTGCCTGCACGGCTTCACGGACACGTGGCGGACCTGGGAGCTCGTGCTGCCGGAGCTCGAGTTGCGGCACGACGTCCTCGCCCCGACGCTGCCCGGGCACGCGGGCGGTCCGCCGCTCGAGCCGCCCGTCAGCGACGCCGCACTCGCCGACGGCGTCGAGCGCGCGATGGATGACGCGGGCTTCGCGACCGCGCACCTCGTCGGGAACTCGCTCGGCGGCTACGTGGCGCTCCACCTCGCGGCGCGCGGCCGGGCCGAGACGGTGACGGCGTTCGCGCCGGGCGGCGGCTGGGCCGAGGGAGACGAGGCGGCGCGGGAGACGCTCGACTTCTTCGCGGCGATGCACGACCAGGTGCGGGCGGCGGCGCCGCACGCCGACGCGATCGCAGCCTCGCCGAACGGCCGCCGCGCCGCGACGAAGGACATCACCGTGCGCTACGAGCACCTCTCACCCGCCCTCATCGCGCATCAGATCGCCGGCGCCGCCGCGTGCGACGCGACGCTGCCGCTGATCGACCGCGCCCTGCGCGACGGCTGGAGCCTCGACGCGGAGCGGGTCACGTGCCCGGTCCGGATCGTGTGGGGGGCGGACGACCGTGTCCTCCCGTGGCCACGCGCCGCCGTGCGCTACCGGGACGACTGGCTCCCCCACGCCGACTGGGTCGTGCTCGAGGGCGTCGGCCACTGCCCGCAGCTCGACGTCCCGCTCGAGGCGGCGCAGCTGATCCTCGGGCTCACCGCGCGGTGATGGACGCCGTCGTGCTCGTGGAGGGCGAGAGCGACCGCGTCGCGGTCGAGACGCTCGCGCGCCGGCGCGGGCGCGACCTCGCGGCGGAGGGCGTGGCGGTGGTGCCGATCGGCGGCGCGCAGGCGATCGGGCGCGTGCTCCGCGAGTGGCAAGGACGCGAGCTGTGGGTGGCGGGCCTGTGCGACGCCCGCGAGGCGGCCGGCTTCGCGCGCGCCCTCGGCGCCGGCGCCTACGTGTGCGACCCGGATCTCGAGGGCGAGCTCGTCCGCGCGCTCGGCGCGGAGCGCGTGCTCGAGCTCGTCGAGGCGCGGGGGCAGCTCGGGTCGTTCCTCACCTACCAGAAGCAGCCCGCGAAACGGGCGTGGCCGTTCGAGGAGCAGGTACACGGATGGCTCCACAACTGGAAGATCCGCTACGCGGCCGCGCTCGTCGAGGCGCTCGACCTCGCGCGCGTGCCGAGACCGCTCGACGGCGTCCTCGAGCATGTCGATCCGCGCCGCGCGGTCGAGCTGCGGCCGCTCGGCTAGCCTCTCCCCGAGCGGGTCTAGAAGATTCGGCGCGAGTGGACTAAGCTCGCAGCACCGGTCACGAATTCTTGGGGAGGATCACGAATGATGCGACTCACACGCGCGCTCGCAGGCTCGGCCGTGCTCTGCGCGCTGATCTTCGTCGGAGGCGCACCCGCGCAGCCGGCCACGGGCAGCTACGTGGTCGTGCTGAAGGCGGGCGTCGCCGACGTGCCTGCAACCGCAGCGGCGTTGACACGGGCCCACGGCGGGTCCGTCGGCTTCGTCTACGAGCACGCGCTCCGCGGGTTCTCGCTGCGCGGCTCGGCGCAATCCGCCGCGGCGCTTCAGCGCCACCCGCTCGTCGCGTACGTGGAGGCGGATCAGCTCTTCACGGTGCAGGCACAGACGGTGCCCACCGGGATCCACCGCATCTTCGCGCCGGGGAACCCGAACCTCGACATCGACGGCACCGACGACGAGCGGATCGACGTCGACGCCGCGATCATCGACACCGGCATCGACCTCGACCACCCCGATCTGAACGTGGTCGGGAGCGTCAACTGCGCCGGCGGCGGCCCGTTCACCTCGAGCTGCGGCTCGGGCGGCGACGACGGGAACGGCCACGGCACCCACGTCGCCGGCACCGTCGCGGCGATCGACAACGGGATCGGCGTCGTCGGCGTCGCGCCCGGCGCGCGCCTGTGGGCGGTCCGCGTCCTCGACAACAACGGCTCCGGCTACACGTCGTGGATCGTCGCCGGGATGGACTGGGTGACGGCGCGTGCGTCCACGATCGAGGTTGCGAACATGAGCCTCGGCGGTGGCGCCTCGACGGCGCTCGACGATGCCGCGAACCGAATGGCCGACGCGGGCATCGCGCTCGCGGTCGCGGCCGGCAACAGCGACGCGGACGCAGCCAACTACAGCCCGGCCCGCGCCGAGAAGGTGCTGACGGTGTCCGCGCTCGCGGACTTCGACGGTGCCGCCGGCGGTCTCGGCTCGCCCACGTGCCGCACCGACCAGGACGACTCGCTGGCGGACTTCTCGAACTGGGGCTCGACGATCGAGCTCGCCGCCCCGGGGGTCTGCATCCTCTCGACCTGGCTGAGCGGCGGCTACGCCACCATCAGCGGCACCTCGATGGCCTCGCCGCACGCGGCCGGGGCGCTCGCCCTGCTCGCGTCGAAGGGCTTCTCGCGCACATGGACGGGCGTCTCCAGCCTCTACTCGACGCTGCAGAGCACCGGCAACCTGAACTGGATCGACGACTCGGGCGACGGCATCAAGGAGCGGCTGCTCGACGTCTCCTCGACGACCGTCTACGACCCGGTCGTGGTCGGCGGCGGCGGCACCGAGCCTCCGCCGGGCGACACGACGCCCCCCGCGGCGCCGACCGGTCTCACCGCGACGGCGGGCGACGGCTCCGTCGCTCTCGACTGGGCCGACAACGGCGAGTCCGACCTCGCCGGGTACAACGTCTACCGCTCGACGACGAGCGGCGTCTCGTACACGAAGCTGAACGGCAGCCTCGTCGCGAGCTCGAGCTACACGGACGGCAGCGTCACGAACGGGACGACCTACTACTACGTCGTCAGCGCCGTGGACACGTCCGGCAACGAGTCGGCGAGCTCGAACGAGGCCTCGGCGACGCCGAGCGCCGGCTCCACGACCGGCACGAGCGTCTCGCTCTCCGCGAGCTCCGTCAACAACGGCTCGAGCTGGACCGCGAGCGTCACCGCGACGGTGACCACCGACGGCGCGGCCGCCTCGGGCGTCGTCGTCTCGGGCACGTGGTCGAACGGCGCCACCGGCACCGCCTCGTGCACGACGAACTCGAGCGGGCAGTGCACCGTCTCGAAGTCGGGCATCCCGAAGCGCACGAGCTCGGTGACGTACACCGTGGACACGGTCGGCGGCAGCACGTCCTTCGGCGGGACGTCGTCGATCGTCGTCGCGAAGCCGTAGCAGCACGGATCGGCAGCGGAGGGCCGCCCCCGGTGGGCGGCCCTCCGCGTGCTTCGGAGGCGGCGGCCGGGCGAGGGAGCCTAGGATTCGAGGAGGAAGTCCAGCAGCAGCGGGTTGACGAGCTCGGGCGTGCGGATGTCGGGCCGGTGTCCCCCCTCGGGAATCCGCTCGAGCCGTGCGTTCGGCATCGCGGCCACGATCCTCTCGGCGAGCTCGATCGGGACCGGGGCGTCGGCTTCGCCGTGGACGACGAGCGTCGGGCAGGTGACCCGCCCGAGTAGGCGAGCCGGCCGTTGCCAGTCGATCTCGAGCTCCTGGGTGACG
>DATKBA010000181.1:0-12159 GCA_035514455.1 Gaiellaceae bacterium | reverse complement strand
GCGGGCGAGCAGCTCGTCGGGGGCGAACGGCTTCGTCAGGTAGTCGTCCGCGCCGATGAGGAGCCCCGCCACCCGGTCGAACGACTCGGTTCGCTCTCCGGAGACGAACAGCACGGGCACGGCGAGCGCGAGGTCCTGCTTGAGCGCGCGGCAGACCTCGTAGCCGCTGAGCCCCGGCAGGTTCACCTCGAGGAGGACGGCGGCGGGCGGCGACGTCCGCACGGCGGCGAGTGCGGCGTCACCGCTCGACACGACGTCGACCGCGTAGCCCGCGCCCTCCAGCAGCATGCGGACGGACGCGCAGAACGCGTCGTCGTCGTCGGCGACGAGCAGGCGCTCCGGCGTGGCGACTCGGTGGCTCAGGTGAAACCTCCCTGCGGCACCCCCGTTCTTACACCTCTTGGGCGGCAGGTGCAAGACCGAGGCCGTACGGTGACGAACCGGGCCGAATGCGGTCTCGGCCCCTAGGCGCTCACTCGTGACAGTCGTAACGTGCGTCGCGAAGAGAAGCCCGGCCTCGCCGCCGGCGGGGCCGACTCGGAGAGGAAGGGGTGGGCTCATGAGAGCCGTGCTAGGAAGGGCGCTCGGCGCCCTCGTACTCGCGATAGGGGTGTTCGCCGCGCTCGCGGGCCAGGCGCTCGCGGTCGACTCGTTCACACCGAACCCGGTGGTCGTGACGCTTCAAGCGGGCGAGTCGACGACGATCGCGAAGACGCTGCACCTCGACGCGCTGCCGGGGGCGGCGGACATCATCATCGCGATCGACACGACAGGCAGCATGGTCGGGGCGATCGCGCAGGCGAAGGCGCAGGCGACCGCGCTCTGCGACGACGTGCAGGCCGCGATCCCGGGCGCGCGCTTCGCCGTCTTCGACTTCCGCGACATTCCCGACCGGCCGGCGACGCAGGGAGTCCTGATCCTGACGCCCGTCTTCACCTCGAGCTGCGCCGCGGTCCAGGCGGCGATCGACACGATGGTGGCAGGCGGCGGGGGCGACTTCGCGGAGGCCTACAACCCGGTCTTCAACGACGCGTACTCCGACCCGGTGCTCGACGCGAGCCGCAACCCGGACGCGGTGCAGTTCCTCGTCGTCCTCGGCGACGCGCCGCCGCACAACTCGCCGCCCGCCGCGGTGGCCCCGGCGTGCGGGAACCAGCCGCCGGCGGACCCGGGCATGACCTCCGACACGGAGATCGCGGGGCTGAACGCGAACGACATCACGCTCCTGATGATCAACTACGGCGGCGTCCTCGCCTGCTACCAGCAGCTGGCGGGTGCCACGGGTGGTACCGCCGTGAACGCCGGCGGCGACCTCTCGGGCGAGATCATCGACCAGATCGAGGAGGCCGCCGCCGAGGTCGACGAGGTGCTCCTCGTCGTCTCGGGCGCCGGATGCCAGACGCCGGCGGGCCTGACGATCACGTTCAACCCGCCGAACCCGCCCCCGTACGGGCCGTTCACGGCACCGGTCGACATCCTGTTCCAGGAGACGATCACGGCGCCGACGGTGCCGGGGAGCTACAGCTGCACGGTGACCGCGCTCGTCGACGGGACCGCTCGGGCGACACAGGTCGTCACGGCGACGGTGACGCCGGCCGATCCGGCGACGCTCGAGCTCGAGCCGCCGACCGACACGAACGTGGTCGACGACGAGCACTGCGTGACCGCCACGGTCGAGGACGCCTTCGGCAATCCGACGCCGGGGATCACGGTCCGCTTCAGCGTCGCGGGCTCCGTCAACACGAGCGGGTCGGACACGACGAACGCGGCCGGCGAGGCCTCGTTCTGCTACACGGGGCCTGCCCTGCCCGGAGCCGACGTCATCACGGCCTATGCCGACACCGACGGCGACAACGTCCACGACGCCGACGAGCCGGCGGACACGGCGACGAAGGCGTGGGTGCTCGGCGAGAGCACGGCGGGGTGCAAGGTCACCTACGGCGGCCGGATCACCGCGGCCAACGGCGACAAGGCCACGTTCGGCGGGAACGCGAAGGCCGACGGGCTGAAGGGCCAGCAGCAGTACAATGATCACGGTCCCGCCACGCCGATGAACGTGCACTCGATCGACGTCGACGCGGTCGTCTGCAGCCAGGACGGCACGCAGGCCAGCATCTTCGGCACCGCGACCGTGAACGGCAGCGGATCGTTCGACTACCGGATCGACCTCAAGGACCTGGGCGAGCCCGGAAGCAGCGACACGTACCGGATCCGTCTCTCGAACGGCTACGACTCGGGCGAGCAGACCCTCTTCGGAGGGAACGTCAAGATCCACTAGCCGCACGCTGCGGAGGGACCTGGCTTCGGCGGGTCCCTCCGCTCTACTCCCGGATCGCGGCCCGCATCACCTCGACGGGCGCCGGCAGGCCGGTCCAGAGCTCGAACGACGCCGCGCCCTGCGCGACGAGCACGTCGAGGCCGTCGTAGACCGTCGCGCCGGCCTCGCGGGCTGCGGCGGCGGTCGCGGAGCCGGGGTAGGGCAGGTCGACGAGGGTCTGCCCCGCGCCGACGTGGACGAGGATTTCGCCGCGCACCGGCGTCGCGTGGACGACCAGGTCCGCATCGTCGACCGCCGGCGGCCAGTCGCCCCGCCGCTCGAACGACCTCGCGTGCGGCAGCGCCGCGGCGAACGCTGCGGCCGAGCCGCCGCCGCCGACGATCGCCGGCCGGACAGGCGTCAGCCCGGCGAGGACCGCCGCGTCCGTCGAGTGGCCCTCGATCCCGCCGTCGCGGAAGACGAGCGTGTTCACGGACGGCTCGTCGGAGCCCGCCAGCGCCGCGGCCGCGCGCTTGTGCGGGGCGGTGACGTTCGCCCCCACGAAGCCGAGCTCCACGAGCGCGCGCACGGCCTCCTCGAAGCGCTCGGGCGCGACGTCGAAGGCGACGTAGGCGAGGTCGAGCGCGAGCGCCGCGAAGGCGGCGTTCTGCATCCGCGGCGAGAGCGAGTGCGCGACCGGGCGGCCGAGCAGCGCGACGAGCCTGGTCGTCCCCGAGATCACGACGGGAGCTTGTGACTGATAGACACAAGGCCGCCGGCGACCCGCACCGTAGCGCGGTTCAACAAGCGCTTGTGACTGATAGACACAAGCTCACCCGCAGCCGTAGCCGTACTCGCAGGCCTTGGCGTAGAACTCCGACTCGCTCGCGGTGAAGAAGTGATGCACCTTGTCGGACTTACGGACGAAGAAGAGGAAGTCGACGTCCGCGGGGTGCGCGGCCGCCTGCATCGAGGCGAGGCCCGGGTTCGCGATCGGCGTCGGCGTCAGGCCCGTGCGGTTGCGCGTGTTGTAGGGATTGTCGCTCTCCAGCTGCGAGACGCGGAGCGACTCCGTTCCGGGCACGTCGAGCCCGTACCGGATCGTCGCGTCGATCCCGAGCGGCATCCCGGCCTTGAGCCGGTTGTAGATCACGGCGGCGACGAGCGGCCGCTCGTCGGGCGCGATCGTCTCCTTCTCGATCATCGAGGCGATGATCAGGACGTCGTAGGGCGTCAGGTTCTTCGAGCGCGCGAAGGCGAGGTCGACCTTCCCCCAGTTCGCCTCGAAGTGCTCGATCTGGTCGGCCACGAGCTTCGCGGCCGCCGTCTTCGGGGCGAACTCGTAGGTCGCCGGGAAGAGGAAGCCCTCGATCCCCTCCGCCTGCTGCCGAAACGCGGCCGGCGCCTTCGCCGCCTTCGTCGCCGCCGCGTATGCATCGCCGGAGAGCACCGGCGTCACGTTCCGCTTCTCGCGCGCGATCCGGCGCACCTCGGCGACCCGCTGCACCATCTCCTTGCGGGTGAACCCCTCGGGGAAGACGACGCGCAGGATCACCGGCGGCGGTGCGGTCGTGACCGGCGGCGGCGCCGCCTCCTCCGCGTCCCCCGCGCGCAGGCCGAGCGCGAAGTAGAGCGCGACCGCGAAGAAGCCGAGCAGCAGCCCGGCCGCGATCGCGCGCCGGCGCGCGGCCCGGCCCTTCGGCGGTCGCCGCTCCGGCCTCCCCGGCCGGGGCGGCATCACTCCCGGACGCTCTTCCACGTCAGCCAGCTCTCGAGCAGGTGGGCGGCGGCGCGGGCGTCCTCGGGCGCGCGGGACGAGGGGCCGGCCGCCGCAAGCGCGGTCGTGAAGCGCTCGTCGAACGACTCGACGGGGACGGAGACGACCGCGCGCAGCGCCTCGACGAAGCGCTCCGTCTCCTCGGCCTGCGCGCCCTGCTCGCCGCGCAGCGTCAGGGGCAGGCCGACGACCACGCGCTCCGGCGCCTCCTCGGCGACGAGCTCGGCCAGCCGCCGCAAGCCTGCCTCGGTCGCGGCCCGCTCGACGGTGCAGAGCGGGCGCGCCACGGTCCCGGTCGCGTCGGAGACGGCCACGCCCGTGCGCGCCGAGCCGTAGTCGAGGGCCATCACCTTCAGCTGAGCGCCTCGATGATCGTCTTCTCGGCGAGCGCGACCGCGTCGTCGAGCCCCTGCGGCTCCTTGCCGCCGGCCCGGGCCATCGTCGGCCTGCCGCCGCCCTTGCCGCCGATCAGCGCAGCGGCTTCGCGGATCACGTCGCCCGCGTTCACGCCGCGGCCCTCGAGCGACGTGTCGAGGTTGATCAGGAGCTGAGCGGCGCCGTCGTCGCGCAGGCCGACGATCACCGCCGCCGGCGCATACTGCTGCTTGAGGCGGTCGGAGACGTCGAGCGGGTCGCCGCTCTCGAGCTGGACGACGAGGACGTTGACCCCGCCCGCGGCGGTCTCCCGGGTGACGGTGAAGTCCGCCTCGGCCTTGCCGCCGCTCTTCTTCGCCTCCTTGCGCGCCTGCCCCAGCTCCCGCCGGAGCTCGTCGGCCTCGCGCGCGCGCTCGTGCAGGAGCGCGTAGGCCTCGCCGGAGGTGACGGCCTCGATCCGCCGCGCACCCGAGCCGACCGACCCTTCGGAGGTGATCACGAACGGGCCGATCTCCGCGGTCGAGCGCACGTGCGTGCCGCCGCAGAGCTCGCGCGAGAAGCCGTCGATTTCGACCACGCGGACGACGTCGCCGTACTTCTCGCCGAAGAGCATCTGCGCGCCGAGCCTGCGCGCCTCCTCGATCGGCGTCTCGAAGATCCGCACCGGGTGGTTCTGGAAGACCTGCTCGTTGACGAGCCGCTCGACGTGCTCGCGCTGCTCCGGCGTCAGCGCCTGCTCGTGGGTGAAGTCGAAGCGGAGCTTGTCCGGGCGCACGGCCGAGCCGGCCTGGGAGACGTGCTCGCCGAGCACGCGCCGGAGCGCCTCGTGGAGGAGGTGCGTCGCCGTGTGGTTCGCCATCGTCGGGAAGCGGACGCCCCACGGGACGACGGCCTTCACGCGGTCGCCGGCGGCGAAGCCCGCGCCCTCGAAGAGGAGCACCTGGTCGTCGCCGA
This sequence comes from Gaiellaceae bacterium, assembly GCA_035514455.1. Lineage (GTDB taxonomy): Bacteria > Actinomycetota > Thermoleophilia > Gaiellales > Gaiellaceae > Gaiellasilicea. Next base: position 6,796 of record DATKBA010000181.1, on the reverse strand, counting down.
GGCGGATCGCCTCGCGCAGCTCCGCCTTCGCGCCCGTCTCCTCGTGCTCGATCCAGCCTGCGTCGCTGACCTGCCCGCCGCCGGCCGGGTAGAAGGGCGAGCGCTCGAGCTTCGCTTCGAAGCGTCCCTCGCCGGCATCCTCGAGCGCGACGATGGCCGTCAGCACCTCCGTCCGCTCGTAGCCCACGAAGTCGGTCGCCGGCCCCTCGAGTGCGCCGCCGGCGCGCGTGCCGCCGGCGCGGGAGATCTCGCGGTGCTCCTCCATCCGCCGCCGGAAGTCGTCCTCGTCGACCGGCAGGCCGCGCTCGAGAGCGAGCTCGCTCGTCAGCTCGAAGGGGAAGCCGTACGTCGCGGTCAGGTCGAACGCGTCCTTGCCGGAGATCGACCCGGTCGCGGCGACCTCCTCGAACAGCTTCAGCCCGCGCGCGAGTGTCTCGGTGAACCGCTCCTCCTCGGCCCGGAGGACGTCGCTGATCCGCTGCCGGTGCTCGGGCAGCTCGGGATACGAGCGGCCCATCTGCTCGACGACGACGTCGCTGAGGCGCCAGAGGTCGTCGAGCCCGATCGTGCGCGCCTGCTGTACGGCGCGGCGGATGATCCGGCGGAGCACGTAGCCGCGGCCCTCGTTCGACGGCGTCACGCCGTCGCCGACCAGGAACGTCATCCCGCGGCCGTGGTCTGCGAGCACGCGGTGCGCCTTCGTCGCGGCCTCCGAGTCGCCGAAGGCTACGCCGCTCTCCTCGGCCACCCACGCCATGATCGCCTGGTAGCCGTCCGTCTCGTAGACGGAGCGGTTGGGGACGTCCTGGACGATCGCGGAGAGCCGCTCGAGGCCCATCCCGGTGTCGATGTTCTGCTTCGGCAGTGGCGTCAGCGTCCCGTCGGGGTGCTGCTCGAACTCCATGAAGACGAGGTTCCAGAACTCGAGGAAGCGGTCGCAGCGGTGGCAGGCCGGCGCGCAGGACGGGTCGCCGCAGCCGTGCTCGGGGCCCCAGTCCCAGTAGATCTCCGAGTCGGGCCCGCAGGGGCCGGGTCCGCCGACCGACCAGAAGTTCTCCGAGCTCGGCAGCGGCACGATCCGCTCCGCCGGCATCCCGATCGCCTCCCAGTGGGCGATCGCCGCCTCGTCCGGTCCGAGCTCGAAGACGGGGTCGCCCGCGTGCACGGTCACCCAGATCCGGTCCCAGTCGAGCTGCAGCCGCTCCTGGACGAACTCGGTGGCGAGCGCGACCGCCCCTTCCTTGAAGTACTGCCCGAACGAGAAGTTGCCGAGCATCTCGAAGAAGGTGAGGTGGTGGCCGTCGCGCCCGACCTCGTCGATGTCGGGCGTGCGGAAGCACTTCTGCGACGTGACTGTCAGCGGCGCGGGCGGCGGCTCGCGCTCGAGGAAGTACGGCATCTGCGGCTGCATGCCCGCGGTCGTCAGCAGCGTCGAGGTGTCGCCCTCGCGCGGCACGAGCGGCCACGAGGGCAGCCGCACGTGTCCCTTCTCCTCGAAGAAGGAGAGGAAGCCCTCGCGGAGCTCGGCGGAGGTGCGCACCGTGGGATTGTAGGGACGCGTTATCCGGCGGCGCGCTTCGCGGTCGGACGCTCGAAGTCCTCGTCGGTCGCGATCTCGTCGCGGATCTTCTCGAGCGCGCGCCGGATCAGGCGCGAGACGTGCATCTGCGAGATCCCGACCTGCTGGGCGATCTGGCTCTGCGTCAGCCCGTCGAAGAAGCGCAGGTGGAGGATCCGCCGCTCGCGCTCGTCGAGCGCGCGGAAGCCGGGTGCAAGCACGGCCCGGTCCTCCGAGACGGAGTACTGGTGCTCCTCGGTGCCGAGCGATTCGAGCGGGTCGAGATCACCGTCCTCGTCGGAGCCTCCGGCGGAGAGCGAGAGCGACGTGTAGGCGCGCCCGGACTCGAGCGCCTCCAGCACGAGCTCCTCCTCGACGCCGGCCGCCTTCGCCAGCTCCGGGATCGTCGGCGAGCGTCCGAGCTGGACGGTCTGCTCCTCGACGATCTTCGAGAGCTGGACGTTCAGCTCCTGCAGGCCGCGCGGCACGCGCACGGCCCAGCCCTTGTCGCGGAAGTGCCGCTTGATCTCGCCGATGATGTTCGGGGTCGCGTAGGTGGTGAGCTCGACGCCGCGGTCGATGTCGAAGCGGTCGATCGCCTTGATCAGGCCGATGCAGCCGATCTGGACGAGATCGTCGAGCTGCTCGCCGCGGTAGGCGTAGCGGCGGGCGAGGGAGCGCACGAGCGAGAGGTACTGCTCGATCAGCTGCTCGCGCGCGGCGAGGTCGCCCTCCTCGTGGTAGCGGCGCAGCAGCGCCTTGTCGGACGCGCGCGTCATCCCTCGGCCCCCGCGAGCGCGTAGCCCTTGCGCAGGTCGACCCAGGCGGACCCGTCGCGCGAGCTGAGCGAGAACTCGTCGACGACGGCGTCGAGCAGGCGGCGCAGGCCGAGCCCCTGGCCGGCGTCCGCCTCGAGCTCTGCCGCCGTCCGCTCCCCGACCGGCCCGACGGAGGCCTCGATCGAGCCGCCGGCGACCCGGAGCACGACCGTGATCTCGCCGCCGTCGTCGTCGCCGTGGTCGAGCAGCGAGCCGAGCGCGAGCTGGAGGTCGTCGAGGACGTCAAGGGTGACCTCGTGCCGGGCGGCGATGCCGCCCAGGACCAGGTCGGCGACGGCCGAGAACGGCCGCTCGCGCGGGATCTGGATCACGAACTCTTCCATCTAGCCCGGTTGGCCGCCGGCTGCGCGCAGCTCCTCATCGAGGTCCTGCTCGCGGCGAGCGGCCGCCTCCTTGCCGGTACGGACGGCCTCGCTCCAGTCGCGGCGCGCCCGGAGGGACGCCGCGCCGTGCGTCAGCCCGGCGGCGAGGCCGGAGACCTTCTGGACGGGACGCGCGATCGCCATGCTCACCGCCCGTACCGCGGTATCCACGCTGTCTGCCATGTCCACTGCGCTGTCCGTCACCCGGTCCACCTTGTCCAATTGCCCGTTCACGCGGTCGACGCTCTCGCCCACCTTGTGGATCACGGGCAGCAGCTCGCGTTCCGTTCCCTTGATCAACGCGGAAAGGCGCGCAAAGGTTCCGGCCAGGCGAACGAACGCGTAGCCGAGGCCGAGGCCGACGGCGAGCAGGAAGACCGCGAGGGCGTACCGGGCAAGGTCGCCCGCGGTAACGGCGAGGAGTTGCACGACGCCCATCCTAATCGCGTCCCGCGGACGACACGACGCCGCAGCCGACCACGGCGCCCTCGTCGTCATAGAGGGCGGCGATCTGCCCGGGCGCGACGCCGTAGGCCGGCCGGTCGAGCTCGAGCCCGAATCCTCCGGCGGTCTGCCGGACGCGCGCGGGTGTCGCGGGCGAGCGGTAGCGGAGCTTCGCCTGCGCGCGCTCGACGGGGACGTGCAGCACTCCGGTCGCGCTCACCGTGGTGCACGCGAGCGAGCCGCGCGGGCCGACGACGAGCGTGTTCGTGGCGGTGTCGCCGCGCAGCGCGTAGAGAGGCTCGGCGGCGGCGACGCCGAGCCCGCGCCGCTGGCCGGGCGTGAAGCGCCACGTGCCCTGGTGCCGGCCGAGCTCGTTGCCGTCCTCATCCACGATCGCGCCGTCCGCCGGCTCGAGCCCCTGCCGCTCGAGGAACGCGCGGTAGTCGTCGCCGGCGAGGAAGCACGCCTCCTGGCTCTCGCGGCGCTGCGCGACCTCGAGCCCGGCCGCGGCCGCCTCCGCCCGCGTCTCGGCCTTCGTCAGCTCGCCGAGGGGGAAGTCGATCCGCTCGAGGCTCGCGGGGTGGAGCGGCGCGAGCATGTAGGACTGATCCTTGTCGGCGTCGGCTGCGCGCGCGAGCAGGCGGTGGCCGCCCCGCTCGACGATCCGCGCGTAGTGGCCGGTCCAGAGACGGGCGGCTCCCGCCCGGTCGACGAAGTCGAGCAGTTCCTCGAAGCGGAAGTCGCCGTTGCAGCGGCCGCAGGGGTTCGGCGTCTCGCCGCGCGCGTACGCGGCGACGAACGGCTCCACGACCGCGCGGCGGAAGGCCTCGCGGAGGTCGAGCGTGACGTGCGGCAGCCCGAGCGCGTGGCACGTCTCCCGCGCGGCGATCACGGCCTCTGGCGAGCAGCAGGCCCGCTCCGAGTCGGGGCCGGCGGGGTCGAGCCACAGCCGCAGCGTGACTCCGATCGCCTTCGGCCCGGCACGCAGGAGCGCGACGGCGCTGTCGACGCCGCCGCTCATCGCGACGGCGACCCGCTCCGGGTCGGAGTCGGCGCGGAAGACCTGCGCCAGCGCGTTCGCGAGCGCGTCGGCGGCAAGGGTCTCGCCGGGGACCGCCGCCGCCTCGAGCAGCGTCAGCCCGGCGAGCGGCCGCGCCAGGCCGGGCGCGTCGGCGGCCGCGATCCGGTCGCCGTCGACCGTCAGGCGCACGAAGGCGAGCTCGTCGCCGCGGGCCGAGTCTCCGAGGACGTCGATCATCCGCCGCAGCGTAGCGAGCGGAAGTTTGTGTTTCCGAAACACAAAGTCTCAGGGGCCTGCGCGATAGACTGGGCCGTGCTCGACCCTGTGCGTGGTCTCGCGCGTAAACGTGAACCAACAATCACGTGAAGGGAGCCCGGGTCCGGTCTAGACCTCACCCGTCGACGTCCGGCAGGGCACCCACCTGGTTCGCCAGGTTCGCATCGGCGCGAGGTACATCGGCAGGGTGGAGCGCTATTGCCGGCGGGCGAAGCGCCAGCGGACCTGCTGGGTGCCTTCGATCCCGAGCCGCTGGGCGAGAGCCTCGGTCAGCTCGAACTGGCGGCCCCCCTGCTTGAGGCGGTTGTCGATCACCTCGGTCAGGACCTCGACGCCGCCGTAGGAGAAGTAGAGCTTCGTCCCGCACGGGAGCACCGCGTTCGTCACCCCGAGCGAGCGGTTCGTGAGGATCCGGCGGCACGTCGTCCGCTCGGCGTCGCGCGGCGCGCCGCGAGAGCCCGCGAGCGCCGTGTACCAGCCGCCCCCGGCCACCGTGACCTGCACCGGGCCGGTGGCGGCGGCATCGTCCTCCCCGGCGCCCCCGCTGACGGCGAGCGCAGCGACGGCGGCGACGAGCGCGACCGCGGCGAGGGCGACCGTCCGCTGGACGAGCGCGGGGCTCACCGCGCGCGGCCGGCGACGAGGTCGCCGAACGACTCGCGCACGAGGCCGTCGAAGTCGGCCGGGAGCAGGCCGTCGGGCGTGGCGAACTCACGCAGGTAGACGAGCAGGAAGCCCCACTCCTCGTCGCGCACCGGGTCGGCTCCGGCCCGGTCGCGCGCGAGCCGCTCGAGCTCCCAGAGGTTCCACTCCTGCGGCTGCGAGAGGAAAGACAGCGTGGCGACGGCCGCAGGGGCGGGCTCCGGCTCGAGCTCGGGCTCCGGTTCCGGCTCGGGCTCGGGCGCCGGGACAGCGGTGAGCTGCGGCGCCGGCTCGGGCTCGGGCTCCGGCTCGGCCGCGACGGGCTGCGGCTCGGCAGGCTGCGGCTCCGCGGTCGGCACGGGCTCCGGCTCCGGCTCCGGCTCGGGTTCCGGCTCCGGTTCCGGCTCGGGCTCCGGCTCGGGCTCCGGCTGGACCGCGACGACGGACACGGGCACGGCGACCGGCGCGGGCGAGAGCACGGTCACGGCGTCGACGAGGGCAACGGGCTCGGGCTCGGCCGGCGGCTCGGCCTCCGGCGCGGCGTCGGGGACGGCGCGCCGGCGGCGGTCACGGCGAGAGGCGGCCCACTCGACGGCCACGGTCGCGAGGTACGCGACGAGCATCACGCCGACGATCGCGGGGATCGAGAGGTCGAGCAGGCCGGCGACGATCGCGACCAGGAAGAGGAAGAGCGCCTGAAACGCGAAGCGCAGCCAGACTCGTCCGAGCACGGGCGGCCCTTACCGCTCGGGCTCGTGCTCCCCGTCGTCGTCCGGCTCGGCCTGCTCCGACTCGGCGGCGGGCGGCGGCGTGACGGGGGGAGCGGGCGGTGCATCGTCCTCGGCCTCGTCGTCGGCCGCTTCGACGGTCTCAGCCGGCTCCGGCGGGGCAGAGACGGGTGGGGCCGAGACGGGCGGGGCGGCGACGGCCTCGGCGGGACGGCTCGACGACGGCGGCGGCGCGGCGGCGCGGGCGATCTCGCTGTCGTTCGCCTCGACGATCGACTGGACGACCTTGCTGATCGCGGGCTCGCCCAGGCCGGCGGCCGCGAGCAGCTGCTCGGCGCCCTTCTGCGCGCGGGCCATCACGGCGGTCGCCTGCGCTCGCGCCCACTCGAGCGTCTGCTCGACCTCGGCGCGGGCGGCGTTCGTCAGCTCCGTCGCCTGGTGGCGCGACTGCTCGAGCAGGCGGTTGCCGCGGGTCTCGGCTTCACGCAGCTCGCGGGTCGCGTCGGCATTGGCCTTCGCGAGCAGGTCGCGGCTCTCGGCCTTGGCGGCGGCGAGGATCTCGGCGCGCTGGCGCTCGGACTCGGTGCGGTAGCGCTCGATCTCGGCATCGCGCTGCTGGAGCTCGTTCTGCTTCGTGCGCACCTCCTCCTCCGTGCGCTGGAGCTGGGTCGCGGACGCCGTCTGCGCGTCGCGCTCGAGCGTGTCGGCGAACTCGGCCGCGGCGCGAATCAGGTGGAGGGCGTCCATGCGGACGGCGTGCCCGGTCGGCTCGACGTTGGAGGTCTTGCGGGCGGCCTGGAGCACGCGCAGCTGCGCCTGGAGCTGGGCGGTGTGGCGCCGGAAGGCGTCGAACGCCTCGCGGACACCCTGCTCGTCGTACCCCTCGCCGGAACGGCGAAGCTGCTCGACGGTCGGAAGCGCGGTCA
>DATKBA010000180.1:0-3306 GCA_035514455.1 Gaiellaceae bacterium | reverse complement strand
CTCTTCACCTTCGTGCGCACGAACGCGCCGCCCTTGCCCGGCTTGACGTGCTGGAACTCGACGATGCGCCAGACCGAGCCCTCGAGCTCGATGTGCATGCCGTTCTTGAACTCGTTCGTGCTGACGACCTCGGCCACGGCGAGGCAGGTTACCTGACCGTCGTCAGCTCCTTGGGCGCGCTCGTCAGCCGCTCGCGGCCCGTGTCGGTGACGAGCACCATGTCCTCGATCCGGACGCCGCCGAGACCGGGGAGGTAGATCCCCGGCTCGCAGCTGATCACATTGCCCGCCTCGAACGTGTCGGTCGACTCGGCGCGAGCCGTCGGCGCCTCGTGGACCTCGAGCCCGATCCCGTGGCCGAGTCCGTGGCCGAACTCCTCGCCCCAGCCGGCCGCGACGATCACGTCGCGCGCGGCAGCGTCCGCGTCGCGCCCGCTCACCCCCGGTCCGTAGGCCTCGAGCCCGGCGAGCTGCGCCGCGAGGCAGACCTCGTAGGCCCGGGCGAGCTCGTCCGGCAGGTCGCCCGTCGCGAACGTGCGCGTGCAGTCGGACGCGTAGCCGTCGACGCGGCAGCCCGCGTCGATCGTGACGAGCGTGTTCGGCGGGATCGCGACGTCGCGGACGTCCGCGTGCGGGCTGGCGCCGTTCTCCCCCGCGGCCACGATCGTGTCGAACGCGAGCTCGGACGAGCCGTGCTCGTGGAAGAGCTCGCGCACGCGCCACGCGAGCTCGCGCTCGGTGCGGCCCGTGAAACGCTCCTCGGCGAGGGCGGCGAACATCGCGTCCGAGGCTCCGGCCGCCGCGCGCATCGTCGCGAGCTCGCCGTCGTCCTTGACGGCCCTGAGCCGCTCGACGAGGCCGCTCCGCGCGACCACGTCGACGCCGCCGGACCGGAGCTGCTCGGAGCCGGCGACGGTGAGCACGTGGGCCTCGACCCCGACCGTCCGCCCGGACAGGCGGGTGGAGAGGTCGCCCAGCACCGCACGGGCGGTCTGCTCGAAGCGGACGCCGTCCAGCGCGCGCGCCTTCTGCGCGTAGCGGAAGTCGGTGAAGAGCGTCGCGTCGCCGTCCGGGTCGACGAGCACGGCGGCGTTCGAGCTCTGCAGGCCCGTCAGCCAGCGGACGTTGACGCCGCTCGTGACGAGCAGCGGCTCGTCGAGCAGCGCCGCGAGGCGCGCGATCCTCGTCACGCCTTCCCCGCCAGGAACTCGAGCGCCTCGCGGTACCCGTCCGGACCCTTGCCGATCACGCGCCGCGCGGCAAGCTCCGCGATCACGGAGTTGCGCCGCCACTCTTCCCGCTCGTCGATGTTCGATAGGTGCACCTCGACGACCGGCACGGTGAAGAGCTCGACCGCGTCCCGGATCGCGTAGCTGTAGTGCGACCAGGCGCCGGGATTGAGAATCACGCCGTCGGCCCAGTCGAAGGCGTCGTGGCACCAGTCGACGTACTGCCCCTCGTGGTTCGTCTGCCGGCAGCGCGTCGTGCACTCGAGCTCCTTCGACCACCGGTAGATGCGGCTCTCGAGCTCGGCCAGGCCGAGGCCGCCGTACATCGCCGGGTCGCGGCGTCCGAGGACGTCCAGGTTGACGCCGTTGAGGACCGCCACGCGCATCCGGCGACTCTACCCGGCGATCAGGGCGTCCAGCGCGGCCCGTACCTCCGCGTCGGGCAGCTCGACGCCCACCCGCGGCTTACCGGGCGCGGCCAGGAGCACCAGGCGGGGAGCGCCGCCGACGGCCTTCTTGTCTCGCCCCAGAGCCGCCCACGCCGCGTCGCGGTCGACCGCCACGGGCTGCGGCCGCAGCGTCTCCTCGACCACGCTCGTGTCGAGGCCGGAGAGCCGCAGCGCCGCGAGCAGCCCGAGCGCCACCGCCTTTCCGTGCGGGAGCTCGAAGCCCGCTGCGGCCTCGAGCGCGTGCGCGAAGGTGTGACCGAGGTTGAGCTGCGCCCGCTCGCCGCGGTCGTGCGGGTCGCGGAGGCAGACTGCCGTCTTGTAGGCGGCCGCGCTGCGCACCTGCTCGTGCAGCGGGAGCTCCCAGAGCCGCCTGCCCATGAGCAGGCCCGTCTTCACGACCTCCGCGCGCCCGTTGGCGAGCTCCGCCTCGGGCAGGGTCTCCAGCGTCGCCGGGTCGATCACCGTCCGCACCGGCCAGTGGAAGGCGCCGACGAGGTTCTTGCCGCCGGAGAGGTCGATCGCCGTCTTGCCGCCGATCGCGGCGTCGACCTGGCCGACGAGCGTCGTCGGCACCGCGACCCAGTCGATCCCGCGCAGGTAGGTCGCCGCCGCGAAGCCGGCGGCGTCGGTCGTGCAGCCGCCCCCGAGCGCGACGAGCGTCCCGCCGCGCTCGAGCCGGAGAGCGTGCCAGAGCGCGTCGACCGACTCGACCGTCTTCGCTTGCTCGCCGGGCGAGAGCTCGTGCAGCGCGTGCGAGCGGGCGCCGAGGGCGAGCTGGACCTCCACGCCGTAGATCCCCGCCACGCGGGCGTCGCTGACGAGCTCGACGGGCCTGTCGCCGGGAACGAGCTCGCCAAGCCGCTCCAGCGAGCCAAGGCCGACGTGGACGCCGCCCGCGGCCAGGACGATGCCGTCCAGGTCGTCGGCCCGCGCGTCCGCGACCTCGGCGTAGAGCGGCTCGCGCTCGGCGAAGAGGCGGCGGAACGACTCCTCGTCCCGCGCGAGCGGGCGGCTCGAGCGGCGCACCCGCTCCCAGGCCCGGTCCGGCTCCATCTCGAGCAGCACCGCGAGCGCGCGCTCGCGCAGGAGCGACCGCGTCGCCGGGGAGAGGACCGCGCCGCCGCCGAGCGCGATCACGGCCGGCTGCGGCGACGCGAGCACGGACGCGGCGACCTGCTCCTCGACGCTGCGGAACGCATCCTCCCCGCGCTCGAAGAGCTCGGCGACGGACGCGCCCGCGTGCGCCTCGATCTCCCTGTCGAGGTCGACGAAGCGCCGGCCGAGCCGCGTGGCCGCAGCGGCGCCCTGGGTCGACTTGCCCACGCCCATGAAGCCGACGAGGGCGAGGTGACGGCCTAGCGCGTGCGTATCCGCTCCAGGTAGGCCGCGTGCGCGGCGAGCATGTCGGCGAGGGCGTCGCCGCCCAGCTTCTCCCGCGCGGCGCGGGCGAGCTCGAACGCGACGGCGGCCTCGGCGACGACCGCGAGCGCCTCGACGGCGGCGACGTCGCTCCGCTCGACGAGCGCCTGGGCGGGCTCGCCGGTGGCGAGATCGACCGAGTCGAGCGGGCGCATCAGCGTCGGCAGCGGCTTCATCGCCGCGCGGACGACCAGCTCCTCACCGTTCGAG
>DATKBA010000179.1:0-2969 GCA_035514455.1 Gaiellaceae bacterium | reverse complement strand
GCACATGGCCACGCCGCTCGGCTGGCAGAACCGCTACGCGTTCGTCTGCTCGCCGCGTCACGCGACGCTGCGCAACGTGGTCGCCCGCGGGGCGTTCACCGTGAGCTTCCCGCGTCCCGAGCAGATCGTCGAGGCGAGCCTTGCCGCGGGCGGGCGCGCCGAGGACTCGAGCAAGCCGAGCCTCGCCGCGCTGCGCACGTTCCCGGCGACCGTCGTCGACGGCCCGCTCGTGGAGGGCTGCTCGCTCTGGCTGGAGTGTCGGCTCGAGCGCGTGGTCGACGGCTTCGGAGACAGCGTGCTCGTCGTGGGCGAGATCGTCGCCGCCGCCGCGGCCGAGGATGCGCTCCGGCTGTCCGACGCGGACGACGCGGACCTCATCGCGCAGAGCGCGCTCCTCGCGTACCTGAGCCCGGGGCGCTTCGCCGCGGTGAGCGAGAGCTTCTCGTTCCCGCTCCCCGTCGACTTCCGCGTCTGATGCCGACCGCGGTCGCAGGCGAGCTCCGCCGCTGGCTCGGCGCCCGCGAGCAGGAGATGGTCGACGCACTCGTCCGCCTCGCGTCCGTCGAGACGCCGAGCAGCGTCCCCGAGGCGCATGATGTCGCCCTCGATCTCCTCGCCGCCGAGCTCGAGTCGCTGCCCTACGCGGTACGCCTCGTGTGCGGAGAGCGCACGGCGGGTGTGCTCTACGCTCGCCCGGCGGAGCGGCGGCGCGGGGCGCCGTTCCAGCTCCTCGTCGGCCACGTCGACACGGTCTGGCCGCTCGGCAGCGTCGCGACGCTCGGCGTCTTCGCCGAGAACGGCGTCGTGCGGGGGCCGGGCGTGTTCGACATGAAGGGCGGGCTCGTCGAGATGGTGTACGGGCTCCGAGCGATCGCGGAGCTCGGGCTCGAGCCCGAGGTCACGCCCGTCGTGTTCGTGAACACGGACGAGGAGATCGGGAGCCGGGAGTCGCGTGGGCTGCTCACCCGGCTCGCGCGGAGCGCGTCGCGCGCATATGTCCTCGAGCCCGCGTACGGCCCGTCCGGTCGCCTCAAGACGGCGCGGAAGTCCGCGGGCCGCTTCGTCGTCGTCGTCAGGGGCCGCGCCGCCCATGCCGGCGTGAACCCCGAGGAGGGCTTGAGCGCGATCCTCGAGCTCTCGCACCAGATCCAGCGCCTGTTCGCGCTCAACGACGCGACCCGCGGGATCACCGTGAACGTGGGCACGATCGACGGAGGCCTCGGTGCGAACGTGGTCGCGGCCGAGGCGAGGGCGGAGGTCGACGTGCGCGTCCCGACGCTCGAGGACGCCCGTGCGATCGAGCGTGCGCTCTCTGAGCTGCGTCCCGTCGGGACCGGGCTGACGGTCGAGGTCGAGGGGCGGTTCGGGCGCCTGCCGCTCGAGGCGACTCCGCGCAACCGCGCGCTCTGGCACGCCGCGCGGGCGGCCGGCGAGGCGCTCGGCCTCGAGCTCGAGGAGGCGTCCGTCGGCGGCGCGTCCGACGGGAACATCACGAGCCTCCACACCGCGACGCTGGACGGGCTCGGCCCGATCGGAGACGGTGCCCACGCGCCGGAGGAGCACGTCCTCGTCTCCAGCCTGTGCGAGCGCGCGGCGCTGCTGGCGCTGCTCGTCCTGCTGCCGGCGGAGGTCGAGCCGTGACGGAGACGGCCGCCGCCGTGGGGCGGGACGAGCGCCTGCTCTGGGCGCCGGTCGGCGCGAACGTCGTCTACGCGAGCGTGACTCGCATCGCCGACCTGACGAAGCGCGTCGCGACCGTCGAGCAGCTCCCGCGCGAGCGCTGGGCCTCCGGCGACTACGTCGGCGGGATCGTGCTCGAGCGGCCCGGCGTGGCGCACACCGTGGAGACGACGAGCGGCCGCATGGCGGAGGTGTTCCCGGGCGACGTGCTCGTGGGCGCTCTGGGCACCCGGTACGCGACGCTCGAGTCGGTCGGGGACTGGCGGGCGGTGGAGGCCGACCTCCTCCTCGACTCGCTCACGCGCGCGGGCGTCCTCGGGAAGTCCACGTCGGTGGCCCCGGCCTCCCTGCCGCACGTGATCCCGCTCCGCTACCTGGGGCACCTCCTCGACGACGGGACGAAGCTGACGATGGCGCAGTGCGTGGAGCCGCTGCCGCACCGCGAGCTCGAGGCGCCGATCGTGCTCGTCATCGGCACGTCGATGTCGGCCGGGAAGACGACCACGGCGAAGGCGCTCATCCGCATCCTCAAGCGGCGCGGGCTCCGCGTGGGGGCGGCGAAGCTCACGGGCGTCGCCCGCTACGCGGACACGCTCGCCATGCGGGACGCAGGCGCCGACCATGTCGTGGACTTCGTCGACGCGGGGCTTGCCTCGACGGTCTGCGACAGCGACGTGTACCTCCCGGCGCTCGAGCACATCGTCTCCAGCCTCGCGGGCGCGGACGTGGACGTCGTCGTCGCGGAGGCCGGCGCGTCGCCGCTCGAGCCGTACAACGTCGACCTCGCCCAGCGCGAGCTGGGGAGCCTCGTGCGCTGCACGATCCTGTGTGCGTCGGACCCGTACGCGGTCGTGGGCGTGGCCGCTGCATATGGCATCGCCCCGGACCTCGTCGCCGGCAAGGCGACGAGCACCGAGGCCGGCGTCGAGCTCTGCGAGCGACTCTCGGGCGTGCGCGCCCTGAACATCCTGGACCGCGAAGGGCAGCTCGAGCTCGACCGCCTCGTCGGCGGCCAGCTCGGCCTCGACCCCGGTGGCTGAGCCGGCGGCCGGCCGCACACGGTCCTGGTAGCGTCGCCCGCGTGTCCGGCGCAGTCCTGCAGACGAGCAAGGGGGCGATCGAGCTCGAGCTCTTCGCCGACGACGCTTCGAAGACCGTGGAGAACTTCCGGAAGCTCGCGTCCGAGGGGTTCTACGACGGGCTCACGTTCCATCGCGTGATCCCCGACTTCATGGTGCAGGCAGGGTGCCCACGCGGCGACGGCACCGGCGGCCCCGGCTACCAGTTCG
>DATKBA010000178.1:0-4187 GCA_035514455.1 Gaiellaceae bacterium | reverse complement strand
AGCAGGTGGAACTCGACGCGGTTGCGCATCCAGCGAAGCTTCGACCCGGGCCGGGCGCTTCCTTGCGAGGATGCCGTCGTGGTCGAGCTGCCGGTGCTGACGGCGGACGAGCGCGCGGGCCTCGACGCCTACCTCGAGACGCTGCGCCAGCGGCTCGGCCCGCCGCTGCTCGAGGTGCGCGTCTTCGGCTCGGTCGCCCGCGGCGAGCCGTGGCCGCGCGGGATGCCGATCCGCTCCGACCTCGACGTCCTCGCTTTGACGCAAGCCGCTCTCCGAGGCCGAGGTCGCGGAGCTCGTGAACGAGACCTATCCGCTGTTCCTGCGCTGCGGCCGCCAGCTCGGCCCGCAGTTCCGCACGCCCGCGCAGCTCGCGGCCCCCTCGACCGACGACGCCGCGCGCTTCGTCGAGCAGGTGGAGCGCGAGTGCGTCGCCCTCTGGCGGCGAGGCTGGGCGTCGTCGTGGACGGCCGTGTCCGCGAAGTGGGCTGCGCCTGAGCGCCGCGCTCAGTCCTCCGGAGCAAGGTCGATCGAGCGGATGACACGCACCAGCGCGCGCTGATCCTCCTGCGACGCGTTCGCCCCCGACCACACCCGCACGCTGTACCGGCGGCCGCCGTGCGCGATCTGTGCATACGCGAAGCTCGGTCCGGCCGGCCTGGCGAAGCGGTCCAGCTCGAGTGGAAGCTCTGCCTCCTGGTCCGGCCTGAAGAAGGGCGGACTGGAGAAGACGGACACGTCGACGACCACGTAATCGTCGCCGAGGCCGCCGAGGTCCCACTCGTTCGTGCAGCCGTACGGTATCTCCACGTTTCGGAAGGTGTGTTCGCGGACGTTTGAGACGAGGAGGCCGGGGCCGATGCGCCGGCAGTACCGTCCGAACGTCTGGACCGACCAGGCGCGTGGGTGGCCGATCGTGATCGAGCTGGCGCCGTCCCGCAGGACCGTCCAGCCGCCGTCGGCGCCAGCTCGCCCGCCGTTGCGCTCGCCTGCGCGCTGGGTTCCCGACCCGCACCCGGCCACGACGAGGCCCGTCAACGCGAGCCCGACGGCGGCGCACGCGAAAGACGGCTGGCGGCTCGACCCCGTCGCTTCTCCACAGCTCCGCATTGCTCGTGTTAGACGCCGCCCGGCCACCGAAAGTTCCGCGCCGGAGCCCTCAGTGGTGGGCGAGCTCCTCCACGAGGCGGCGGAACTCGTCGCCGCGGTGCTCGAAGTCGCGGAACTGGTCGTAGCTCGCGCACGCGGGCGAGAGCAGGACGACGTCGCCAGCGCGCGCCGCGGCCGACGCGGCGCGAACGGCCGTCTCCAGGTCGCCGGCGACCTCGTGCTCGATGCCCGCTGTGTCGAGCGCCTCGGCGAGCTGCTCCGCCGCCTCGCCGACGAGGTAGGCGCGCCGGACGTTCGGGCCGATCGCCGCGGCGAGCGGCGCGAAGTCCTCGCCTTTGAGCGAGCCGCCGAGGATCAGGTGCACCGGCTCGCCCGCGTACGCCTCGAGCGCCGGGCGGGCCGCCGCGACGTTCGTCGCCTTCGAATCGTTCACGTACGCGACGCCGTCCACCGTTGCCACGAGTTCGAGCCGGTGCGCGACGCCGGGGAACGCCCGGAGCGCCTCTGCGATCGCCTCGTCCCCCACGCCGGCGGCGCGGGCCGCCGCCGTCGCGGCCGCCGCGTTCTCGCGGTTGTGGCGACCGCGCAGGAGCGGCTCGGCCGGGAGCGGGTCGTCGGAGGAGAACTCGACCCGCCGCGCCGCCCCCGGCACCGGCCCGAAACCGCGCGGAAGGACGGCCACGTCCTCGGGCCCCTGATTCTCGAAGATGCGGAGCTTGGCCGCGCGGTAGGCCTCGAAGCTCCCGTGGCGATCGAGGTGGTCCGGCTCGAGGTTGAGCAGGACGGCGATCCGCGGCCGGAACGACTCGATGTGCTCGAGCTGGAAGCTCGACAGCTCGCAGACGATCCACTCGTCCTCCGGCACGGCACCGTCGAGCGCGCACAGGGCGAGCCCGATGTTGCCGGCGACCGGCCCGCCGAGCGCCGCGCCCAGCAGGGCGCTCGTCGTCGTCTTCCCGTTCGTCCCGGTGACGCCGAGGATCGGGTTGGCCAGGATCCGGAAGCCGAGCTCGACGTCGCTCCAGACGGGCACCCCGCGCTCGCGCGCCGCCGCCGCCAGCGGCGCCTCGTTCGGCACGCCGCCGCTCTTCACGAGCACCTCCACGCCCTCCAGCAGCGCGAGGTCGGCGTCGTTCCCGAGCTCCCGGTCGGCCTCCACGACCTCCGCCCCCCGCCGCCGCAGCGCGTCGGCCGCCGCCCGCCCCTGCCGCGCGAGCCCGAGCACGAGCGCCCGCCGCGGGATCACTGGCGGGCGAAGAAGAAGTCGAAGAAGTAGCGGTAGTAGAGGGCGAACCCGGCGGCGCAGAGGATCCCGGTCACGATCCAGAAGCGCACCATGATCTTCGTCTCCGACCAGGCTTTCATCTCGAAGTGGTGGTGGATCGGCGTCATCAGGAAGACGCGCCGGCCGAACCACTTGAAGCTCGCCACCTGGAGCATCACCGAGAGCGCCTCGATCAGGAAGATGCCGCCGATCAGGAGCAGCAGCACCTCGACCTTCATCATGATCGCGAAGCCCGCGAGCGCGCCGCCGATCGCCATCGAGCCCGTGTCGCCCATGAAGACCTCGGCGGGGAAGGCGTTGTACCAGAGGAAGCCGATCGTGGCCCCGATCAGCGCGCCGCCGAGGATCGCCATGTCGAGGTGCGGGATGCTGGGCGCGCCGAGCGCGGGCTGGCCGCTGCGGACGAACGTGAGCACGTTCATCGCCGTGAAGGTGAAGATCGCGATCACGCCGGTGCCGGCCGCGAGCCCGTCCACGCCGTCGGTCAGGTTGACGCCGTTGGCGGCGCCGGCGATGACGAAGAAGAGGAACGCGTACCACAGCCAGGACAGCGGCAGCTCGACGTCGAGCAGCGGGATGTAGACGTCGGTGCCGAGCCCGCGCTGGTGCGCGAGGTAGCCGACGATGCCGGAGATGAGCGCGAGGAGCAGCAGCTTCCAGCGCCCCGACAGGCCGAGCGAGCGCCGGTGGGTGAGCTTCACGAAGTCGTCCACGAAGCCGACGCTGCCGCAGGCGATCGTGGCGAAGAAGACCGTGAGCGCGGCCGTCGAGTAGCGGCTGAGCGCGAGGAACGCGACGCTCGCGGCGATCAGGATCAGCACGCCGCCCATCACGGGCGTTCCCTGCTTCACGACGTGGCGCTCGGGGCCCTCCTCGCGGATGTGCTGCCCGAGCTCCTTCCGCCGCAGGAACGCGATGAAGCGCGGCCCGACGGCGATCGAGACGACGAGCGAGACGATGACGGCGATGAGGACTCGTTCCATCAGGCTGTGACCGCGAGGATCTCGTCCGCGACCGCTTCGAGGCCGTACGCGCGCGAGGCCTTGACGAGGACCGCGTCTCCCGGACGGAGAAGGGTTCGCACCAGAGCCGCCGCCTCCTCCGTCGTCTCCACCCAGTGGCGCTCGCCGGCGGGGGCTCCGAGGTACTCGCGGGCGGCCTCGCCGACGGCGACGAGGACGTCCACGCGCGCCTCCTCCGCGACCTCGCGGTGGTAGCGCGGGCTCTCCTCCCCCAGCTCCGCCATGCCGCCGAGGACGGCGATCGTGCGGCCGCCCGCCGCCCGCCGGCGCAGGTGGTCGAGCGCCGCGACCATCGAGGCGGGATTCGCGTTGTAGACGTCGTTCACGAGCAGGCCCCCGCCGGGCAGCTCCACGTCCTCGCAGCGCCAGGGCGAGATGGCGATCCCGGACGCGCCCTCGGCGGCGCGCTCGAGCGGCAGGCCGAGCGCTCGGTACGCCGCCAGCGCCGCGAGCGTGTTGTGGGCCTGGTGGAGCGCGGTGAACGGCACCTCGAGCTCGACGCGCTCCTCCCCCACGCGCGCGTCGAGCGCAGGCGGGTCGAAGCGCTCGAGCACGACGTCGCCTCCCTCGCCGAAGCGGACGAGCTCGACGCGCTCGCGCGGGAGGTGCGGCTCGAGCTCCGGCGCATGTGCGGGGACGACCGCCGTGCCGCCCTCCGGGAGCCAGGCGAGCAGCTCCGCCTTCGCCTGGGCGACGCGCTCGACCGTCCCCACCAGCTCGAGGTGGACCGGCCCGACCGCGGTGATCACGCCCACGTGCGGGCGGACGACGCT
>DATKBA010000177.1:0-25641 GCA_035514455.1 Gaiellaceae bacterium | reverse complement strand
CGTGATGATCGTGACCAGGAAGTTGAGCGCGGTCATGATCGACGACGCGCCCGCCCACTGGACGCCCATGTTGAAGAAGACCTGGCCGAGCGGCTGGTCGGACGCGAGCGGCGCGTAGCTCGTCCAGCCGGTCGCGAACGCGCCGCCGGGAGCGAGGAAGGCGGCGAGGAACATGATCCCCGCGACGGGCAGCATCCAGTAGGAGAGCGCGTTCAGGCGCGGGAAGGCCATGTCCGGGGCGCCGAGCATCAACGGCACGGCGAAGTTCGCGAGGCCGGCGAACGCGGGGATGATGAAGAGGAAGATCATCAGCGCCGCGTGCTCGGACACGAGCCCGTTGAAGGTCTGCGTGTCGACGAACTGCATGTCCGGCTTCGCCAACTCGGCGCGGAAGATCATCGCCATCAGTCCGCCGACGACGAAGAAGAAGAACGTGGTCGTGAGGTACTGGACGCCGATCACCTTGTGGTCGGTGTTGACCTTGAAGTAGTCGCTCCACTTGTAGGCGCCGTGGCTCGCGTGGTCGTCGACGCGGGTGGGGCGGCCGGAGATGTAGTAGAGCCAGTAGTCGAACGCGCCGATCCCGGAGAGGAATCCGACCGGGGCCATGGTCAGGAACCCGACGACGGTGATCGGCGTCCAGTCCCAGACCGGCTCGTAGTGGCCGAGCCAGCGGAAGAAGCAGACGATCCCCGCGCCGAGCGCGAAGAAGAGCGGCGTCATCCACGCGGCGCGGAGCAGGCCGGGGCCGGTCAGCCGCTTGAGGCCGCGGCGCGGCGGCGCCGGCGCGTGGTGTCCGTCGTGGGTGTGCGCGACGTCGGTCATCGTTGGCCCTCGACCAGATACTGCACGAGCGTGTCGAGCTGCTCCTCGGTGAGCGACTTGTCGTAGGTGTTCGGCATCACGTCGCCCTGGTAGCCCTCCGCGAGCACGGCGCTCGGGTCGACGATCGACTCGCGCACGAACTCCGAGAGCGGCGCGCCACCGGGGTCGAGCGCGTCGAGGGCAGGCCCGACCTCCGCGTCGCTGCCGGCCGGCTCGAAGGCGTGGCAGCCACCGCATCCGGCGGTCGTGAAGATCGCCTCGCCCGTGTCGGCGCCCGCGCCGCCGCCGGCCTCCGCGCCCGCGAGGAACTCGTCGTACTCGGCCCGCTCGACCACGCGCACCGCGGCGCGCATCGTCGCGTGGCCGAGCCCGCAGAGCTCGGTGCAGAGGAGCGAGTACTCGCCCGTCCGCGTCGGCGTGATCACGAGCGTCGTCTCGATCCCCGGCACGGCGTCGGACTTCTGCCCGAACTCCGGCACCCAGAACGAGTGGATCACGTCGAGGGAGTGCAGTGTCAGCTTGACCGCCTGGCCCACCGGCAGCACGAGCTCGCCCGACGTGACGGGCGACTCGCCCGGGTACTCGAACTTCCACGCGAACTGCTGCGCCGTGACGGCGATCCGGAGCGGGTTCGGCCCGGCGTCGTCGTTCTTCGCGAGCACGATCGCGCTGACGACCGAGATCGCGGTCACGAGCACCGCCGGGACGGCCGTCCAGACGATCTCGAGGCCCGTGTGGCCGTGGATCGGCGGCCCGTCCGACTCGTCCTCGGGCGCGACCCGGAACTTGAGCACCGAGTAGACGATGACCGCGGCGACGATCGCGAAGACGCCGACGCAGATGACCGTCGTGAACCAGAAGACGAACTCGATCCGGTCCATCTCCTCGGACGCGGAGGTGGGCAGCCAGGGGACGACGACGGCGACCACCGACGCGAGGATTCCCGCGAGGACGCCGTAGATCGTGATGCGGACAATCGAGCCCCTGCGCACCGCGGCGAGCCTACCGCACGCCGTATCCGATCCGAGCCTTCAACCGTTTGCCTGTTAGGTGAACCCGATTTCGGGGAACCATACGAGCAGCACCCCCCGCAATGAGGAGGTAGAGATGGGTCTTGGAGTGAGCATCTTCCTGATCGCCGTCGGTGCGATTCTGACCTGGGCCGTGAACGCGACGGTGTCCGGGCTCGAGCTGACGACGATCGGCGTCATCCTGATGATCGTCGGGGCCCTTGGCCTCGTGCTGTCGATGATCTTCTGGTCGTCCTGGGGCGGCTTCGGCGGCGAGCGCCGGCGCACCACGTACGTCGAGGACGGCCCGCGGGTCTGAGCTAGCCGTCGCATGACTCGGGATCCGCTCTCGCGGATCCCGAGTCGCGCAGACCCCTGAAGGGGGCCGCTTTCGCGGCGCTGGTGCAGTCTCTGAGGCGGTCGCGAAGGCGGCCGCCTCTTTTCTTCGTCTCTACGCGAGCGGCAGCTCGAACGAGAACGTCGAGCCGCGGCCCGGGGCCGACTCGACGCGGATCCGCCCGCCCATCCGGTGCACGAGCTCGCGCGAGATGTAGAGGCCGAGGCCCGTGCCGCCGACCCCGCGCGAGAGGTTCGGGTCGAGCCGGAAGAACTTCTCGAAGATCCGCTCGTGCTCCGAGGCTGGGATGCCGAGGCCGCGGTCGCGCACGGCGAACCGGACCCGCCCGTCCAGGGGCGCGAGCTCGAGCTCGACGCGACCGCCGCCCGGGGAGTACTTGACCGCGTTCTCGACCAGGTTGACGAGCACCTGGCGGAGCGCGTCCGGGTCGGCGGCGACCCGCGGGGCCGGCTCGGGGGCGGCCAGCGCGAGCTCGACGTCCTCCGGGAGGTGTGCCTCCGCGGCGGCGAGCACGCCGCGCGCGATCGCGCCGGCGTCGGCGCTGCCAATCGACATCGTCGCGGCGCCCGAGTCGAGGCGGCTCGCGAGCAGGACGTCGTTCACGATCCGAGCCAGCCGCTCCGACTCCCCGGCGATCACCTCGAGCATTCCCTCCTGCTGCTCGCTCCCGAGCGTGACGTCCTCCCGGCGCAGGGTCATCGCCGCGCCGTAGATCGCGGCGAGCGGCGTTCGCAGCTCGTGCGAGACCGTCGAGACGAAGTCGCTCTTGAGCTGCTCGACCGCCCGCTCCTCGGTCAGGTCGCGAAAGGCGTAGACCGTGCCGTGCGGGAACTCGGCGGCGCTGATCGACAGCCACTGCTCGGGCTCGCGCCCCTCGAGCGGAAACGTCTGTGGCCGCCCCGCGTGGCCGAGCGGCCAGCCGCGGAGCGCCTGCGCAGCCGGCCGGCCGACGGCATCCGCCTCGGCAATCCCGGTGATCCGCGCGGCGGCGGGGTTCCAGAGCCGGATCAGGCCGTCGTCCCCGACGAGGAAGACCCCGTCGCCGACGAACTCGAGCGCCTCGGAGGCCTGCGCGCGCCGCCGCAGCTCGTCCACGAGCCGCGCGTTGTCCATCGCCACCGCCGCCCGTCCCGCCAGCTCCTGTGCGAGATCGAGGTCGTGCTCGTCGAAGCGCTCCGGATGCCGCGAACCGATCGTGACGATCCCGAGCGCCTCGCCGCGGGAGACGATCGGCACGAGCATCAGCGAGCGGGTGCCGATCGGATCGAACGAAGCCTCGTCGGCGCCGAGCCGGGTGAGCTCTGCGAGGTACTCGGACGGGACCGTGTGGAACAGCACGGGCTCGGCGGAGTGGAACACCGAGGCCAGCCGTCCGGTCGCGTCGCCCGTGAGCGCGAACGCCGCCGGCAGCGCTTCGAGCAGGGGCTGCAGGGCCGGGTCGGAGGCGCTGCAGGTGACCCGCACGAGCTCGTCCCCGGCGCCGAGGTAGACGTTGCAGGTATCTGCAAGCCTCGGCACCGCGATCTGGGCGAGCCGCACGGCGATCTCGTCCTGCTCGAACGAGGACGCGAGCAGCTCCCCCGCCTCGGCGAGCAGGCGGAGCCGGTCGTCCGCGCGCTTGCGGTCGGTGATCTCCATGATCACGGCGCCGATCCCGATCACCTCTCCGTCCGGCGTGCGGACCGGGTAGTAGCTCGAGAGCCAGTGGCGGCGCTCGCCGATCCGCAGCGCGACGTCGTCCGTCGACTCCGTGCGCACCACCGGCACGCCGGTCTCGAGCACGCGGCGGTAGAGCGGCACCAGCACGGGCGCGAGCTCGCCGACGACCTCGTCGAGCGTGCGCCCCACGTGCTCCCCAGGCGGTAGCCCATTGATCGCCGCGAGCGCGTCGTTGACACGCACGTAGCGGAGCTCGCGGTCCCAGAAGCCGATCCCGACCGGCGCGGAGACGAGCAGCGTGTCGAGCTGCGCGTACGAGTGCTGGGCCGCGCCGAAGAGGAGCGCGTTGTCGATCGCGAGCGCTGCGCGGCGCGCGATCTCGTGCGCGAGCTCGAGCTCGAGCGGCCCGAACCGCCGGTGCGACTCGCCGGTTCCGAGCGAGATCGTCCCGATCAGCCGCCCACGCGCCTCGAGCGGCACGACGATGTACGAGGTCGCGTCGAGCGCGCGGTAGAGCGCGAGGTGCTCCTCGTCGACGGCCGCACGCTCGAGCCCGCCGGCCCGCGCGTCCTCGATCAGGAAGGGCTCGCGCGTCCTCATCACGAGCGACACCGGGTGCTGCTCGTTCTCCTCGGGCGGGTAGCGCCGCCGCAGCTCGCGCAGCAGCTGCTCCCGCGCCTCGTCGCGGTGGGAGATCACGACCTGGCGCAGCCTCCCGTCCTCGTCGATCGAGTCGACGATGCAGTAGTCCGCGACGCGCGGGACCAGCAGGCGGGCGAGGTCGGCGAGGGTGGCCTCGTAGTCGAGCGACGAGGAGAGGAGCGTGCTTGCCTCGGCGAGGAAGTGAATCCGCTCCTCGGCGGCCCGCTCCTTGGTGATGTCGTGGAAGACGTTGATCACGAGCTGGGGCTCGCCGTCGGCGCCCAGCATCGGCGTCGACCGGAGCACCGACCAGCGCTCGTCGCCGCCGGGGAGGATCCGGTAGCCGAGCACTCCCTCCTGCGGCGTGCGCTCGACGAACGCGCGCCGGTTCGGCAGCGCTTCGAGCGGCAGCGGCTCGTGGTCCTCGCCGATGATCTCGAACCGCTCCAGCAGCTCGGCCGAGCTGAGCCGGAGCATCTCCTGCGCCGACTCGAGCCCGCAGAGCCGGGCGGCGGCGTCGTTCGCGTAGACGAGCCGGCCGTCAGGCCCCTGCGCGGTGATCCCGTCGCCGACGTGGCGCAGGATCGAGTCGAGCTCGTCCGGCGTGGCGGGAGTCGAGGACATCGGCGGCAAAAAGTTAGCGCGCCCGCCCACTTCGTGCCCTCGACTCCCAATTGGACACGGTCGCTGCGTCAGCGGGACCTAACGCAGACGCTCTTTCCACAGCAGGCGGGGCCGCGAAGCGGCCCCCTTCAGGGGTCTTGCGCGATCGAAAATCCGCTCCCGCGGATTTTCGATCTTGCGCCAAAAAGCATGGGCCGTGAAGGGATCGAACCTTCGACCTTGGGATTAAGAGTCCCCTGCTCTACCAGCTGAGCTAACGGCCCGCGGCCGGGAGTGTAGCCGCGGTCCCGCCCGGCCCGTCCCCCATGGACGGGCCGGGCGGATGGGGAAGCTAGAGGTCGCCGTAGTAGGCGCCGAGGTCGCTGCGGTAGGCCTCGTCGGCCGTCCCGCGCGACTCGTCCCACTCCGGGGCGGCCTTGATCTCGTCCTTCGACCGGTTCACGAAGACGGTCTCGCTCTCCGGTTCGATCCGGTCGACGATGCCGGCCGGAAGCAGCACCTTCTTGCCGAAGATCCACGAGCCGGTGTCGATCACGAGGTGGCTCGCGCCGGCGTCGAAGGTGGCCTCGTCGATCTTGCCGATGCCGCCGTCGGTCGCCTCGACCGAGAAGCCGGTGATGTCGATGTCGCCGAGCGGCTCGGTGGTGCGGAACGTCCAGACGTCCGCGACGACAGCGCCCTTCTGCTCGTGGCGGTCCATGCTTGACCCCTTTCTGTCGTTTCAGTACGCCTTCCCACTCACCGCAGGTTCAATCATCGAGTGCCCGCCTCTGTACCCTTACGCGCCGTATGACCGACGTCGCCATCGTCGGAGCCGGCTACGTCGGCGTGCCGCTCGCCCAGGTGTTCGCCGAGGCGGGCCGCAGCGTGCTCCTCGTCGACCACGACGCGGAGCGCGTCGACCGCCTGAACGCGGGCGACAGCTACATCGAGGACGTCCCTTCGGAGGTGCTCGGGCGGCTCGTCCGCGACCACGGGCTGCGGGCGACGACCGACTACGACGAGCTCCGCGACGCGGACGCGATCCTGATCGCGCTGCCGACGCCGCTGTCGAAGCAGCGCGAGCCTGACCTCTCGATCGTGAACGGCGCCACCGAGGAGATCGCGAAGCGGCTGCGCGCCGGCCACCTCGTCGTGCTCGAGTCGACCACGTATCCCGGCACGACGCGGGAGGAGATCCTGCCGCGGTTGGAGGCGTCCGGGCTGCGCGTGGGCGAGGACTTCAACCTCGCCTTCTCGCCGGAACGGGTCGACCCCGGCCGCGAGGACTGGACGACGAAGAACGTGCCCAAGGTCGTGGGCGGGATCACGGAGGCCTGCACCGACCGGGCCGCAGCCCTCTACGAGGGGGCGGTCGACACGGTGCACCGCGTCACCTCGCCCGAGTCGGCGGAGCTGACGAAGCTGCTCGAGAACATCTTCCGCTCGGTCAACATCGCGCTCGTGAACGAGCTCGCGCAGCTCTGCGAGCGGATGAAGATCGACTTCTGGGAGGTGGTCGAGGCGGCCGCGACGAAGCCGTTCGGGTTCATGAGCTTCAAGCCGGGGCCGGGCCTCGGCGGCCACTGCATCCCGATCGACCCCTTCTACCTGACCTGGAAGGCGCGGGAGTACGACTTCTACACCGAGTTCATCGAGCTGGCCGGGAAAGTGAACGAGAACATGCCCTACTACTGCCGCTCGCTGATCTCGCAGGCGCTGAACCACGGCAAGGGGCTGTCGCTCTCGAGCGCGAACGTGCTCGTCCTCGGCGTCGCGTACAAGCCAGGGATCGGCGACATGCGCGAGAGCCCGGCCCTGAAGCTGATCGATCTGCTCCTGGCCGGCGGCTCCAACGTCTCCTACCACGACCCGCACGTTCCGCAGCTGCCCGCGTACGGGCTCTCCTCGGTCCCGCTCGAGCCGGAGCGGTTCGACTGCGTCGCGATCGTGACCAACCACGCCGGGATCGACTACGAGGCGCTGGTCGACCGCGGCGCCGTGATCGTCGACTTCCGCAATGCGACCGGCGAGCGGGGCCGGACGAGCGACACGGTCTGGAAGCTGTGACCCCGTGACGCGCGTCGGCATCGTCGGGCTCGGCTACTGGGGCCCGAACCTGGCGCGGAACTTCGACCACCTGGCCGAGCTGGCGTGGCTCTGCGACCTAGACGGGGATAACCGCACCGCCTACGCGTCCCGCTACCCGCGCGCGACGGTAACCGGCGAGATCGACGAGCTGCTCGCCGACCCGTCTCTCGACGCGGTCGTGATCGCGACGCCCGTCCCCACCCACTACGCGCTCGCGAAGCGCGCGCTGGAGGCCGGCAAGCACGTCCTCGTCGAGAAGCCGCCGGCGATGAAGGGGGCGGAGATGGACGAGCTGGTCGGAATCGCGGCGGAGCGCGACCTCGTGCTGATGCCCGGCCACCTGCTCCTCTACCACCCCGGCGTGCGGAAGCTGAAGGAGCTCGTCGACGCGGGCGAGCTCGGCGACGTGCTCTGCGTCTACACGAACCGGCAGAACCTCGGGATTGTGCGCACGAACGAAAACGCGCTCTGGTCGCTCGGCGTCCACGACCTCTCGGTGATCCTCTGGCTGATCGGCGAGGACCCGGTCGAGGTGGCGGCGCACGGCCGGGACTTCCTCACCGACGGCGTCGAGGACGTCGTCTTCTGCTACCTGCGTTTCCCCTCCGGGAAGATCGCGCACATGCACCTCTCGTGGCTCGATCCGCACAAGATGCGGAAGATGACCGTCGTCGGCCGCGAGAAGATGGTCGTCTTCGACGACATGGAGCTCGAGCGGAAGGTGACCGTCTACGAGAAGGGCCCGTGGCGGCAGGCGGAGGCCTACGGCGAGTGGCAGACGCGCACGGGCGACATCCACATCCCGAAGATCGACACGGCCGAGCCGCTGCGGCTCGAGTGCCAGGCGTTCCTCGACCTGATCGCGGGCGAGGGCGACCGGCACAGCGTGGCCGCCGACGGCGCGATGGTCGTCCGCGCGCTCGACCGGCTGACGGAGAGCCTGCGTGGCTGAGATCCACCCGACCGCGACGGTGTACGAGGGGACCGTCCTCGGCGAGGGCGTACAGGTGCTGGAGGGCGCCGTCGTCGGCAAGCAGCCGACGCTGTCGCCACGCTCGACCGCCAAGCGCGAGCCGCTGCCGCCGGCCGTGCTCGGAGACGGCACGATCGTCTCCACCGGCGCGATCGTCTTCGCCGGCACGACGGTCGGCGCGCGCGTGATCCTCGGCGACCAGTCCTGCGTACGCGAGCGCGTCGAGATCGGCGACGACGTCGTCGTCGGCCGCGGCTCCCTCGTCGAGAACGACACCACGATCGGGGCGATGACGAAGATTCAGGCCGACGCCTACATCACGGCGTACTCGACGCTCGAGGAGCACGTCTTCATCGCCCCCTGCGTCGTCACGACGAACGACAACTGGATGGGGCGGACCGAGAAGCGCTTCGGCAACGTCGTCGGCCCGACGATCCGCCGCGGCGCCCGGATCGGCGGCGGCGCGATCCTCTGCCCGGGAGTCGAGATTGGCGAGGAGGCCTTCGTCGGCGCCGGCGCGGTCGTGACGAAGGACGTCCCGCCCCGGACAGTCGTCGTCGGAAACCCCGCGCGCGTCCTCCGCGAGGTCCCCGACGAGGAGCTGCTCGAGAACGCCTAGAGCGCTTAGTGACACTGTGTCACAAGCGCTCTTTCGTCACGTTGACGTGACGAAACTGTGACTCGCGCCCCCGCGTGGGGCGCCACAGTGGCAAGGTGCGCTTCGCCATCCAACCGAACGACCGTCTCGTCCGCGAGCTCGTCGGCATGCTCTACCGAGAGGACGACTCGTACGCGGCGACGTGGCGGGCGGTCGGGTCTGCGCTGGAAAACGGCGGTTTCCGCCGACCGAGCTACGAGCTCGTGCGCAGGCTCGCCGGCCTCGAGCGGCTCCGGCGCGAGCGCCGCGCGGCCGTCCGGCAGGCGCAGCGGGACGTCGCCGCGGCTTTCCTTCTCTCCTGGCGCGCCGTCGACACGCCGATCGCCCTCGAGCGCCTCCGCGACGCGCAGCGCGACGAGCGCCTTGTGACACAGTGGCACGAGCCTCCCCGGGACGGCGGGCGCGGCGGCTAGGCCTTGACGATCACGAGCCGGTACTTGCCCGCGCCGCGGGAGCCGAGCTTCACCTGCACGTAGTGCCAGCCGGCCTTCTGGGCGCGGTAGGAGAGGTGCTCGCGTGGGCCCGGGCGCGCCGACTGCTTGGCCACGAGGTCGAGCGAGGCGAGGTCGTCGACGCTCTTCGTGCCCGGCTTCCAGAGGATCAGGTTCGTGTCGTAGCCGGTGGGCCCGCGCACGCTCACGTACACGGGCTGCCCGCGCCGCAGCTTGATCGCGTAGACGTCGTTCTGGTCGTCCCAGAAGTCGAGCGTCGCGTCGAGCCGGCGCGTCTGCCCCCAGAGCACCGCGGCCTGGTCGCCCGCGTCGTCGTTGGGCTCGAAGCCGTCCCTGGGCGGGATCTGGCCCGCCGTGAGCTGGCGCAGCGCGGCGGTCACGTCCAGCCGGCCCCACCCCGTGAGGGCGTCCCGCTGGGGCGCGCAGATCCGGCACCCCGTCGCAGCGCTGACGTCGCGCGCGCTCCGCGTCAGCAGGGCGGTCACCTGCTCGGGCCGCAAGCCCGGCCGGACTGCGATCAGGACCGCCGCGGCGGCGCTGACCTGCGGCGCCGCGAACGACGTTCCCTGTCCCCGGCGAAAGTCCTCGAAGCCCTCCCCGGCGCAGATCGAGAACCCCTGCTCCGGGCACTCCTTGGCCTGCGCCGTGAGGGCGAGCGGGAACGTCGAGACGATCCCCGTCCCCGGCGCGGCGATGTCGTTGTAGATCCGGTCACGGTGCGAGAAGACCGGCACCGACCCGTCTCGCGCCAGGGCGCTGACGCCGAGCACGTGCGGCAGCGCGGCGGGATAGCTGGCGTAGGGCCACGGCCGCGGCGGCGTATCGGTGTTGTTGCCCACGGCGGCGACGACGACCACGCCCTTGCCGTGCGCCCAGCCGATCGCGGCGGCCTCGAGCGGGGAGTACGCGTCGCGGCTCGAGTCGCGCGGGTCGCGGGGGCCTCCCAGGCTCATGTTGATCACGCGCGCCCCGTTCTGCACCGCCCAGCGGATCGCCCGGACCTCGGCCTCGACGTCGATCAGGTCGTCGCCGTCGACCACCTTCGCGACGAGCAGCTCCGCCGACGGCGCCATGCCGGCGATCCCCTGGGCATTGTTGACGGTCGCCGCGATCACTCCCGCAACGAACGTGCCGTGCCCCTCCTCGTCGACCCGCGCGGAGCCGCCCACGAAGCTCCTGGAGCCGACGATCCTCGGCGCCAGCTCGGGGTGGGTGCCGTCGATGCCGGAGTCGATCACCGCCACCCGGACGGGCGGCAGCAGCGGGATCGCGTCCCAGAAGTCGTACGCCCGCGTCGCCTCGAGGTGCCACTGGCGCGGTACGAGCGGGTCGTTCGGCACGGCCGCCGTGACGCGCCGCGCCCCCAGCCGCTCCACGTACGTCGCGCCCGGGAGGTCACCTAGCCGTGGGGGCGACCCGCGCTCGACGACGAGCGCGGGGATGGGTGCGAGGCTCTCGGCGCCGGGCAGCGCAGCGCGCAGGCGCGGCAGGTCCTCGACCGACCGGACGCCGACGGCGTAGCGGGCGGCCTCCGCCGACGGCGCGGCGAGCGCCGCCGCGAGAGCGGCGAGCGCGAGCAGTTTCACGGCAGCTCGATCGGCGCGGACAGCCCCTGGGCGAAGCCGTTCGCGGGCGCGACGCGGACCCGATAGCGCCCCGGCCCGGCCGCCGCCGCCGTGTACTCACCGGCCTCGCCGGTCGTCGTCTCCGCGACCGTCGACCAGCCGCGCTCGCTCTCGAGCTGCAGCTCGACGGTCGTGCCCGGGGCGAGGGGCGCCACGGTCCCGCTGACGCTCCTCTGGGCCACGCGCGCGGTCACGAGCGGCGCCACGGGGACCTTGAGCACAGGCCCGGGCACCTTGCCTGCGGAGAGCCGGAAGGTCGCGGGCGCGAGCAGCTTGCGCTTGACCGTGAACGCGACGCCCGGCTTACCCACCGGCTTCCAGGTGCCGCCGACGCGCTCCGAGAGGACTGCGCCCTTGAGCCCCACCGCCTTGCCGGTGATCGTCAGCGGCTTGCCGTAGACGGCAGGCCCGCCCGGGCGCGTGAGGGACAGCGAGGCCAGCTGCGTGATCCAGGTCGAGCGCAGCCCGGCGGCGAAGCGGAGCGTCGCGCCGCTGACCTTCGTCGAGCCCGTCGCGGTCACGGCCTGGACGGTCGCGACCCGGCCGGACGGGGCACGCGTCAGCTTCAGCGCCTTCACAGGCGCGCGCAGCTTGAACCCCCTGCGTACGACGGTCTCCGCGACGGGCGTCGGGCCCCAGCGGTGCACCGGCGAAAGGGCGCTGTGCGGGTCCTCGACGCCGACGAGGTACGGCACCGGCTTGCCGAAGACCTCTTCGACGTCCGCCGTCGCGCCGCCGGAGGTCGAGTGGAAGAGCGCGTCGATCGGCCTGCCCTCCCACAGGAGCACCTGGCCCGCGGTGGCCTGGATCGCAGCGGTGGCACGGGGATGCTCGCCGGCCATGCCGCCGTAGACCTGGCTGCGCACGTCGGCGTAGAGGTCGAAGCCCTTGCCGCCAACGCGGCGGTTGAGCGCGTACGAGCGCGCGGCGACGGCCTGCGCCTTCAGCGCCTCCTCGGGCCACTCGCTCGGCATCTCCCGCGGGACGACGCCGAAGAGGTACTGCTCCAGCCCGACGACGTTGATCGCGTTCAGCCGCTGTCCGGCGGCCGCCACCTCGATCTGGCCCCGGTAGGGCCGGTCGAGCTCGAGCGGCGCGCTGCCCGGGAGGAAGAGGACGGGGCCGGTCAGATCGGTCGGCGCGCCGTTGACGGTCACGCGCAGCTTCGGCCCAAGCACGACCTCGCCCGCGGCGAGCGGGTAGGTCTTGCCGAACACGTCGCGCACGCGGAACGGCACCGTCGAGCGGACGGTCACGGTCGGCTGCGACTCCGCGACGAGCACACGCACGCGGGCGACGCCGGCCGGGCCGAGCTCGGCGCCGCTGTAGTAGTGCGCGAGGATCCGGTCGTACGTCCAGCCGTCGTTCGCGAAGCCGAGCGCGCCGTACTGGCTCATGCCGACGCCGTGGCCCCAGCCGCGGCCGCTGACGACGAACGTCGTCGCCGTGACGGCGGCCGGCGCCGCGGGAGCGGGCGCGCGGGGACCTGCGGGCGCGGAAGCCGCGAGCGCGAGCGTGAGACAGGTGAGAGCGAAGAGCGTGCGCCGCATCGTTGTGACCCGCCGCGTCGAGGCTAGCGGAAGAATCTCCTGCACCCGGGCTTCTTTACCGAACCTTCAACTCATGCAAGCGGGGCGCTACGAGCCGGCGAGGCGGGCGGCGTACTGCTTCTCGTAGTACTCGCGGTACTCCCCGGACTTGATCGGGACCCACCAGCTGCGGTTCTCCCGATACCAGGCGACCGTCTCCGCGATCCCGTCCTCGAAGGGCTTCCCGGGCGCCCAGCCGAGGGAGCGAAGCTTGGTCGTGTCGAGGGAGTAGCGACGGTCGTGCCCGGCCCGATCCTCGACGTGGCGCACGAGAGAGCTGTCGGCACCGGTGAGCTCGAGGATCCGCGCAACGATCTCGACGTTCTCGCGCTCGTCGTCCCCGCCGACGTTGTAGACCTCCCCGGCCGCGCCCTCGCGGAGCACGAGTTCGATGCCCGAGCAGTGATCTTCGACCCAGAGCCAGTCGCGGATCTGCCTGCCGTCGCCGTAGACCGGGAGGGGCTGCCCGTCGAGTGCGTTCGTCGTCATCAGCGGGATCAGCTTCTCGGGGTACTGGTTCGGCCCGTAGGTGTTCGAGCCGCGCGTGATCGACGCATCGACCCCGAACGTCCGGGCGTAGGCGGGGATGTGGAGATCGCCCGCGGCCTTCGCGACGCTGTACGGGCTCGAGGGCTTGATCGGGTCGGTCTCCGTCGCCGAGCCGCCGCCGGCGAGGTCGCCGTAGACCTCGTCGGTCGAGACCTGGACGAAGCGGGCACCCGTGCGACGCACCTCCTCGAGCAGGACCTGCGTGCCGAAGAACTCGGTCCGGCCGAAGTCGACCGCACCGAGGATCGAGCGGTCGACGTGCGTCTCAGCGGCGAGGTTGACGATCGCGTCGCATCCCGCAGCGGCCTCCGCGACCGCAGTCGCGTTGCAAATGTCGTACTCGTCTCCAAGAAACCGTTCGACGTCGAGACCTTCGAGGTTCGCCGGGTTGCCGGAGTACGTCAGCTTGTCGAGCACGCGCACGTCGTCGCCCGAGGCCAGGAGGCGCTTCGCGAAGTGGGAGCCGATGAACCCGGCTCCGCCGGTGACGAGCACGCGCATCGGCCGGGAAGCGTACCGGCGACCTGTTACGAGTTGATCAGGAGCGGCGCGGCGAGGAGCTCGGCGAGCCCGCGCCCGCCGTTCCGCATCACGTGGTCGTGGCTCCAGTGGAAGACCGGCCGGCCGACGGGCGCGATCGCGTTCATCCACGGGATCGTCGTTTCGACCCGCCACTCGTAGGTGACCGCGGTCGCGCCGCCGCCCTCCCAGAGCCGCCAGCAGCCGGTGCCGCGAAGGTTGCCGTCCGCCTCGCCCTCGAGCAGGTGCGGGCGCTCCACCCTGGTCGTCTCCATCCGGAACTCGATGTCGTACGGGAGCCGGCTCCGCCAGACGTAGCGGTGCACGGAGCCCACGCCGTCGTCGGGGCCGGCGCCGCCTCGCAGCCGCTCCGCAGCTTTCACGCCGGGCCACCACTCCGGCCAGCGCTCGGTGTCGTGGATCGCCCGCCAGACGTCGTCGATCGGAGCGGCCAGCGCCCAGGTGGTCAGGAACGAGTACCGCGCCATCCGCACGATTCTCCTTCGCGGGACGCGCGCGTGCGGTTCAGCCGCGGCTGAGCATGTTGCGGGCGAGCAGGCCGAGGCCGACGATCACGGCCGCTGCGATCAGCAGCGTCCAGAACGCCACCTCGAGCGCGGTGCCGAGCCCGAACACGATCGCGACGAGCAGCAGGATGACGAGGAAGACGGTCATGTCGGATCGTCCTGCCCGGTCCGGGCGATTCCTACTCCAGCCGGGCGAGGCACTCGCGCAGCCCCTCGCGCCAGTGCGGGAGCTCGGGCGCGCCCTTCTCGCTGCGGAGGACGGAGTAGGCGGGACGCGGGGCGGGCCTGCCGAGCTCCGCAGTCGTAATCCGCCGGACCCTGGTGCCGAGGCCCGCCTCCTCGAAGATCGCCTCGGCGAGCTCGGCCCACGTCGCGTCGCCGCCCGCGGCCACGTGGTAGGTCCCGTGCGGGAGCTCGAGCACGCGTCGCGTCGCCGCGGCGAGGTGGCCGACGTAGGTGGGCGAGCCGCGCTGGTCGTCGACCACCGCCACCTCGTCCCGCTCGGCGCCAAGGCGGAGCATCGTCCGGACGAAGTTGTTCCCGGTCGGCCCGAAGAGCCAGGAGGAGCGGACGATCCACGCCCGTTCGCCCGCGGCCGCCTCGCCGTGCAGCTTCGAGCGGCCGTACGCGGACTGCGGGCTCGGCCCGTCCGACTCGACGTACGGCTCGCGCTTGCGCCCGTCGAAGACGTAGTCGGTCGAGTAGTAGACGAGTGGCGCGCCGAGCGCGGCGACGTTCGCCGTGCCGCCGACGTTGACCGCAGCCGCCCCTTGCGGATCCGCCTCGGCGCCGTCGACGTCCGTCCAGGCAGCCGCGTGGAGGACGATGTCGGGGGCGAGCCCCGGCGGAGGCGGCAGCGAGACGTCCCAGTCGGCGTGAGCGAGCGCGACGACGTCCTCCCCTGCGAGCTCCTGAACGAGCGCGTGGCCGAGCTGTCCGCCCGCGCCTGTGACTAGGTACACGCCTCGAGGTCCCGCGGCGACAGGATCGGCTCCGGCGTGCTCCAGAGGTGCCGTACGCGCTCGTCCTGCCAGCAGAGCCCGTGCTCGTCCGGCTCGTCCGGGTCGTACTCCTCGGTCACGTGGTAGCAGAAGAGGAGGTCCGTGAGCGCCTCGAAGCCGTGGGCGTGGTGCCCCGGAACGTAGATCGCGACCGGGTTCTCGTCGCCGATGTCCTCCGCGAACGTCTCGCCGGACTCGCGGTCGAGGACGACGACGCGCGCCGTGCCCTGGAGGCAGACGAAGAGGTCGTCCTGGCCGCGCTCGTGGTAGTGGAGGCCGCGGATCACGCCCTTGCGCGAGAAGGAGAGGTTGGTCTGGCGCGTCGGCTTCGGGAGGACGCTCTCGCGCCGCAGCTCGACGAACCAGCCGCGCTCGTCCTCGAACCGGCGCAGTGGGATCCGGAGCAGCCCCTCGATCATGCGAGCTTGTTCACGCCGGTGCGGGCGATCAGCGCGCCGATCTCCGGCAGCGACTCCTGCGTCCCGGCGTCCTCCCACCAGCCCGTCACCCGGTGATGCGCGAGCCGGTTCTGCTCCGCGTAGTGGCGGTTGACGTCGGTGATCTCGAGCTCGCCGCGGGAGGAGGGCTCGAGACCGCGGATCACGTCGAAGACGTCCGGCGAGTAGCAGTAGAGGCCGACGACCGCGTCGCTCGACGGCGGCGCGTCGTAGCGCATGTCGACGACGCCCGCCTTCTCGACGACGTCCACGACGCGCCCGTCCTCGCCGTAGACGACGACGCCGAAGCGCTCCGGGTCGGGCACCTCCTTCACGAACACCGCCGCCCCGTCGTCCCCCTCGACGAACGCCTGGATCGCGGCCGTCTCTGCGTACTCGAAGATGTTGTCGCCGAGGCAGACGACGAGGTCGTCGTCGCCGGCGAAGCTCTCGGCCATCCCGACGACCTGCGCGATCCCGCCGGCCTCCACCTGCACCTTGTAGGTCAGATCCAGGTCGAAGAGCGGCGCCGAGCCGCCGCGCTCGCCGAGGCGGCCGTTCCCGAGCAGGTCGATCAGCTGGCCCGCGTGGCCCTGGCCGGTGACGATCAGGACGTGCTCGACGCCCGCGAGCTGGAGCAGCTGGAGCGGGTAGTAGATCATCGGCCACGCGCCCACCGGGAGCAGGTGCTTGTTGACGACACGCGTCAGCTCCCCGAGCCGCGTCGCCTCGCCGCCCGCCGCGATCAGTCCCTTCGCCTTCATGCCGGGCCGATGCTACTGCCCTGCCCAAGCCCGATGGTTGGGAACGCGGCCGCGGGCACATAAGAAGGGTGATGACGGAGCGAGAGGTCCAGCACGACCCGCAGGTGCTCGAGGGCGAGGACGAGCTGCCGCGCCAGCCGGCGCCGCCGCTCGATCCCTACACGCCCGAGCCCGGCCCCGGCCCCGGCGAAGGACGCGCGTTCCGCGTCATGCGCCTCGCGTGGCTCGCGCTTGCGGTCGGCGCGGCGATCGTCGTCTACGTCCTGCTGAGCTAACGGACGGGCATGGACGCGCTGTAGGCGCGGTCCTGCGGCGAGTAGATGCGCACCCGCGTCCCAGGGGCGGCGACCACGGCCGCGCTGAAGAAGCCGCGCGCGTTCGTGGTCCGGTAGCCGCCGCTGAAGCGCCAGGCGCCGCCGCTGCGGACCTGGACGCGGAAGCGCTGCTTGCCGGTGCGCGGCCGCACCTGGCCCCACAACACGAGCTTGCCGCTGCTGCGGCCGGCCTGCGCGAGCGGGAGCGGAAACGCGAGCGCCGCCAGCTTCGGCCGGCCCGCGATCGTATAGAGGCCGCTCTGGAAGCGGTGCGCCTCCGGCTCGTCCTTGACGAGGTAGTGGATCAGCATGTCGACGCGCGGGGCGCGGTAGACGCGGAGCGCAGCCTGGCCGATCAGCTCGGCCTGACGCTGCTGCGTGACGCCGTAGGCGCCCGTCTGGTAGCCGTACTCGGTCAGCCAGATGCGCTTCTTCGTCCCGAACGCGCGGCCGACCTCGCCCAGCAGCCGATCCAGCGTGGCCATCGTGATCGTCGTGCAATGGGCGCAGCCGCCCGTGAAGGGCGTGTCGCGGGGACTGGAGGGATACGGGTGGTGCGCGTAGGCGTCGAGTCGCGCTCCGGCGGCGCGCATCCCGCGGATCCACGCGACCGGGGAGACGCCGTTGCTGCCGCCCCGCGGCGCGGTGACGCCGCCCCCGACCTGCGCGCGCGGGTTGACGGCGTGGATCGCCGCGTAAGCGGGGTTCAGCAGCTGGCGGACGTACGTCCGCGCCGTCGTCGGCCGGAGCCAGCGCGCCTGGTTCGGCTCGTTCCAGACGAGCCACTGGTTCACCCAGCGGTACCGCGTCGCCGCCGCGCGGGCGAAGCCGGCGAACGCGGCCGCGCCGGGGGCGAAGTTCGGCGTGCGGCCCCCGTTCGCCCACCTGGGCGCGCCGACGAGGCCGACGACCGCGGGGATGCCGCGGGCACGCAGGCCGCTGAGCACGCGGTCGCTGTCCTCCCAGTCGGGAGCCCCCCGCTCCACCTCGATCCGGTCCCAGTGAAGGTTGAAGCGGACGACGTCGACGCCCAGCCGCTGCAGCCGCTCGAGCCGCTCGTCGAGCGTGCCGGCGCCGTGGCTGAGCCAGGCGTCGTCCTGGATCCCGAACCGGACGCCAGGCGCCGCGCCGGCCGTCGGCACGGCGGCCGCGAGCGCGACGACGACCACGGCGCCGAGGCGGAGGAGCGGAAGCAGCATCGTGGGCCGGTTCCCCGACACCTGAGTTTCGACACCTACGAGCGTGCCTCCTGGCGCCGCGCCTTCCGCCGCTTCACCGCCGGCACCGCCCGGACTGCGGCGATCCAGACGTAGGTCGCGAGCCCGAGCGCGACGCCGGCGAGCCTGAGAATCCGCCGGACGGGCGCCATGCGTGCGATGGTAGCGCGAGGGGTAACCTCACTCCATGGCGCGACGCGACATCGACCGCCTGCAGGGCGAGATCGAGGAGCTCTTCGCCGACCTCTGGCAGGTGCCGCGCTTCTCCGGGATGCGCTCCGGCTTCCGGCCGGCCGTCGACTGCTTCCTCACCGAGGACCCCGCCCAGCTCGTCGTGGTCGTCGAGCTCGCCGGCGTCGACCCCGAGTCGATCGAGATCACCGTCGCCGACCGCGCGATGACGGTCACCGGGGAGCGCCAGCGCCCGCGCGTCGCCGGCCAGGTCTACCAGCAGGCCGAGATCGATTACGGCCGCTTCGAGCGCAGCGTCGCGCTCGGACGGGATATCGACACGAAGTCGGCGGAGGCGTCGTACGAGGCGGGCATGCTCCGGATCACGCTGCCGATCGCGCAGCGGGCGCCGCGCGGGAGCCACGTCGCGATCGTCGTGCGCGGGCCGGGATGAGCGAGACGGCGTCAGACCGCCTGCGGCTGCCCGTCCTGCCGCTGAAGGACACCGTGGTCTTCCCGGAGTCGATGACGCCGCTCGCGGTCGGCCAGGAGCGCTCGGTCCGGCTGATCGACGACGTCGTCTCGGGCGAGCGGATGCTCGCGCTCTTCACCGTCCGCGACGACGAGACCGACCCGCCGGGCTGGGACGACCTCCACCGCGTCGGCACGGTCGCGATCGTCCACAAGATGATCAAGGTCCCCGACGGGACGCTGCGGATCCTCGTCCAGGGCCTGCAGCGCGTCCGGCTGGTGGAGCCGGTGCAGGACGAGCCGTACCTGCTCGGCGAGCTCGAGGACCTGCCGGACGTCCTCCCGAGGTCGCCCGAGGTCGAGGCGCTCACCCGGAACGTGCAGCAGCAGTTCGAGCAGATCATCGGGATGACGCCGTACCTCCCCGAGGAGCTGCAGCTCGCCGCCACGAACGTCGACGACCCGAGCGCGCTCTGCCACCTCGTCGCGTCGACCCTGCGCCTGAAGACCGAGGAGCGCCAGGAGCTGCTCGAGCTCGTCGACGTCGAGGAGCGGCTGCGGGCCGTCTCGCTGATCTTGAGCCGCGAGGTCGAGATGTCGGAGCTCGGCTCGAAGATCCAGTTGCAGGTCGCGAGCGAGATCGACAAGGGCCAGCGCGAGTTCTTCCTCCGGCAGCAGCTGAAGGCGATCCAGGAGGAGCTCGGCGAGGGCGACGAGCACCAGGCCGAGATCGCGGAGCTGCGCGATCAGATCGACCAGAAACATCTGCCCGAGCACGCCGAGCAGGCCGCGCGGCGCGAGCTGGGCCGGCTCGACCGGCTGCCGCCCGCGGCGGCGGAGTACGGGGTGATCCGCTCGTACCTCGACTGGATCCTCTCGCTTCCGTGGGGGGAGTCGACCGAGGACGACCTCGACCTCGAGCACGCGCAGGCGATCCTCGACGAGGACCACTTCGACCTCGAGAAGGTGAAGGAGCGGATCATCGAGCACCTCGCCGTCTCGAAGCTGAAGAACGACCTCTCGGGCCCGATCCTCTGCTTCGTCGGCCCGCCCGGCGTCGGCAAGACCTCGCTCGGCCAGTCGATCGCGCGCGCGCTCGGGCGGAAGTTCGCGCGGATCTCGGTCGGCGGCGTCCGCGACGAGTCGGAGATCCGCGGGCACCGGCGCACCTACATCGGCGCGATGCCCGGGACGGTGCTGCGCGCGATCCGGGACGCCGAGTCGTCGAATCCCGTCTTCCTGATCGACGAGATCGACAAGATGGGCTCGGACTTCCGCGGCGACCCCGCCTCGGCGATGCTCGAGGTGCTCGATCCCGAGCAGCACTCGAACTTTCGCGACCATTACCTCGACCTCCCCTACGACCTCTCGAAGGTGCTCTTCATCTGCACCGCGAACACGCTGGACACGATCCCGGGGCCGCTGCTCGACCGGATGGACGTGATCCAGCTCTCCGGCTACACGCACGACGAGAAGCTCGGGATCGCGAAGCGCTACCTCGTCCCGAAGCAAGTGGAGGGGCACGGGCTGAAGAAGAGCCGCATCGCCCTGCCCGACCGCACGCTGCGGCTCGTGATCGGCGAGTACACGCGCGAGGCGGGCGTGCGCAACCTGGAGCGGCAGATCGCGACGCTCTGCCGGAAGGCGGCGACGCTCGTCGCGCGCGGGCACGCAGAGAAGATCCGCGTCGACGAGGAGCGCGTCCGTGAGTGGCTCGGGCCGCGCAAGTTCTCCGCCGAGGCCCGCCGCCGCACGGCCGACCCGGGCGTCGCGACGGGGCTGGCCTACACGGCGGTCGGCGGCGACGTGCTCTTCATCGAGGCGACGGCGTATCCCGGCAAGGGCAAGCTGAACATCACGGGCCAGCTCGGCGAGGTGATGCAGGAATCGGCCCAAGCCGCGCTCTCGTGGGTGCGATCGCATACCGACGAGCTCGGGGTGGCGCCGGACTGGTTCGCCGAGCACGACGTGCACATCCACGTTCCGGCCGGCGCGGTGCCGAAGGACGGCCCCTCGGCGGGCGTCACGATGGCGACGGCGATCGCCTCGCTGATCCGGGGCGAGCCCGTCGACGACGACGTCGGCATGACCGGCGAGATCACGCTCACCGGGCAGGTGCTCCCGATCGGCGGCGTGCGCGAGAAGGTGCTGGCGGCGCAGCGGGCCGGGCTGAAGCGCGTGATCCTGCCGATCGAGAACGCCGCCGACCTCGACGAGCTGCCGCCCGAGACGCGGGAGGAGCTCGAGTTCGTGCTCGTCGACCACGTCGAGGAGGTCTTCGTCGACGCCTTCCGCGGCCGGGGCGGGCCGCGGCGGGTTCGGGCGGCGTCGCCTCACCGCCAGGCGGCGGCCGGCGGGCGGTAGCGCCTGTTTGCAGCGCCCGCCGGGTGGCAAGAACAACCTGAAGCGAACCAGACACCGAAAGGACGGGCCGGATGGCCAAGACGAAAGAAAAGCTGTACGACACCGCTGACACGATGCGGCCGTACGTCGATCGTGCGCTCCACGACGACGACCTGCACGACAACCTGAAAGAGGCCTTCAAGGCCGCCCGGGACGTCTACGCCGAGCTGCTCGGTAACCGCAACCTGTCGGCGACCGCGCTGCGCGCGGCGACCGACAAGGACATCCAGGACAGCCTCAAGAAGGCCGTCGACGAGCTGCGCAGCGCCGCCGACCGGATGCAGGGCAAGGAGGACCACGGCGCCCGCAACACGATGCTGCTGCTCGCCGGAATCACGGCGGGGATCCTCTTCAACCCGATGACCGGCCCGCAGACGCGCCAGTGGCTGATGGAGAAGATCACCGGCGAGAGCTCCGACGACTACTCGTACACGCCGCCGGGCGGCAGCACGAGCTCGGACGACGCGGCGTAGAGGGGCCCTAGCCCGACGTCAACAGTGCGCCGTCGCCCTCGGCCGAGACGGGGGCGACGAGCGCACGGTCGAGCGAGCCGGGCTCGAGCCCGCTCGCGCTCGAGATGTCCGTCGAGCCGAGCAGGAGCGCTCCCGGACGGGGCGCGGTCGCGCTCGGCGGCACGGGCGGCGCCCAGCCGCGGCCCACCGAGAACGTGACATCCTCGAGCCGCCGCCACGCGGTCAGGTAGTCGTACGGGTTGACCGCCCCGTCCTCGTAGCCGAGCGGGAGCAACCCGACCGGATGGATCTCGAAGTGGAGGTGGAAGGGCGTTCCCTCGGCGTCGCCGCTGCTGCCGTTGAAGCCGAGGACCTGGCCGGCCTTCACCTCGGCGCCGTCGCGCGCGAGCGGGCTGTAGGCGGCGAGGTGTGCGTAGTAGAACTGGTTCCCCTGCCGGTCGCGCAGCCAGAGCCGCCAGCCGCCGAGGCGGTTCCAGCCGACGGAGAAGACGATCCCGTCCGCGACGGCGAGGATCGGCGCCCCGAGCGGAGCGAAGACGTCCGTGCCGAGATGCAGCCCGGTGGTCGCCCGGGGAGCGTGCCAGGTGTCCCCGAACGAGACGTCGCCGTAGACCGGGAAGACGTACCCGTCCGGCGAGAGCGGCGCCGAGATGTTCTGCGGCGGCGTCCTGAAGGTCGGCCCGCCGAGACCCGGCACCGCCCGGGGCGGCGAAGGCTTCGGCTTGGCCTTGCTCGTCTTCGCCGGCGGGACGGCGGGGCGGTCGGGCGGCGGCGGCGTCCGCGGCGGGACCTGCGCGACGCGGCTGGACGCCGCGGCCTCGGCGCGCCCGACGAGGATCTCGGTGCCGGCGGGGTGGCCGGCGTGCTCGGCCGTGAGCACGACGTGGAGCGCCGTGCTCGTCCCGTGCGCGTACCTCGTGCCTTCCGCGACAGGAGCCTCCGCCGCCTGCTCGAGCACGATCAGGTAACCCCAGTCCCCGAGCTCGTGCCGCTGGTTCGGCGCCGGCGTGACGGGAGCGCCGAAGACGGTCAGGTTCGTCACGCGCGAGCCCGCCACGTCCGCACCCGTCGCGGAGGCGCGGGCCCTGACGGCGACGCTCTCGGCCGTGATCTCCCCGTTGAAGAGCGAGACCGAGAGCACGTCGCCGACCGCCTGGCCGCCGACCGTGCCCGCGTCGCGCGCGGCGGCGCTCGAAGAGAGCGCGCCCGTGCGCACGAGCGAGCCGTCGCCGGGATAGGCGAAGGCATCGAGCGCGCCGGTGGACACCTGGCCCGGCGCCGTCGAGTCGGCGGCGACCGAGGGCGGCTGGCCGGGGACCAGCACCGAGACGCCGAGCGCGGACGCCGACACGACCGCCGGGCCCGGGGGCGTGCTCGCGCCGGTGGCGGCGGCCGCCAGGACACCGGTGAGCAGGAGCAGCACTGTCAGCCTCGCGTACACGCGGCTCCATTATCCGAATATCGCGGGACGTTGCGTCGGCGCACCTGAGAATGAGAATCGTTTTCAGCTAGAGTTGCGGCTATGGCGCACGAGCTCAGCCTTCCGGACGGCGTCCGCGCGACCGCGCAGCGGCGCGCCGTCCTGCGCGCAGTCGGCGAGTCGGCCGGGAGCTTCACGGTCGCGGAGCTGCACGAGCGCGCGCGCCGCCTCGAGCCCCGGCTCGGCCTGGCCACGACCTACCGCACGGTCGAGCTGCTGCGCGCGAGCGGCGGCGTCCACCCGCTCCTCGGCGAGGGACGGCACACCTACGTCCGCTGCCGGCCTGACCACCACCACCACCTCGTCTGCACGAGCTGCGGCGGCGTCGAGGAGACGGAGCTCTGCGCCGCGCCCTCGGACGCGGAGCTGCACCGCAAGCACGGCTTCCACCCCGCCGTCCACGAGCTCGACATCTACGGCACCTGCAGGCGCTGCGCGTGAAGCGGCGCGCGCTCGCGGCTGCGACAGCGGCCCTGCTCGCCGGTGCGGGTTGCGCCGGCACCGACGAGCGCCGCCCGGTGGTCGCGGCCTTCTATCCGCTGGCCTTCGCCGCAGCGGAGATCGCGCCCCCCGGCACGCACGTGGAGAACCTGACCGCGCCGGGCGTCGAGCCGCACGACCTCGAGCTGTCCGCCCGCGACGTCCGGCGCGTCGCGGACGCCGCCGCCGTCCTCTATCTCGGCGAAGGGTTCCAGCCGGCAGTGGAGGACGCGATCGCAGCGACCGGGGCGCGCGGGGTCGACCTCCTCGTGGGCCTGCCCCTGCTCGAGGCGGGCGGGGACGAGCACAGGGAGGCGGAAGGGCGCGACCCGCACGTCTGGCTCGATCCGGTGCGCTACGCGACGATCGCACGGCGGATCGGACGCGAGCTCGGCGCCGCCGATCGAGCAGAGGGGTTCGCGGCTCGACTCGGCCGGCTGGACGCGGAGCTCCGCGCCGGCCTCAGCACCTGTGCGCGCCGCGAGCTCGTCACGAGCCACGCGGCGTTCGGCTACCTCGCCGCGCGCTACGGCCTCGCGCAGGTCCCGCTCGCCGGGCTCGGACCCGAGGCAGAGGCGACGCCGCGACAGCTGCGGGAGGTGATCCGGGAGGTACGGGAGCACGGCGCGACGACCGTCTTCTTCGAAACGCTCGTGTCGCCGCGCCTCGCGCAGACGGTGGCCAGGGAGGTCGGCGCCGAAACGGCTGTGCTGAACCCGCTCGAGGGCCTGACGGACGACGAGGTCGCCGCAGGCGAGGACTACTTCTCGGTCATGCGTGCGAACCTCGCGGCGCTCCGGAAGGGGCTCGGATGCAGCTAGCCGTCGAGTTGCACGGCGTCTCGTTCGGCTACGAGCCGGGCCGCATCGTGCTCGCGGACGTCGACCTCGCGGTCGCCCCCGGCGAGTTCGTCGCCGTCGCAGGCCCGAACGGCGGCGGCAAGACGACGCTCATCCGCCTGATCCTCGGCCTCGAGCGGCCGCAGGCGGGGCAGGTGCTTCTGCTCGGCGAGCCCGCGCACCGGCTCTCCACCCGCTCGGTCGCTTACCTGCCGCAGCGGGCCCGGTTGGGAATCGCTGCACCGGCGACCGTCCGGGAGGTCGTCGCGGCCGGGCGGCTCCCGCAAGGACGCCTCCTCGGCCCCCTGCGGCGGGCCGACCGCGCGGCCGTCGACGAGGCGATCGCCCGCGTCGGGCTCTTCGAGCAGGCGGACGAGCCGCTGCGGACCCTCTCCGGAGGCCAGCAGCAGCGCGCCTTCATCGCGAAGGCGCTTGCCGCCCAGCCTGCCGTCCTCGTCCTGGACGAGCCGACGACGGGCGTCGACGTGGAGGCGCAGGAGGCGCTCGCGGAGCTGCTCGACCGGCTCCACCGCGAGCTGGCGGTCACGGTCCTGTACGTCTCGCACGAGTTCGGCGCGGTCGAGCACTTCGTCGAACGCCTGGTGCTTGTGCGGCGGGGCATCGTCTTCGACGGCCCGCCCGCGCAGCTCCCGGCGGTGTGGCACGACCCCTCGCACACACATGCTTGAGCTCGAGTTCATGCGGCTCGCGTTCGCCACCGGCGCGGTGGTCGGGCTGCTGGCGCCGGCGGTCGGCTTCTTCCTCGTGCAGCGCAACCTCAGCCTGATCGGGGACGGGATCGGCCACGTTGCCTTTGCCGGCGTCGCGGCGGGCTACCTCCTCGGCCTGCCGCCGGTCCTCACCGCGCTCGTCGCGTCCGTCGGCGGCGCCGGCACGATCGAGTGGCTGCGCAGTCGCCGGCACGCCGCCGGGGACCAGGCGCTGGCGCTGGTCTTCTACACCGGCATCGCGGCGGGCGTCGTCCTGATCTCGCTCGCCGGCGCGCTCGACGTCGACCTGTTCGGCTTCCTGTTCGGCTCGATCCTGACGACGACGCGCACCGACCTCGCGCTCGTCGCGGTGCTCGGCCTCGGCGGCCTCGCCACCATCGCGCTGCTGTACCGGGCCTTCGCGGCGGTCGCGCTCGACGAGGAGGGCGCGCGGGTCTCGGGAGTCCCGGTCGCGGCGCTCAACGTCGTGCTCGCCGTGCTCGCGGCGACAACGATCGCTCTCTCGATGCGGATCGTCGGCATCCTCCTGATCGCCGCGCTGATGGTCCTGCCGGTGCTCGCCGCGTCCCGCGTCGCCTGGAGCATGCGCTCGACGCTGCTCCTCTCGATGGCGATCGGCCTCGCGTCGGTCCTCAGCGGGCTGGTACTGGCGTACTACGCGGATCTCCCGCCCGGAGGGACGATCGTCCTGCTCTCCGCGGCGGCCGTGCTCGTGCTGGGCGGTGTCCAGTCCGTCCGGGGCCGCTGACGGCGCACACGTAACCAGAGGCGCTCGCGGGC
>DATKBA010000176.1:0-13214 GCA_035514455.1 Gaiellaceae bacterium | reverse complement strand
GAGCGATCGCCGACGGTGAGGGTCGATCGCGTTCCGAAGTCGTCGGCCATGCCCTCGAATCTATCGAAGACCTCCGATCCGGCCCGTTCCGGACATGTCCGGGGACTGTCCCCAGA
Organism: Gaiellaceae bacterium; assembly: GCA_035514455.1. GTDB lineage: Bacteria > Actinomycetota > Thermoleophilia > Gaiellales > Gaiellaceae > Gaiellasilicea. The sequence goes on along the minus strand of DATKBA010000176.1, from coordinate 13,098 downwards.
CACGTCCGTTTCAGGCGAGCCGGGGCTTCCGCTCGGTGCAACCGCCGCAGCGACGTGAACTAGCGCAGCCGCCGCAGCGGCACGACCGTCGCCGGCCCGACGTTCCCGGCCCGGTCGACCGGGTTGATCGTGACCGCCGTGCGCAGGCGCGACAGCGAGATCGCGACCGCCGGCTTCCTGACGAAGAACGTCCGGCCGGCGCTCTTGATGCGGTAGTTGCGGATCCCGCCGGCGTCGCGCACGGCCGGCCACGAGAGCACGACCGTCGCCGCCGTCCGCCGGACCGCGACGCGCGCGATCGCCGGCGGCCGCACGGTGTCCCGTACAAGCCGGCCGGTGGCGGTCACCATCCCGACCCCGTCGCGGAAGCGCGCGGACACCACCGGGCTCAGCCGCCCGACCCCGTCGACTGCGCGCACCGAGTACTGCGTGTTCCCTTCCGCATTCGAGCCGAGCAGGATCGACGTCGCGCTGGTCTGGCGGATGAAGCGCCTGTCCTGGTAGACGCGGTAGGCGACCGGCCCCACGTCGTCGGCGACGGCGCGCCACGAGAAGCGGGTCAGCCCGCTCGGGTCGTCGCCGGCGCGCAGGAGCGACGGTGTCCCCGGCGGCGTGCGGTCGGGAGAGTCGAGCCGCTCGAGGAAGAAAGAGTTGCGGACGTCCGTCCAGCGGCCGGTGTGGCCGTAGTAGTCGTCGCGGTTGCCGTCGAGGACGTGCGTCTCGAGCTCGTTCCCCGAGAGCGACGCGGTGAGGAGGTCGTTGGCGACGTCGCAGACGTGGCCGTCCTGGCAGGCGTTCGGCGCGGCGTCGTCGACGGCGCCCAGAGTGTGGACGAGCTCGTGAACGGCCACGACCGAGCGGCGCGAGTCGTGCTGCGACAGCCCGCAGGCGTCGAGGTAGACGATCGCGATGCCCGGGAAGACGAAGCCGGGAGTGGCGCCCTGACCGCAGACCTGCTCGTTGCCGCCCTGTCCGGTCGCGCCGTCGAAGTAGACGAGGTAGGTCTTCTCGAGCTCCTGGAAGCCGACCTCGGACGCGAGCAGGTTGCGCAGCTCGGAGAACGCGCTGCCGATGCCGCCGAGCTCCTGCGAGAGGGCGACGTTCGTCAGGTCGAGCGCGCCGAAGGCGCTCGCGCAGCCGGGAAACGGGAAGAGGTCGAACCGGAGCGTGCGGGTGGGGTCCTCGCGCCGCCACCAGGCGTCGATCGCGGCGACGTCGCCGACGATCCGCGGCGCCCACTCCGCGAAGCGGTCGGGGGCTCCCGTCGCGCGCACGTACGCGACGTGGACGGCGAACGCCTGCGCCGCGTCGGGAAGCCGGTCGACGCCGGACGAGTCGAAGCCGCACCACGGCACCGGCGTGGAGGCATGCGCGGGTGCGGCCGCGCCGAGCGCGACGAAGGCCGCCACCGTCGCGAGCGCGAGCTTCACACGGAAAAAGTACTCGCAGAAGGTAAAAACGGGGTAAGGACTCAGCGCCGGAGGCGGCCGAAGGCGCGCTCCGTCCACGTCTCGCGCTCGGGGTCGAAGTGCTCGACCAGCGCGGTGCGGTACGGGAGCGAGACCCGGGTCGCGTACGCCGCGAAGCCCTCTTCGCGCAGCGGCTTCCAGTCTTCCCGGTACGGCGCGACGAGGTGCTCACGGCCGACGCTGCGGGCGGAGAGGAGGAACGCGAGCCCCATCCCGGCGGAGACCTCGAGCAGCGGCCGCCGCTCGCGCGCCGCAGCCCGCTGCAGGCCCGTGTACACGGCCGCGAGCTCCTGCGGCGAGGGCAGCTCGGCAGCGCTCGCGCGCAGCTCGGCGAACGATCGGCGCAGCTCGGCGAGCTCGAGCGGCGGCAGGTCGACGAGCCGCGCGGTCGTGCCGGACGTGCCCTCGAGCGCGCCGAGCAGCTCGTCGACCGTACCGAGCTGCGTCCCCTCGGCGAGCACGCCCGCGCTCTTCAGCTCGCTCGTGAGCGCGTCGAGGTAGACGCGCGAGCCGCGCGACACGTCCGACGCCGCCGCGAGGAGCCAGAGCGGCGAGAAGCCGAACGCCGCGATCGAGCCCAGCTCGACCACGTTGCCGGCCGTCTTCCGCTTCAGCAGCGCGGCCGGCTCCGGCTCGCCCACGGGCGTGTCCCGCTCGACGCCGCCGACGAGCTCGATCGCGATCCGGAGCATGTTCTTCGCCGTCGCCTCGTAGAAGCGGGAGCGGCGGGCGAAGCGCGGCAGCACGACCTCGGCCGTCTCGTGCACGGCGCCGCCGATCGCGCCCACGAGCGCCCGCAGCGCCCGCTCGGGCAGGGAGACGAGGAAGGAGCGCGGGCGCGCCACGGCTACGATGATCCCATGGCCGCCCCCCAGACGCTGGAAGCCCTCCTGCGCGACTCCTTCCCCGACGCGGACGAGCTCGCCGTCGAGGACCGGACCGGCGGCGGCGACCACTTCCAGGTGACGATCGCGAGCGCCCGCTTCGAGGGGCTCTCGCTCGTCGAGCAGCACCGGCTCGTCTACGAGGCGCTCGCCGCGCCGCTCGGCGACGGGTCGATCCACGAGCTCCGGATCAAGACGAGAGGACTGGCATGAGCGAGCTGCGCGAGCAGATCAAGGAGATCATCGAGAACGAGCCGGTGAGCGTGTTCATGAAGGGCACGCCGCAGCTTGTGATGTGCGGGAACTCGGACCGGGCGCTGCGGGCGCTCCGCGACGCGGGCGCGCCGGTGACCGCGGTGGACGTCCTGCCCGACCCGCAGATCCGGCAGGAGCTGTCGGCGCTCTCGGGCTGGCCGACGATCCCGCAGGTGTTCATCAAGGGCGAGCTCGTCGGCGGGGCCGACATCGTCGAGGAGCTGGCCGCCAGCGGGGAGCTGCGCGCGAAGCTCGACGAGGCGCTCGGGCCCGACCGCGAGCAGGCGGAGCGAACCGCGGCGGTCGCAACCCAGGCTTAACGCCGCTCTTAATCGGCGTTAAGGCCTCCTGTGTACAACGAGTGACGTGAACCGTCGCGCCTTCTCCCGCGCCGCAGCACTGGCCGCCGCCTCCCTCCTCGGCGGCCTGGTTGCGCTCGGCGGCGTAGCGATCACCGGCGACCTGGGCGGCGGCACGACTACGGTGGTGAGGACTTCCCCTGTTCCCACCGCCGCCGCCCAGGTCGCCGCGGGTGCGCCGCTCACGGTCGGCGAGATCTACGCGCGCGCCGCTCCGGCGGTCGTCCAGATCACCTCGACGGCGACCCTGAACGACGACAACCCGACGCTCTTCCCGTTCGACCAGCCGGTGGCGCCGCAGCAGGCGCTCGGCTCCGGCTTCGTGATCGACAAGACCGGCCACATCGTCACGAACTACCACGTGATCGAGGGCGCCGACCAGATCGAGGTCAGCTTCTCGAACCGGGACACGCTGCGCGCCACGCTCGTCGGCAGCGATCCCTCCACCGACATCGCCGTCCTGCGCGTGCAGGCCAGCTCGCGCAGCCTGACCCCGCTCGTCTTCGGCGACTCCGGCGACGTGCGCGTCGGCGACCCGGTGGTCGCGATCGGCAACCCCTTCGGGCTCGCCCGCACCACGACGGCCGGGATCGTCAGCGCCGTTCAGGAGCGCACGATCACGGCGCCGAACGGCTACCCGATCGACCACGTGATCCAGACGGACGCCCAGATCAACAGCGGCAACTCCGGCGGCCCGCTCCTGAACGCCCGCGCCGAGGTGATCGGCGTCAACTCGCAGATCGCGCCGGCCGCAGGCTCGAGCGGCAACGTCGGCATCGGCTTTGCCGTCCCCTCGAACACGGTGAAGGCGGTCGTCGCGCAGCTGATCGCGACGGGCAAGGTCGACCGCGCGTACCTCGGGATCACGGGCGCGACCGTGACCGAGGAGCTGGCGCGGACCTTCCGGCTCCCGGTTGACGCGGGCGTGCTCGTGCAGAGCGTCGGCGAGGACACCGCGGCTGAGCGCGCCGGCCTGCGCGGCGGCACGAGCGACGCCGTCGTCGCGGGCGAGAGCTACTCCCTCGGCGGCGATCTGATCGTGGCCGTGGCGGGGCGGAAGGTCGACTCGCTCGAGGAGCTGCGCGACGCGCTCGGCGAGCACAAGCCCGGCGACAGGGTCCGGATGCAGATCTACCGCGGCACGAACAGCCGCACGCTGGACGTCACGCTCGGGCGCCAGCCGAGCTCGCCAGGCTGACGCTGATCTCCGCGCGAGCGTCGGTACGCTTGCGCGATGCATCCCGAGGAGGAGCGTCGGCGGGGCTCGCTGACGATCACGGACGACCTGCTCGACGAGGAGGAGCTCGTCTGGGTCGACGACTCCGACGACGACCACTCCGGCTGGTTCTGCGTCCGCACCGACCCCTTCCCGTGTCCCGCGAGCGGGTGCAGCTTCGTCGCCGAGTTCATGACCGCGGCGCACCTCGTGCTCGTCTGGGAGGAGCGCGACGACCCGAACCTGCTCTGGCACGCGCAGCGCGCGATGGACGTGGGGCGCAACCCGCGCGTCGTCGCCTACGAGCGCGGGTTCGGCCCGAGCGCCTCCTACTACGCCTGGGAGGCCGCCGGCCGACCCGTCCACGCGGTGCGTGGCAGATAGCTTCGGCCGCCGGCTGACGATCGGCGTCGAGGAGGAGCTGATGCTCCTCGACGAAGATACGCACGCGCTCGCGCCCGGTGTCGAGCGGCTGCTGGGGCCGGAGGGCTGGAAGCCGGAGCTCTTCTCCTGCCTCGTCGAGACGAACACGCCGGTCTGCGAGACGGTCGCGGAGGCGCACGGCGAGCTCGTCCGGCTCCGCCGCGAGGTCCGTGCGGCCGCGGCGGGCGAGGGCCTCGCGGTCGCCGCCGCCGGCTCGCATCCCTTCTCGGACCCGGAGGAGCAGCCGATCGTGGAGGAGGAGCGGTACCTGAAGATGGTCGAGGAGCTCGGTCCGGCGGCGCGGCGCCAGCTCGTCTGCGGGCTGCACGTGCACGTCGGGATGGAGAGCTTCGACGAGTGCCTGCGCACGCTCGCCGCCGTGGTGCCCTGGCTGCCGGCCGTCCTCGCGCTCTCGCTCAACTCGCCGTACATCGCCGGCACCGAGACCGGCGTGCTCTCGGCGCGGGCGGCGCGCCTGCTCGAGCTCCCGCGCGGAGGGCCGCCGCCGCCGCTGGCCTCGCCCGGGGAGTGGGCGGCGGTCGTGGAGGCGAGCGGCGTCGACTACACGCGCATCTGGTGGGACGCGCGCCCGCACCCGCGCCTCGGCACGCTCGAGGTGCGGATCGCCGACCAGCCGACGAGCGTCGACCGGGCCGCGGGGCTCGCGGCGCTCGTCCAGGCGCTCTGCGCGGCGGCGCCGGCCTCCCGCTTCGAGCCGGACGCGTACTTCGCGCGGCGCGAGGCGGCCGCGCTCGGGGACGCGGCGACCGGAGCGCTGTTGGCGGCCGTCGAGCCCGCGGCGCGCGGGCTCGGCACGTGGGAGCTGGTGGAGACGCTGCGGGAGCCGGCGGAGGCGCTGCGCCAGCTCGAGACCGGCCGGCGGGAGGGGCTGGCCGCCGTGGCCGCCGAGCTCGTGGAGCGCACCGCGGCGTGAACGGGGGAGCTTGTGTTCCTGAAACACAAGCTCTTCTCGACCCACGCAACGACGCGGTTCGAGCGGCCGCAAGCGAAGCTTGTGTTCCTGAAACACAAAGTCCGCTCGCCGGGGCTCGCGACCCCACCGCTCCCGAGCGGACGCTGCGGTCTCGGCTGGCATCATCCCTCTGGATGGCCACCGTTTCCGACACGATCCAGGTGAGCGGCGTCCGCTGCGAGCGGTGCGTCGGCCGGCTCGCCGGCACCCTCCGGCCGCACGCGGGGATCGAGTCCGCGAGCGCGAACCTGATGGGCCAGGTCGCGCTCAGCTGGGACGACGAGCTGACGAGTCGCGAGGCGATCGTCGAGACGCTGAAGCGCGGCGGCTTCCCCGAGCTCGCTGCCTAGTAGTAGGGAATAGGTGCGCGCGGCGGCTCGTTCTGGACCGCGTAGTCGATTGTTAGGGTGGCCCGGTGAGTGAGTCGGGCGCCGAATCCGAAGCAGACGCGGGGCGTCGGATCGCCGGTGAGGCCCGTGAGCGCGTCCGCTTCGAGGAGGAGGCGCTCGAGCTCGCCGACCAGGTCTACCGGGTCGCGCGCCGGATGGTGGGCACGCGAGAGGAGGCCGAGGAGTTGGTACAGGACACCTACGCGCGGGCGTTTCGCAGCTGGCGGTCGTTCACGCCCGGGACGAACATGCGCGCCTGGCTGCTTCGGATCCTCACGAACCTGAACACCGACCGGGGCCGGAAGATCCAGCGCACGCCGGACACCCAACCGCTCGAGGAGAGCGACTACTACCTCGCGAACAAGCTCGCGGCGGTCGAGGGCGAGCAGGCGCTCGAGCAGGAGCAGGTCGTCGAGCGGCTCTCGCAGGGCGGGGTCGTGAACGCGCTCTCGGAGCTCCCGCACGACTTCCGCGACGTGGTCGTCCTCGTCGACCTGGGCGAGTTCAGCTACGCCGACGCGGCGCAGATCCTCGACATCCCGATCGGTACCGTGATGTCGCGCCTCCACCGCGGCCGCCGTATCCTGAAGCAGACGCTCGCGGAGGAGACCCTCTCATGACCGCCCACGACGCCGACTGCGAGAAGTGCGAGGAGCTGCTCCAGGGCTACCTCGACCGTGATCTCACTGCCGACGAGGTCGTGGTCGCGGAGGGCCACCTGAACGGCTGCGACTACTGCCGCCGGCGCTACCGCTTCGAGGAGCACCTGCGCCGCTACATCCGCGTCTCCGCCAGCGAGCGCATGCCGGCCGGCCTCCTCGCGAAGCTCGCCGAGCTGCGCGGGCCGACCGGCGACCTCTAGCGCTAACCCGGGCCGCGCTGCGGCCCGACGATCACAACGAGCCGGTTCGGGTTGCTGCCGCCCGGGAGCGGGCGCGTGACGAAGCCGAGCTGCCGCGCGAGCCGGATCGCGACCAGCCGCCCGCCCGGGGCGTAGTAGACGGCGCTCTGCGGGTAGTCGAACCGGTCGGCGCGCCCGACCTTCTTCACCGTGTAGGCGAGCGACTGGATCTTGCTGCCGATCTGCCGCGTCCAGGTGATGTCGCCGGCGCCGTTGAGCACGTCGACGTGGATCTTCCAGGGCTCCGGCAGCGCGGCGAGCTGTGCGACCACCGGGTCGACCTCGGGCTTCGGCGGGCCTGCGACCGCGGGAACGAGCACGAACGCGACGAGCGCCATCAGCGCGGCCGAGATCGCAGCGACGCCGACGAGGCGCGCGACCGGGTTGACGTCGAGGCCGAGCGGCGGCACGGGCAGCCCGGCCAGCTCGCGCGCCTCGCGCCGGTCGATCTCGAGGCCGGCCGCGAGCAGCAGCGTCGCCTCGATCGCGTGGTCGACGGAGGGGAAGCGGTAGACGCGCCCTTCCTCCAGCCACTCGACCTCGTCGGAGGTGAGGCCGGCGCGCTTCGCCGCCTGCTCGACCGTCAGGCGGCGGTGCAGCCGCGCCGAGGCCAGCGCGCTGCGGTCGGTGACGAGCTCGAGGCTCTGGGGGAGGGGGCGGGCAGGCTCCATCAACACCTACATCGGTTCGCCGGGCGTCCTCCTGAACCTTTCCGGCAGATCGGCCGGAACGTCGACGTCGCCGGGCGCACCCAGGTCGTCGCACGGTACGAGCAGGGCGTCGACGGCCCGCAGCCCCTCGTCGGGCACGTCGCCCCACGCCGAGCGGGCGACGAGGAGCGGGTGGCCACGGACACCGCCGTAGCTCGCCGCCACAACGGGTGCGCCCTGCGCCCGCCACGCCGCGACGACCCGGTCGACCGCCTCCGGCGCGAGCTCCGGCCCGTCGGCGAGGACGACCACGGCGGCCTCGACCTCGGGCGCGAGCGCGGCGAGCCCGCAGCGGAGCGAGGCGCCCGGCCCCCGCTCCCAGTCCGGGCAGTCGACCGCGTCCTCGAGCGGGTGCGCGCCGGCGACGACGACGACCTGGTCGACGCCGGTCAGCCGTTCGAGCACGGCGGGGAGGAGCAGGCGCTGCTTCGGCGCGCCGAACCGCGTCGCCGCGCCGGCGGCGAGCACCACCGCGCCGATCACTCGGAGACGACCGTGACCTTCTCGATCACGACCGGCTGCGACGGCGGCCCGTCGCCGACGCCGAGCGCGTCGATCGCCCGCACGGTCTCCATCCCCTCCGTGACGGTGCCGACGATCGCGTACTCGGCAGGCAGCCCGACGTCCGCGCCGGTGACGACGAAGAACTGTGAGCCCGCGGTGCCCGGCGCCTCGAAGCCCGCTTTGGCCATGGCGACGACGCCCTCGGTGTAGGCCGTGCCCGGCGGCGGGACGTCGACGGTCTGGTAGCCGGGGCCGCCGGTGCCGGTCCCGGTCGGGTCGCCGCCCTGGATCACGAAGCCGGGGACGACGCGGTGGAAGGTCGTACCGTCGAAGAAGCCGTTCTGCGCGAGCGAGACGAGCGACGCGGCCGTCTTCGGCGCCTTCTCGAGGTCGAGCCGGATCGTGAACGAGCCGCAGTTCGTCACCACGACGAGGTCCCACGTCTTCGACGTGTCGAGCGGGAGCGTCGGCGCCGTCTCGCCCCCGTCGGCCTTCGGCTCGGCCGCGTCGACGGTCTCGCATGGGCCCGACGGCGCGGCCGTGGTCGTGCCTGCCGGCACGTCCCCGCTCGTGTCCGCTGCCTCGTCGTCGCCCCCTCCGCAGGCGGCGAGCACGAGCGTGAGCGCGACCAGGAGCAGCCGGGCTACGTGCACCCGACGAGCTTCCGCCACTCGCTGGTCACGTTCGCGACGTACGCGACCGTCTCGTCGTTCGGCCGCGCGCCCTTCCGCTCGACCGCGGTCGGCCCCGCGTTGTAGGCGGCCAGCGCGAGCTGAGTGGACTTGAAGCGGTCGAGCAGCTGGCGCAGGTAGCGCGCTCCCGCGAGCACGTTCTCGCCGACGTGGTAGGCGTCGAGGTCGAGCTCCTCCGCGGTCGACGGGAGCACCTGGAGCAGCCCCTGCGCGCCCGCGGGAGAGCGGGCCTCGACGTCGAGGTTGGACTCCACCGTCGCGACCGCGACGATCATCGCGAGCGGCAGGTCGGTGTCCGTCGCCGCCGCACGGAACGCGTGCCGAAGCGCAGCCGGGAGCGGGCACGGGTTCGGCGGTGTCTGGAACGGCAGCGCGGCAGGGGCGCGCAGCGCTGCGGTGCGCTCGGGCTTGCCGGCGCTGGCGTTGTCGGCCCGCCCGGCGACGGCCCCGGAGGCGATGGCAACGAGGAGGAGCGCAAAGAGTCTCAGCCGCATGAGGACCGCCGATCGTAGCGCGACTACTGCAGCGTTGCGAGCGCACGGGAGACGAGCGTGCGGGCGATCTCGACCTTGAACGCGGTGCCCGGCAGCGGCGTCGCGGCGTCGAGGTCGGCGGCCGAGCCGAGCAGCCACGGGACGGGCGCCGCGCCCGCGAGCGCGATCCTCGTCTCGCCGCCGGCGCGTGCGACGGCGACGCCGACGAGCGCGAACGCCCACCGTTGCCGGTCCATCGCCTTCAGGTACGCGCTCGACTGGACCTCGGGCAGCTCCAGCTCGACGATCAGCTCGCCGGGCTCCAGCGTCGTCGTCGACCGGTCGTCCTCGGTGGGCAGCCGGTAGAGCTCGGCGAGGTCGAGCTCGCGGCGGTCGGTGCGGATCCGCGCGCCGAGCGCGAGCAGGGCGGCGGCCGGGTCGGACGGGTGCGCCGAGGCGCAGAAGTCGTTCGCGAGGAACGCGTGCTCGCGGTGCTGCCCCTCGCGGGCGTGGCAGGTCTCGCCCCCGTGCAAGCGGCAGGGGAACCTGAGCCGCCAGTACCAGCAGCGCGTCGCCTGAAGCAGGTTGCCGCCGATCGTGCCCATGTTCCGGAGCTGCGGCGAGGCGGCCAGCCTGCAGGCCTCGCGCAGCGCCTCCGGGATCGCGTCGCTTCCCTCGAGCTCGGCGAGCGTCGTCCCCGCCCCGATCACCCGGCCCGCGATCCCGCGCGGCACCGCCGCCGAGACGTCGACGAGCGTCTCCGCTGCGACGATCCCCTCGTGCAGCAGCGGCACGAGCTCGGTGCCGCCGGCGAGCGCGACGGCGCCGTCGCCGAGCGCCGCGACCGCCTCCTCGCGCGAGCTAGGCCGCTCCAGCCGCAACGGGCTCCTTCTTCCTCTGCTCGGCCTCGTGCAGCGCGCGCAGGACCTCCTCGCGCGTGATCGGGAGCGAGGTCACGTCGGCGCCGGTGGCGTCGCGGATCGCGTTCGCGATCGCGGCGGCGGTCGGGACGATCGGCGGCTCGCCCAGTCCCTTCGAGCCGAGGTTCGTCAGGTGCTCGTCGGGCTCGTCGACGAGATCACAGACGATCTCGGGCACGTCCGCGATCGTCGGCAGCTTGTAGGCGTCGAGCGTCTTCGTCAGCACGACTCCCGTCGCCGGGTCGTCCAGCCGCGCCTCCGAGAACGTGTGCCCGAGCGCCTGGATGATCCCGCCCTCGACCTGGCTGCGCGCCCCGAGCGGGTTGATCACGCGGCCGACGTCGTGGATCGCGACCACCTTCTCGACGCGCACCTCGCCCGTGCCGACGTCGACGGCGACCTCGGCGAGCTGGATCCCGAACGTGAGCACGCGCATCCCGGCCGGATTCGGGCCGCGGGCGCCCTTGCCGAGGATCTGGCCGTCGGCGAGCAGGCCGGTGATCTCGGCGAGCGGCCAGGAGCCGCCGTCGAAGGAGACGATGTCGCCGCCCTTCAGCGAGAGCAGCCGCTCCTCGCGCTCGAAGCGCTGCGCGGCGAGCTCGAGCACCTGGCGCGCCGCGTCGGCGGCCGCGGAGCGGACGGCCGGCCCCATCGACGGGAGCGTCGAGGAGCCGCCGGAGATCGAGGCGAAGGGCCCGCGCGCGGAGTCGCCGATCTGCACCTCGACGCGGTCGAGCGGGAGGCCGAGCTCCTCGGCGGCGATCTGCGCCATCGCGGTCCGCGTGCCGGTGCCGATGTCCTGCATCGCGGTGACGACGTTGGCGCGGCCGTCCGAGCCGAGCCGCACCCAGGCGTAGCTCGGCGGGCCGCCGCCGCCGTACCAGATCTGGCTCGCCATTCCCAGGCCGCGCTTCCAGATCTCGTCGGAGCGCGCGCGCACCTCGTGCCGGCGCTCCCAGTGCGGCTCGGCGCGCCGGTAGCACTCCATCAGGTTCTTCGACGAGAAGGGCCGGCCGTCCATCGCGTCGGCGTGCGCGTAGTTCAGCTTCCGCAGCTCGAGGGGGTCGATCCCGAGCTGCGCGGCGAGCTTGTCGAGCACGCACTCGAGCGACCAGGTGCCCTCGACGAAGCCGGGCGCGCGGAAGGCGGCCATCGGCGGCAGGTTCAGCTTCGCGCCGTGCTCGACCGTCTTCACGTTCTCGCAGGCGTAGAGGAGCTGCATCGGGCCGGAGGTCGGCGGCAGCCAGCCGCCCCAGCCGAGCGCGCAGGTGAACTCGCCGCCGAGCGCGGTCAGCGTGCCGTCCGCGCGCGCGGCCGCGGTCACGCGCTGGCGGGTCGCGTTCCGGTTGCCCCCGACGACGTTCTCCTCCCGGCGCGAGAGCGCGCAGCGCACCGGCCGGCCCGTCCGCTTCGCGAGCTCCGCGGCGACCAGGAGGTAGTTGCCGATCCCGTTCTTGGCGCCGAAGCCGCCGCCCATGAACTCGCAGATCACGCGCACCTTGTCCTGCGGCAGCCCGAGCGCCTCCGCGAGCTCGTTCCGGAGCCCCCAGATGTACTGCGTCGAGACGTGGACGTCGAGCGAGTCGCCGCGCCACTCGCACACGCACTGGTGCGTCTCGAGCGGGTTGTGGTTCAGCGTCTGGGTCGTGTAGGCGGCTTCGACGACCGCGTCGGCTTCGGCGAGCCCCCGCTCGTAGTCGCCGCGGGCGTACTCGCGCGTCGGGGAGACGAGCGAGCCTCGGCGGACCGCCTCGTCCGCGTCGAGCAGCGGCTCGAGCTCCTCCCACTCGACGTCGAGCAGCCGCAGCGCGGCGTGGGCCTGGCCGGCACTCTGTGCGGCGACCGCGGCGACGGCGTACCCCTCGAAGCTCGCCTCGCCGTCGACACCCTGTACCTCGCCGGGGCCGACGACGGCGTGGACGCCCGGCGCCGCCGCGGCGGCCGCGACGTCGATCCGCGCGACGCGTGCGCGCGCGAAGGGGCTGCGGAGGAGCGCGGCGTGCAGCATCCCGGGGAGGCGGATGTCGCCGGTGTAGCGGGCCTCGCCGCGCGCCTTCTCGTAGCCGTCGAGCCGCGGCGCGTCCCGGCCGACGACGTCGCCGGGCCCTGCCGGCCACTGGTCGAGCGCGTCCTCCTCGACGAGCGTCCAGACCTCCTCGTAGCGCCCCTCGACCTCCTTCTCGCTCCGGATCAGCCGCGCCACGTCGAGATCGCCTCCTCGATCCGCGGGTAGGTACCGCAGCGGCAGAGGTTGCCGGCCATCCGGTGGCGGATCTCCGCCGGGGTGGGGTCGGGGGTCGCGGCGACGAGCGCCGCCGCCGAGACGATCTGGCCCGGCGTGCAGAAGCCGCACTGGAGCGCGTCGGTGCGGACGAACGCGTCGACGAGCGGGTGCTGCTTCAGACCCTCGATCGTCGTCACCTCGCGGTCGCCGACCATGTGCGCAAGCGTGATGCAGCTGAGGACGGGCACGCCGTCGAGCTGGACCGTGCACGCGCCGCAGTGTCCCTCGCCGCAGGCGACCTTCGTCCCCGTCAGGCCGAGCTCGTTCCGCAGCACGGCGGCGAGCGTCCGCCCGACCGGGGCCGCGAAGCTGTGATCGTGGCCGTTGACGCTGAGGCTAGGCAGCCGAGGTCACCGCCGTGATGTTCGCGAGGTGGAGGAGCCGGAACGCCGCGCGGGCGGTGCGCACGCGCTCCTCCTCGTCCTCGGCCTCGGGGAACGAGCGCCAGAGGTCGCGCGCAGTGGTGAGCAGCTCGCGGATCTGGTCGGTCTGCTCGCGGTAGCCGTTCGCGCGCTCGTCGCAGGCGTTCAGCGCGAGGCCGAGCACGCCGATCGTGTCCGCCTGCCGCGTCCAGAGGAGCGGCGTCGCCATCGAGAGGTACTGGTGGATGCGGGCGAACGTGAGCGGGTGCGAGACTTCGGCCGGG
>DATKBA010000175.1:0-8530 GCA_035514455.1 Gaiellaceae bacterium | reverse complement strand
GCCGCTTCCTGAAGCCGGCGCAGCGCCTCCTCCGGAGGGAGCGCGCGGCGGTACGGGCGGTCGGTCGTCATCGCGTGGAAGGCGTCGCAGGCGAAGATGATCCGGGCCTCGAGCGGGATCTGCTCGCCGGCCTTCTTGTCGGGGTACCCCTCGCCGTCCCAGCGCTCGTGGCAGGAGCGGACGATCCCGCACACGTCCTGGAGCTGGTCGATTGGCGCGATGATCCGCTCGCCGAGCGCGGGGTGCGTCTCGATCAGCGCGCGCTCCTCCTCGGTCAGCGGGCCCGGCTTCAGCAGGACCGAGTTGGGGATCCCGATCTTGCCGATGTCGTGGAAGAGCGCACCGAGCTCGAGCCGCTTCAGCGTCTCGCCGTCGAGGCCGAGCTCCTCGCCGACCCGCAGCGCCGTGTCGGTGATCCAGCGGGCGTGCGAGGACGTGTACTCGTCGCGCGCCTCCAGCGCGTTCGCGAGCGCCTCGACCGTGGAGAGGAACGTGCGCTCGAGGCCGGCGAACGAGGAGGCGTTCGCGATCGCCAGCTTCGCCTGGTGTGCAAGGCCGCCGAGCAGCTCCAGCTCCCGGTCGCCGTACTCGACCTCGGGCATGGACGCGACTGCGATCGCGCCCCAGCGGCCCTCGATGCTGAAGGGGGCGACGACGTACGTGCCGGAGCCGCCGGCGGGCGGGGGAGCGAAGGCGGCGTACACCTCGGGCCCGATCACGTACGGCTCGGTCAGCTCCACGTACGGGGCGATCGCATCGCCGGGGAAGCGGCGGCCCACGATCCGGCGCTCCTCGTCGTAGCCGACGGACGCCGCGCCGACGAGGTCGCCGCCGTGAGCCTCCTGCAGCCAGAGCGACGCGTGCGGGGCGCCGAGCAGCTGCGCCGCGCCCTCGACGACGCGCTCGAGCACGCGCTCGAGCCCCTCCGCGGCGGCGAGCTCGCGTCCGAACTCGAGCAGTGCCTTCGCGCTCTCGGCCTCGCGCCGCTGCGCCTCGTAGAGCCGGGCATTCTCGAGCGCGACGGCGGCGTGGCCGGCGAGCACCTCGAGCAGGCGCAGATCGTCTTCGTCGAACTGGTTCAGCCCGAGCTTGGAGACGACGATCGCCCCGATCACGCGGGCGCCGTAGTTGAGCGGCACGGCGATGATCGACTCCTCGATCTCCGCGGTGCCCTCGATCTTGATCGCGAACTCACACCTGGCCGCGTCGTGCAGGAGCAGCGGCTCGCCGGTCTCGACGACTCGCCCCGTGATGCCCTCGCCGACCGGCTTGCGGAAGACCTCGGCCGCGGTGCGGTCGGGAGCGGTCAGCTCGCCCTGGAAGGCGATCGGCGAGAGCTCGTCGCCGTCGCGGAGAAAGATGCGGCAGTTGTGGTAGTCGATCAGCTGTCGCAGCTCGTTCGCGATCGCCATCCCGATCTCGCGGACGTCGTTCGAGCGGTTGAGCTTGCCGGCGAGCGACTGGAGCATCTTCAGGTGCGCGATCGAGCGGATGTCCTCGCCGCGCGTGTCGCGGGCCTCGGGACGCTCGGTCGCCGAGTCGTCGAAGAAGACGACCTGGTTCTTGCCGCGCGCCTTCGCGGTCATCATCGCGGCCTCCGCGCAGGCGACGAGCTCGCGCGGGTTCGCGGCGTGCTCGGGGCCCTGGGCGATCCCGATCGAGACGGCGATCCGGCCCGCCAGGTCGAGCTCCACCTCCTCGAGACGCTTGGAGAGCCGCCGCGCCAGCGCGACCGCATGCGCCTCGTGGCTTCCCGGGAGGATCAAGGCGAACTCCTCGCCGCCGATCCGGCAGACGACGTCGGACGCCCGGACGGTCGCGCGCAGGTGGTCGGCCAGCTCGGCGAGCACCTGGTCGCCGACCCCGTGCCCGAAGACGTCGTTGACTTTCTTGAAGTCGTCGATGTCGATCATCACGACGGCGACGTTCTCGTGCGCGGCGGCCGAGCGCGTCAGCTCGCGGCGCAGCCGCTCGTGGAAGTAGCGGTGGTTGTAGAGGCCCGTGAGGGAGTCGGTCTGCGCCTCGCGCTCGAGCCGCGCCCGGATATGCGCGTTGTCGAGCGCGAGCGCGGCCGCGTCGCCGAGCCGCTTCGCCAGCTCGAACTCCTCTTCGGTGAACGCGGCGTGCTCGCCGATCCGGTAGACGTTGAGCGTCCCCTTCAGCTGGCTGCGGGCGATCAGCGGCACGACGATCAGCGCCTCCGGCTCGAGCGGGGTGCCGGGGACGAAGCGGACGCGCGGGTCGAGGTGCGCGCGGTTCGAGAGCACCGGCTCGCGGTTCTCGACCGCCCAGCCGGTGATCCCCTCGCCGAACGGGAAGCGCTCGCTCAGGATCTCGTCCGCGTAGTCGCTGCGCACGAGCGCGGGCACGAGCTCGCGCTTCGGCTCGTCCGCCTCGTAGATGTGCAGCGCCTCGTAGGGGACGATCTCGTCGAGGGTGTCGGCGATGCGCACGAGCAGCGAGTCGAGGCTCTGCTCCGAGAGCAGGTCGTGGAAGACGTCTGCGAGCCGCCGGTAGGAGTCCTGAACGGCCTCGGCGCCGGGCGCGGCGCCGTCGATGAGCCGCATGCGCGGACGGCTGTGCTTGGGGGATGAGCGAGCGGGATAGTCCATGGGGACGGCACGGCTGCGGGCCGGCCGCAGACCGTGTACGGATCATCGGGACTTTCCGGGTCCCGGCCCTCCCTCGAACGGGGGACACGGGCGGGCGTGAATGCGCGCGGCCGCGGAATTTCCTAACAGGATCCTTACCGGGGGCACGCGGGATCCCCGTCGGGGCGGCGTCCTCTCTCTATACGACGACCCCGAGAGACGCTCAGGAGGACCACCGAGAATGAAGCTCAAGACGATCATCGTGGCGGTTGTGGCGGCGGCGCTCCTGCCGACCGCGGCGCTCGCCGATCCGGCACCGTCGCCGTCCGACAAGGCCAACGCCGCCCGCGCCTGTCAGGCGCTCAAGACGAGCCTCGGCGCGACGTTCGCCACGACCTACGGCGCGAACGCCGACACGTCGAACGCGATGGGCAAGTGCGTGTCGGCCTGGGCCCGCGCGGCGCACCAGAACCGGCACGAGGCCCAGACGGCGTGCAAGGCCGAGCAGGCCGACCCCGCCTTCGCCGCGTCGCACGACGGCAAGACGTTCGCGCAGCACTACGGCGTCGGGAGGCAGGGCGCGAACGCGATGAACCGCTGCGTGATCGCGATGGCGAAGGCCGAGAACACGGCCGAGCGGCAGGCGACCGTCAAGGCGGCCAAGACGTGCAAGGCGGAGCGCACCTCGCTGGGCGCCGCCGCCTTCACGGCCAAGTACGGCACGAAGGCGAACGACTTCGGCAAGTGCGTCTCCAAGCTCGCCGAGGCGCAGCAGGACTAGAGGCTCGAACGCCACGAGCGGTTGCGGGGCCCTCCGGGGCCCCGCGGCCGTTAGCCTCCTGGCGTGGAGATCTCGTTCGTCGTCGAGGAGGCCGGGTGCGATTCGTGCGCCGCGCTCGTGCGCGCCGCGCTGGAGCCGCTCGGAGAGGTCAGGTCACTCGAGATCGACGAGGCCGCGGATCGCGCGACGGTCCGGCTGGTGCCCACGCGCCCGCTCGAGGAGGCGGAGATCGCGGCCGCGCTCGCGGCGGCCTCCGAGGGCACGGGGCACGCCTACCGCGTGCAGCCCTAGGCGCCGGCTTCGATCGAGAGCCGTACGACGAGCGTGAACGTGCGGAGCGACGTGCTCCTGCTCGTCAGCGTCGCGGTGCACTCCGCGGGACCGAGGTTCCTCCGGTCGATCGTGACGGCCGTCTTCCCCGTCCCGATCGTGCTGAGCACGACGCGGCGGCCGTTGCAGCGGATCTCCAGCGCGGCGCGGACGCGCTTCTCCTTCGGCCCGGTGAAGGTCGCGGTCGCCTGGACGCGCCGGCCCGGGCCGAGCAGGCCGAAGTCGATCGACGCGCTGCGCGTCGGGCGGAGCGTGCCGCGGCGGGTGATCGAGACGGGCTTGAGCGCCGGCGGCTCGGCGATCGTGGGGACCGGGCCGAGGCCGAGGTCGGCGAGGATCGCCGCGTGCACGGTCTCGGTCGGCCGCTCGAGCCAGGGGATCGAGAACGGGCCGCCCGGCCGCGCCAGCTGGGCGTAGTCCTCGGCGAAGATCTCGCCGATCGAGCGGCTCCAGCCGAGGAGGTAGCTGCGCGCGACGCTGCCGAGCCGGACGAGCCGATCCATCCCGCGGGCCCGCCACCAGGTGCTCGTCCCGTTCGGCTCCCGGATGCCCGCGATCGGGTGCGAGGCGTCGAGGTGGTGCGCGTACTCGTGGACGACCGTGTGCGCGTTCTCGTCGCTCTGCTCCGCGGGCACCGTGATCACGCTGCGGCTGTAGCAGCCGGCGGCGGCGCGGCCGCAGATCGAGCGGAGGTCGTCCCAGCTGACGATGTTGATCCGGACCGTCGAGATCTCGTCCCCGTGCGGCGCGGCGCGCAGGAGCGCCGCGTACCACTCGGCGTCGACGCCCTCGGCGCGGACGTCGAACCGGATCGTGCGGCCCTGGTCGTCCTGTGAGAGCACCTCGGCCGCGCCCGCCTCGCCGGCGACGGCGAGCGAGGCGACGAGCGAGACGAGGAGGAGAAGGCGGCGCACGTCACGAGATGGTACGACGGCCGGCCTAAGACGGATCTAAGAAATCGGTTGCGATGGTGTGAAGCTCGTGCGCCCGGCCCTGGGCTCGCTTCCTTCCGGACGGCCCCGGCGTAGGGTCGAAGGGCTCTCGTCACCCACAGGAGGTCCGACGCTGTTCCGCGGCAGCGCGTTCACCGCGGCGATGCTCGTCCCGCGTCCGGTGTGGTCGTGGAAGGCAACACTCAGGTTCGCAGCGGTGGCAGAGTCACGCATGGCGACCAGGTTCAACTCGAATAGCAGGCCTTCCCGCCTCGGCTACCCGGTGAGCCTCGGCCTCGTCGAAGTAGGTGATCAGGACAAGCGCGAGGTACGCCGCCGCCGCGACCAGGAAGAGCCACGGCTCGAGGAAGAGCCCGTTCAAGGCTACGAGCGCAGCGACGAGGAGGTTCACGGGCCGGGTCAAGGCATTCGCGAGCAGCCGGCGGGAAAGCGCGAGCGTGCGGAGCGTCCGCGTCGAGACGAAGCGGTGGTGGGCCGCGGCCGGTGGCGCAGGCGTGCGCTCCGGCTGCCCGCTCGGGAGCGCCGTCTCGCGGCGCCAGCGATGGCCGAGTGCAGTCTCTGCGTCGTCGTCGAGCGCCTCGCGCGCGGCGGCTGGGCTCTCCGGCCGTCGCGCCGGATCGCGCTCGAGCAGGCGATCGACCCACTCCGCGAGCCGCTTGTCGAGGTCGGGGCGGCGCGCCGACAGGCTCGGCGCCCGCTCGTTGACCTTGCTGATCAGCAGCGAGCCGCCCCCTCCCGTCTCCGCGAACGGCACGGCGCCGGTGAAGAGCTCGAAGGCGATCACCCCTACTGAATAGAGGTCGCTCTTCGCCGTTGCCGTCTTCCCGAGCACCTGCTCCGGCGAGACGTAACCGGGCGCGCCGACGAACTCACCGAGCGGCGTCAGATTCGCGTTCGCGAGCTCGTCGTACGCCGTCGCGATCCCGAAGTCCGCGATTTTTACGGCCCCGTCCTTCGTCCGCATCACGTTCTCAGGCTTGAGGTCGCGGTGGACGATCCCGTGCTCGTCGGCGTGGGCGAGGCCGGCGAGGATGCAATCGAGGACGCCGACGACCTGTTGATCGGTCAGCGTCCCCACCAGCGGCCGCAGCGGACCCCGCGGCAGAAACTCCATCGCGATGTACGGGACCCCGCCGTGCTCGAAGTACTCGTGCACGGTGACGATGTTGGGATGGTTGAGCGAGCCGGCGAGCCTCGCCTCACGCAGGAACCGCTTGGTGGCGGTCGGATCCGTCGCCCAGAGCCCGGCGAGCTCCTTCAGCGCCACCGGCCGCTCGAGGTCGGCCTGACGCGCGAGATGGACGATCGCCATCCCGCCGCGACCGAGCTCGCGCTCGACGGTGTACCGGCGGATCTCCTTCACGGCTGCCGCCTCAAAAGTTGGACAGAATTCTTCGGTAGACGTCGTTGATGTCCTTCGGGCCGCCCGAGAAGAACACGCCCTTCGATGCGGACGCGATCTGTCGAAGCGCCTCGGAGTCCGGGGACGTGCCGTAGGCGACGGTGAAGATGCGCACGCCGGTGCCTTCGGTGACAGGCTCCGCCTCGATCTTGCGCAGCAGCTCCTCGCGACCGACGCTCGTTCCGGCCCCGTCCGACAGCACCACGACCGCGTTGATCCGGTCCTGGTCGTCCAGCGCGCGCAGGGACTCGAGCGACCTGCTGACCGCGGGGTAGACGGGCTCGTCGCCGCCCGGGAAGAGCTCGTCGATCGCGCGCGAGATGGCCGGCCCCCGTTCGCCCAGGACGCCGAGCGGGACGTTCGTCTCGATCGCGTCGCCGGAGGTGACGAGCGAGAAGCGGTCCTTCGGCGAGAGCTCTTGCAGGAACGAGCGCAGCCCTTGCTGCGCGGCTTCCCAGCGTCCGCCGCCGCCCTCGTCCATCGAGCTCGACGTGTCCATCACGACGACGATGTTGGCCGGCTTGCGGTCCTCGTGCCACGCGTCCTGGATCGCAGCGAGCACTTGAGCCTCCGGGGGCTCGAGCTCGGCGAGCCCCGTCGGGCGACGGACCTCGAAGCCGCTCGAGGCGGCGTTCTTTGCCGTGATCTTCGGTCCGAGCCACCGGCGGAACGCCTTCGCCGCTGCCCGGGCGTCCGAACTCACCCAGGGTGCCACGAGCGCGATCAGTGGATAGTCGGCGACGAAGGTGCCGTCGGCGGGCTCGAACGCGACCAGCCGCGCCGCTTGCGCGGGCTTCAGCTTGCGCAAGCTCGTCTCCTGGACGTACACCGCGTGGGCGTAGCCCCTGCCATACAGGAGCATCTTTTCGATCAGGTTGTCTGCGGTCTCGCCGTAGTGCACGATCGAGCGCTCGATCGTCCGGACGGCGGCGCGGACGTTCGGCTGCCGGACGTCTGCGAGGCTCATGTCCGAGCTCTTGCCGGTGAAGGCGTAGTACTCGGACGCGACGGCCGAGAGGCCCGAGGTCGAGTAGCCGGGGTTCGTGTGCCCGAGCAGGAAGCGGCCGTACTCGGGGCGCCCGTAGTCCGCCCAGCTTCGCTTCGACGTGGTCAGGTCGAGAATGTCCTTCCAGCCGATCTTCCGCTCGGGATAGCCGAGGGCCTCCGCCATCGACTTCCACATCACGATCACCTGCGGCGAGTAGACGAGCGAAACGGGCTTCTCGGCGGGCACCCACTCCGCGGAGACGTTGTGGTTGAGGAGCCTGCTCCAGAGGGAGGAAGCAGGCGTCCACAGAGCCGCTCGCTCGTCTCCGGCCGCGAGCGCCTCCTCGGCCTGACCGGACGTCAGAGCGAAGCCGTCGATCCGGATCTCGCGCCCCCCGAGACGGTGCGATTCGCGGTTGTAGCGCTCGATCAGCGGCTCGACCAGCTTCGTGGCGTCGGTGGAGTAGATGTAGCGCACCGCGAGCTCGGGCTCCTTCGGATCGCCTCGTCCGGCGGCGGCGGCGACCACCGCCGCGGCGGCGGCGGTGATCACGAGCGCGCGTGCGAGCCGGGGCGTCATGAGGCTTCGAGCAGCTCCTCCTCCTCGAGCCGGTGCCTGAGCTGGCGCCCCGACGTGATTCCGAGCTTGCGGTAGACCTTGCCGAGGTGGTACTCGATCGTCTTCGGGCTCAGGAAGAGCCCTGCCGCCACCTCCTTCTGACTCGCGCCTGCCGCCACCAGCCGCGCGATCTGGAGCTCCTGCGGCGTCAGCTGGTCCAACGTGCTCACGACGCGCCTGCGCGCGGTCTCGCCGCTCGCGCGGAGCTCCCGGCGCGCTCGCTCGCTCCACGGTTCGGCGTCCAGCTGCTCGAAGACGCCGAGCGCCGCCCTCAGCTCGTCCCGGGCCTCGCGCCGCGAGCCCTCGCGGCGCAGGTGCTCGCCGTGGCTGAGCCTGACGCGCGCGAGGAGGAACGGCCGGCCGGCGAGGTCGCCGGCCGCTTCGGCGAACGCTTCGCCGCCGTCGAGCAGCGCGCGAGCCCACGCCGCTTCGGCGCCGCGCAGCTCGGCCGCCGCCGACTCCGCGTCCGAGCGCCGGCCCGCGCGTAGGTACGCCTCCGTCAGGTCGAGCCGGGGGGAAGGCAGGCCCCGGACCGGGGTCGCGGGCGCCGCCTCGAGGTGGGAGATCGCCGCAGCGGTCTCGCCGGCGCCGAGCGCGGCGAGGCCGAGGACGCGGGCGTCGTCCAGCTCGTGGGTGGGCCGCCCGCGCAGCGCGTCGATCAGCCCGTTCCCGGCCGCAGCGGCGATGCGTTCGCGCTTCTGGCCGATCTCGTCGGCGAGGCGCGCTGCCTCGAAGAAGTTGAGCGACGCGTCCGTCCAACGACCGGCCTCGAAGTCCAGCCAGGCGGCCTGGAGCAGCGCCCGCGGCAGCACCACGACGGCATGGGCGCGGGCGGCGGCAGTCAGCTCGTCGAGCAGCTCGCGGAAG
>DATKBA010000174.1:0-4215 GCA_035514455.1 Gaiellaceae bacterium | reverse complement strand
CAGGCGCGCGACGTTCCAGAGCTTGTTCGCGAGCTTGCGCCCCTCCTCGAGCGCGCCCTCCGCGAAGCGGACGTCCTGCGTCGAGGACATCTTCAGCAGGCCGTAACGGGTCGCGTCGGCGCCGTGCTTCGCGATCAGGTCGAGCGGATCGGTGCCGGTGCCGAGGCTCTTCGACATCCGGCGCCCGTCACCGGCGAGGATCGTCGAGTGGATGATCACGTCGGTGAACGGGACCTCCCCCATCAGCTCCAGCCCCGTCCAGATCATCCGGTTCTCCCAGAGGCGGATGATCTCGCGCGCGGTCGAGTTGACGTCGCCCGGGTAGTAGCGCTCGAGCTCGGGCGTCCGCTCGGGCCAGCCGAGCGTCGCGTAGGGCCAGAGCGCCGACGAGAACCAGGTGTCGAGGACGTCCGGGTCCCGCTCGATCGCGGCCGACCCGCACTCGGCGCAGGCGTCCGGCGCCGGCCAGGCGCAGGTGGCATGGCCGTCCGGGCAGTACCAGACGGGCAGCTGGTGGCCCCACCAGAGCTGGCGGGAGACGTTCCAGTCGGGGATCTCCTCGAAGGAGCGGATCGCGAACTGGTGCTGCGACTCGGGGTGGTAGCGGACGCGGCGCTCGCGCAGGGCCTCGAGCGCGGGCTTGCTCGGCTCCGCCATCGCGACCCACCACTGGAGCGAGACGAGCGGCTCGATCCGCGTGTGGCAGCGCTCGCAGGTGCCGACCGCGTGCCGGTAGTGCTCCCGCTTCTCCAGCCGGTCGCGCTCCTTCAGCCAGGCGAGGATCGCCTCGTCGGCCTCCTTCTGCGTCTTCCCGGCGAGGTCGCCCGCGTCCTCGTTCATGCGGCCGTCGAGGCCGATCACCGTCAGGACGGGGAGCCCGTGGTCGCGCCCGATCTCGAAGTCCATCGGGTCGTGACCGGGAGTGACCTTGAGCGCGCCGGTGCCGAAGCCCGGCTCGACCCGCTCGTCGGCGAGCACGGGCACCGTCCGCTCGACGTACGGGACGACGACCTCCTTGCCGATCGCGTCCCGGTAGCGCTCGTCTGCGGGGTGCACGGCGACCGCGACGTCGGCGAGCATCGTCGCCGGCCGCACCGTGGCGACGGTGACGTGGCCGGAGCCGTCGGCGAACGGATAGCGGGCGTAGGTGAGCGTGTCGTCCATGTCCTCGTGCGCGACCTCGAGGTCGGAGATCGCGGTCTCGTGGAAGGGGCACCAGTTGACGATCCGGTTCGCCCGGTAGATCCAGCCGCGCTCCCAGAGGTTGACGAAGAAGCGCATCACGGCCTCGATGTAGCCGTCGTCCATCGTGAAGCGCTCGCGGTCGTAGTCGAGCGAGGCGCCGAGGGAGCGCAGCTGGCCGAGGATCGTGCGGCCCGTCTGCTCGAGATGGCGCCAGACGCGCTCGACGAAGGCGTCGCGCCCGAGCTCCTTGCGCGAGCTGCCCTCGGCCACGAGCTGCTTCTCGACGACGTTCTGCGTCGAGATGCCGGCGTGGTCGTAGCCCGGCTGCCAGAGCGTGTCGTAGCCCCGCATCCGGTGCCAGCGGATCAGGACGTCCTGGAGGGTGCCGTTGAGCGCGTGGCCCATGTGCAGCGGCCCGGTGACGTTCGGGGGCGGCACGCAGATCACGAACGTCTCGTCGCGCCGCTTGCCCGCGCCGGCGCGGTAGAGCCCCTCCTGCTCCCAGGTCTCCTGCCAGCGCTCCTCGACGCCCTCCGGACGGTACAGCGGCTCCATCGCGGCCCGATCGTAGCCGGGCGCGGGAGCGGGCCGATGGGGGCTAGGCAGCGACTATGCGCTCATCGTAGCAAGCCCAGGGTCAGCCCAGGTACGCCTCCCACGTCCCATCGCTCAGGTATCGCGTCACGTCCGGCTGCGGGTCGACGCCGGGCATCCGCCCCCGAAGGAAGGCGAGCAGCTCGCGGGCGAGGCGCTCGGTCGCGGCGAGGATCTCGGCGTCGGCGGCCGGGACGAGCCCCGCCGCGACGCGGAAGTCCTCCGCGTAGTGCTTGGGCGCGACGGCGAGCGCGAGCGCGGCCAGGACCGCCTCGCGGTGATCCCGCACGGCCCGTCGGGGATTGAGGTCGCGCAGCAGCGGGGGCGCGAGGAACGCCGCTCCCCGCGAGGCGAGACGGAGCCCGACCGAGTCGCCCCAACGCGCGGCCCGCCTCGTCTTCACGACGTACGCGACGAAGTCTTCGATGCACGGATCCTCCTCAGGTCGGCTCGCCGAGGGAGGCTCCCCGAGCGTCTCGCGGACACCGTCCGCCGCCCACAGATACGCGGCGACATCGACCGCGGGGAACCCGAGCGCCCACTCCGCCGCCTCCCCACGCTTCGCAAGCCACTCCTCGACGCTCTTCGCGCTTACCGAGATCGGCAGCAACCGCGCGTCGCCCCGCTCGAACCAACTCCGATACCGCGTCCGGGGCTCGCCTTCGGTGACCGCGGTGAGATCGAGATCGCTGTCCGCGTCGGCCGTGCCCGTGGCGTAGCTGCCGCGGAGGAGGACGGCGACCGACGTCGGCTCGAACCCGGTGACCTTGTCGAGGACGCCGCGCAGGAGCTCGCCGGTCAGCCCCGACGTCACCGGCCCACCGCGTAGCCCTGCATCCCGCGCGGGTTCGCGCCCGCCTTGAGCAGCCCGTCCGGCTCGCGGGCGACGGCCGTCACCCGGCCGAGCGTCCACGCGCCGGCGACCTCGACCTCGTGCCCGCGGCGGCGCAGGTCGGCGACGACGTCCTCGCCGAAGCGCTCCTCCACGGTCAGCGACCTGCGGGCGAAGCCGCGGGGGTAGAAGGACGAGATCAGGTGGTCGGTGTGGAAGTCGGGCGCGTCGATCGCCGCCTGCAGGTCGAGCCCGCGGTCGACGTGGTTGAGGAAGGCGTGCAGCGCCCACTGCTCCTGCTGGTCGCCGCCGGGCGTGCCCCAGGCGAGGTAGGGCTCGCCGTCGCGGAGCGCCAGGCCCGGGGCGAGCGTCGTGCGCGGACGCGCGCCCGGGCGGAGCGACGAGGGCAGCCCTTCCTCGAGCCAGAACATCTGCGCCCGTGTGCCGAGCGGCCAGCCGAGCGCGGGGATCACGGGTGAGCTCTGCAGCCAGCCGCCGCTCGGCGTGGCCGAGAGCATGTTCCCCCAGCGGTCGACCACGTCGAGGTGGACGGTGTCGCCGCGGGTGGGCTCGCCCGCGCCGGGCGCGACGGCGGCCTCGACGAGCCGGGGGAGGCGGCCGAGGCCGGGGCGGTGCTCCGCCGATGCCTCCTCGGTCACGAGCGACCGGCGCTCGTCGTTGTAGGCCTTCGAAAGCAGCGTCTCGAGCGGGACCTCATCGTCGCCGTAGAGGGCGTCGCGGTCGGCGAACGCCAGCTTGGCGCACTCGGTGACGACGTGGACGAGCTCGGCCGGGCCGAGCTCGGCGAGGTCGAATCCGTCGAGCAGCGCGAGCTGCTGGAGGCCGACCGGGCCCGCCGCCCACGGCAGCGTCTTGCAGACGGTGAGACCGCGGTACTCGAGTGACGCCACCGGCTCGAGGCTCGCCCGCCAGCCGGCGAGGTCGGCCCCGGTGAGGAGGCCGCCCTCGGCCGCCACGAAGCGGTCGATCTCCTCGGCCACGAAGCCTTCGTAGTACGCACGGCGGGCCTTCTCGATCTCCGCCTCCCTCGAGCCGCCGCGCGACTCTTCGAGGATGCGGCGGTAGGTCGCGGCCAGGGTTGCGTTGCGGAAGAGCGCGCCGACCGGCGGCGGCGGCAGGTAGAGCTCGCGCGAGCCGGGCCAGCTCTCGAGCAGGTCGCGGGTGCGCTCGATCGTGGCGCGGATGCCGGCCACCAGCGGGAACCCCTCCTCCGCGTAGCCGATCGCGAACGCGAGCACGTCCTCGAGCCGCCACGTGCCGAACTGCTCCAGCAAGAGGAGCCAGCCGCCGAACGCGCCCGGCACGCAGGCGGCCAGCACACCGGTGCCGGGGACGAGCTCGTGCCCGAGCTCGCGGTAGCGCTCGATCGTGGCCGCGGCGGGCGCGACTCCCTGGCCGCAGAGGGCGATCGGCTCCCCGTGCGCGACGGGCCAGAGGAGCGCGGGCACCTCCCCGCCAGGCCCGTTCAGGTGCGGCTCGACGACCTGGAGCGTGAAGCCGGCCGCCACGGCCGCGTCGAACGCGTTCCCGCCCCGCTCGAGCACGGCCATACCGGTGGCCGAGGCGAGCCAGTGGGTCGAGGC
>DATKBA010000173.1:0-2251 GCA_035514455.1 Gaiellaceae bacterium | reverse complement strand
CGTCGCCGGCGGCTACGCGTTCCGCGCCGCTCGCGAGGCTGCCGACGCGTGCGCGCGGCTGTTCGAGCGGCCCGTCGAGCGCGGCCTCTCGCAGGCGGGGCTCGAGACGCTCGCGATCGTCGCGTACCTCGGCCCGTGCAGTCGCCCCGAGATCGCCCGCATCCGCGGCGTCGCGGCCGACTCGGCCGTCGCCGGCCTGCTCGAGCGCGGCCTGATCGCCGAGGCCGGACGCGAGGACTCGCCGGGCGGCGCCGTCCGCTACCGGACGACGCCGCTCTTCGAGCGCGTCTTCGGGCTCGAGAGCGCCGCCGCCCTGCCGCGCCTCGACGACCTCGGCGACAGCGCCGCCGAGATCCGCGAGCGCCTCCACTCGGTAGCGGTCGGCAAGACGGCGTAGAACCTAGATCTGCCAGGAGCCGCCGCGGAGGACGGGCACGCGGTCGCCCGCACGGGTGATCCCGTCCACGTCGAGCTCGTTCGAGCCGATCATGAAGTCGACGTGGATCCCGCTGCGGTTCGCGCGGGCGCGGTCGGCCTCGTCCTCGACCGGAAACGTGTACGCGTTTCCGAGCGCGATGTGGCTGGCGGCGTTCTCGTCGAGCAGCGTCTCGTAGAAGACGGTCCCGAGCGGGCCGATCCGGCCCTCCCTGTCGACGAGCGCGATCTCGCCGAGCCGGGAGGCACCGTCGTCCTTCGCGACGGTGGCGCGGAGCGCGTCGGCGCCCTCGTCCGCGTCGATCTTGACCGCGCGGCCGCGCTCGAACTCGATCCGGATCCCGTTCATGAAGGAGCCGTAGAGCTCGAGCGGCATCGTCGCCGAGACGTGGCCGTCGACGCGCTCCGGGTCGGGCGTCGTGAAGACCTCCTCGGTCGGGAGGTTCGGATAGTGCGTGCGCCCGTCGGCCGTCTCGAAGTCGGCGCCGAGCCACTTCGAGCTCGGGAGCAACCCGATCGTCACGTCCGTACCCGGCCCCTTCAGGTGGAGCGAGTCGAAGCGGCGCTCGGTCATCCGGTCGGCGCTCGCGACGATCGCCTTCATCCGCTCGCGCCACGCGGCGACCGGATCGTCGGCGTCGAGGCGGAGCACGTACACGATCTCGTCCCAGAGCTTGTCGAGCGCCTCGTCCGGCGGCAGCTCGGGATGGACGCGCGTGGCCCAACCGGGGTTCGGGCACGGCCCGGCGGTCCAGTTCGTCGTCCGCTCGTTGACGATGCGCGGCACCGCGGAGACGTAGGGGAGGAGGTCGCGGCCGGTGCGGGCGGGATCGACCCCGTCGAACACCGAGGCGCTCGTCCCGGTCAGCGTCACGCGCGCTGCGCGCTCGTCCGAGAGCCACTGCATCCGCTGCTCGATCCAGGGCGGGACGAAGTCGAGCGTCTCCAGGGCGGCGTGCTCGAGCCGCTCGCGCTTGACGAGGTGGTCCCACCAGAAGACGTCGACGTACTTCGCACCCCGCTCGTAGGCGGCCCGGGCGACGGCGCGCGCCACCTCCTCCATCCCGAGGTAGGCCGTGACGCCGACGATCTGGCCCGTCTGGAGGTTGGCGCCGAAGCCGACCAGCAGGTCGGCCAGGCGCTTGATGTCGTGGGACCGGTCGCGCACCGCGCGGCACACTACATCCATGCGCCTCAACGCGTACCTGGCACGCGCGGGGGTCGCCTCGCGGCGCAAGGCGGACGAGTTGATCAAGGCCGGCCGCGTCCGGGTGAACGGCGAGCCGGGGCAGCTGAACACCTTCGTCCAGTCCCACGACGCCGTCGAGGTCGACGGTCAGCCGGTCGCGAAGCAGAAGCTGGCCTACGTGCTCCTGCACAAGCCGGCCGGCGTCGTCACCACCGCGAGCGACCCGCAGGGCCGACCCACGGTCGTCGCCCTCGTCGAGCACGAGTCGCGCGTCGTCCCCGTCGGCCGCCTCGACGTCGACACCACCGGCGCGCTCCTGCTCACGAACGACGGCCCGCTCGCGCACCGGCTCGCCCACCCGCGCTACGGGGTGGAGAAGGTGTACGAGGTCGAGACCTGGAAGGAGCCGGACGACGAGGCGCTGCGCCGGCTCGCCGAGGGCGTCGAGCTCGAGGACGGCGTCACCGCACCGGCCCGCGTCCGGCGGCTCGGCGCCGCCCGCTTCGAGCTCGTCCTGCACGAGGGGCGCAACCGCCAGGTGCGGCGGATGGCCGAGGCGGTCGGCCACCGCGTGCGGCGGCTGCACCGGAGCGTCTACGCGGGGCTGGGCGTCGAGGGGCTCGCGCC
>DATKBA010000172.1:0-11204 GCA_035514455.1 Gaiellaceae bacterium | reverse complement strand
CGCCGACGAGGAAGAAGACGTCCTCGGCGCCCGCGATCGCGGCCCGTGCCTCCGTCGTCAGCTGGGCGGCGCCGATCCCGGTGCCGACGACGACCAGCGATCCGCTCACATGGGCGGCCAGACGATCAGCATCGGCATCGCGCCGCTCGGGTTGCTCGTGACGGCGCGGATCTTCTCCTCGATCTGCGCCAGCGTCCCCTTGAGCAGGAGCTCCTGCGTCTCGCTGTAGGCGAAGTGCTGTGATTGGATCAGCCCGGCACGCTGTTCGGGGTCGTTGTACTGCTGCAGCGCCTCACCGTCCTGGATCAGGCGCAGGAAGAACTGTCTCAGCTCCTCACCGATCTGTGCGTCGCTGGACAATGGGACCGACCTCCCTCTGAGACATCGAAAGATCCGGGACAACCATCCGATGGTGCGCGACGTTACAAGCCGCTCGGCCCGCCGTCAACGGGGCGGTACGCTGAGTCGATGAGTCCGCTCGCTCCCTTCTCCGCGAAGACGAGGGGCTGGTTCGAGCAGGCGTTCGCCGGGCCGACTCCGGCGCAGGAGCACGGCTGGCCCGTGATCGCGACCGGCGGCAACGTCCTGATCCAGGCGCCGACCGGTTCGGGCAAGACGCTCGCCGCCTTCCTCTACGGGATCGACCGGCTCGACGCGACCCCCGGCGCGGGGCTGCGCCTGCTCTACGTCTCGCCGCTGAAGGCGCTCAACTACGACGTCGAGCGCAACCTCCGCGGGCCGCTCGCGGGGATCCGCTCCGATCTCCGCGTCGGCGTCCGCACCGGCGACACCTCGCCGAAGGAGCGGCGCGAGCTCGTGAAGGAGCCGCCGGACATCCTGATCACGACGCCCGAGTCGCTCTTCCTGATGCTGACCTCGCAGGCGCGCGAGACGCTGCGCAGCCTCGAGACCGTGATCCTCGACGAGGTGCACGCCGTCGCCGGGACGAAGCGCGGCGCCCACCTCGCACTGAGCCTCGAGCGGCTCGACGCGCTGCTCGAGCGCCCCGCGCAGCGGATCGGGCTCTCGGCGACGCAGCGCCCGCTCGAGGAGATCGGCCGCTTTGTCTCCGGCGGCCGCCCGATCCAGCTCGTCGATGCGGGCACGCGCAAGGAGCTCGACCTCGAGGTCGTCGTCCCGCTCGAGGACATGCGCGAGCCGGGCGAGGGCGGCTCGATCTGGCCCTCGATCTACCCGGCCGTGCTCGAGCTCGTCCGGGCGCACCGCTCGACGATCGTCTTCGTCAACAACCGCCGCCTCGCCGAGCGGCTCGCGGTGCGGCTGAACGAGCTGGCAGAAGAGGAGATCGCGCGCGCCCACCACGGCTCATTGGCCCGCGACCAGCGCGTCCTGATCGAGGAGGACCTGAAGGCGGGCCGGATCCCGTGCCTCGTCGCCACCTCCAGCCTCGAGCTCGGGATCGACATGGGTGCGGTCGACCTCGTGATCCAGGTCGAGAGCCCGAAGTCGGTGGCGCGCGGCCTGCAGCGCATCGGCCGCGCCGGCCACGAGCTCGGCTCGATCTCGAAGGGCCGCATCTTCCCCAAGTTCCGCGCCGACCTGCTCGAGTCGGCTGTCGTCGCGCGCGCGATGCGCGAGGGCGAGATCGAGGAGACGAAGATCCCGCGCAACCCGCTCGACGTGCTCGCGCAGCAGATCGTCGCGATCGTCGCCGAGGAGGAGATCGAGGTCGCCGAGCTGCACCGGCTCGTCCGCGGCGCGTATCCCTTCGCCGACCTCTCGCTCGCCCAGCTCGAGAACGTGCTCGACATGCTCGCGGGCCGCTACCCCTCCGACGAGTTCGCCGAGCTGCGGCCGCGGATCGTCTGGGACCGGACGGCGGGCGTGATCCGCGGCCGCACCGGCGCGCGGCGGCTCGCCGTCACGAACGCGGGCACGATCCCCGACCGAGGCCTCGTCGGCGTCCACCTGGTCGACGGCGGGGGCCGCGTCGGCGAGCTCGACGAGGAGATGGTCTACGAGGCGCGCCAGGGGCAGACCTTCATGCTCGGCGCCTCCACCTGGCGGATCGAGGAGATCACGCGCGACCGCGTGCTCGTCTCGCCGGCACCGGGCGTCCCGGGCGCGGTGCCGTTCTGGAAGGGCGAGGGCGTCGGCCGCCCGTTCGAACTGGGGGAGAAGATCGGCCGAGCCGCGCGCGAGCTCGTCGGCCGCTCGGACGAGAGCGCCCTGACGCTCCTGCGCGGCGACTACCACCTCGACCCGCGCGCGGCGCAGAACCTGCTCACCTTCCTGCGCGAGCAGGCGGCCGCCACCGGCGTCGTCCCCTCCGACCGCGCGATCGTCGTCGAGCGCTTCCGCGACGAGATCGGCGACTGGCGCGTCTGCATCCTCACGCCCTTCGGCGGCCGCGTGCACGCGCCGTGGGGGATGGCGCTCGCGGCCCGCCTGCGCGACTCGCTCGGGCTCGACGCGCAGTCGATCTGGTCGGACGACGGGATCGCGCTGCACCTGCCCGAGGCGGACGTGCCGCCGAGCCTCGCCGACCTGCTGATCGCCCCGGACGAGATCGAGGAGCTCGTCGTCGGCGAGGTGGGGCAGAGCGCCCTCTTCGGGGCGCGGTTCCGCGAGAACGCCTCGCGCGCGCTCCTGATCCCGCGGCGCCGTCCCGGCCAGCGCACGCCGCTCTGGCAGCAGCGGCTGAAGGCGCAGAACCTCCTCCAGGTCGCGCGCAAGTACGGCTCGTTCCCGATCGTGCTCGAGACCTACCGCGAGTGCCTCCAGGACGTCTTCGACCTGCCGGCGCTGAAGGGGATCCTGCGCGGGCTGCAGACGCGCGAGCTCGACCTGGTCGAGGTCGAGACCGCGTCCGCGTCGCCGTTCGCCAGCTCGCTCCTCTTCGACTACGTCGCCACCTACATGTACGAGGACGACACGCCGCCGGCCGAGCGGCGCGCGCAGGCGCTCTCGCTCGACCGCGACCTGCTGCGCGAGCTGCTCGGCCAGGAGGAGCTGCGGGAGCTGATCGACGCCGACGCGCTCGCCGAGGTCGAGCGGCAGCTGCGCGGCGACCCGCGCGATCCCGACGAGCTGCACGACGTCCTCCGCCGACGCGGCGACCTCGCGTCCGGCGAGTACGACGAGGCGCAGGCGGCGATCCTGCTCGCCGAGCGCCGCGCGCTCACGGCGCGGATCGCCGGCGACGAGCGGCTGATCGCCGCCGAGGACGCGGGGCGCTACCGCGACGCGCTCGGCGTGATGCCCCCCGGCGGCCTGCCCGAGGCTTTCCTCGAGGGCGGCCCCGGCTCGCTGCGGGCGCTCGTGCTCCGCTTCGCCAAGGGCCGTGGCCCGTTCACGACGGCCGAGGCGGACGCCCGCTTCGGGCTCGAGCTGGAGAGCTTGCTCCACGAGCTCGAGCGCGAGGACATGCTCGTCCGTGGCGAGCTCCGTCCCGGCGGGAGCGAGCGCGAGTGGTGCGACCCGGAGGTGCTGCGCCGCCTCCGCCGCGCCTCGCTCGCCGCGTTGCGCCGCGAGGTCGAGCCCGCCGAGCAGGCCGCCCTCGGCCGCTTCCTTCCCGCCTGGCACGGGATCGGCCGGCGCGCGACCCTGCGCGAGGCGCTCGTCCCGCTGCAGGGGCTGCCGCTGCCGGTCTCGCTGTGGGAGAGCGAGGTGCTG
Organism: Gaiellaceae bacterium; assembly: GCA_035514455.1. Lineage (GTDB taxonomy): Bacteria > Actinomycetota > Thermoleophilia > Gaiellales > Gaiellaceae > Gaiellasilicea. The sequence continues at coordinate 7,568 of DATKBA010000172.1, read as the reverse complement.
CCGCGCCGCGTCCCCGGCTACCAGCCTTCCTGGCTCGACGCCCTCTGCGCCGCCGGCGAGCTCGTCTGGGTCGGCGCCGGGCTCGACCGTGTCGCCGTCTACTTCAGGGACGACGCCGCGGTGCTGGGGCAGGCCGCCGCCGCGCCGATGCCCGAGACCCCCGAGGCGGACGTGCTCCGCAGCGCCCTCGGCCGCGGCGCGATGTTCTGGGCCGACCTGCTGGCCGTGACGGAGCTCGAAGCCGAGGCGGTGCTGCCCGCCCTCTGGGAGCTCGTCTGGGCGGGTGAGGTCACGAACGACGCCTGGACGCCGTTGCGCGGCGGCCGCCGTTACGAGGCGCCGCGTGCCGACCGCCGCCCGCGCCGCTTCTCGCGCACGCGCGGCGCCGGGGCCACTTCCACGCAGGGCCGCTGGGCGCGCACCGAGCCGCTCTTCCCGGGCCCGCCCGACCGGCGCGCGCTCGCCGAGCTCCTGCTCGAACGGCAGGGGATCGTCACGCGCGACGGCGTCCGCGGCGAGGGGATCCCGGGCGGCTACGGCGCCGTCTACGCCGAGCTGAAGGATTTGGAGACGATCGGCGCCTGCCGCCGCGGCTACTTCGTCGAGGGGCTCGGCGGAGCGCAGTTCGCGCTCGCCGGCGCCGTCGAGCGGCTGCGCGAGCTGCGCGCGGAGGACGACCCCGAGCCGCTCGTGCTCGGCGCCGCCGATCCGGCGCAGCCCTACGGTGCCGCGCTGCCGTGGCCGCGCCGTGCCGGCGCGCGCGCCGCCCGGGTCGCGGGAGCCCAGGTGGTGCTGCTCGGCGGCGAGGCCGCGCTCTTCGTCGAGCGCGGCGGCCGCACGCTCGTCCCGCTGCGCGAGCCGGACGAGGAGTGGCTGCGCCCGGCGATCGAGGCGCTCGTCGCGCACGTTCGCGCCGGCGGCGCGAAGCGGCTCGCGGTCGAGCGCTTCGACGGCCGCCCCGTGGTCGAGACGGAGGTCATGCCCCTGCTCGTGGGGGCCGGCTTCCTCGCCGGCCCCCGCCGCGCAGTCCTGCGTCCCTGATCAGGCGACCGGCGTCTCCCAGTCATCCTCGGCGACGATCCCGCCGTCGATGAACGTCCAGATGATCTTCTGGTAGGTGAACGAGACTGTCTCGAGCTCGTGGTGCGTCGTCTTGCCTGCGTCGGCCGTCAGCCTGCCGGCGACGCTCGCGTTGATCAGCTCCACCTTCGCGTAGGGCGCTCCGCCCGCACGCGGCACGAGGTTGAACTCGACCTTGGTCAGGGTCTCGTTCCTCGTCAGCGCCGAGAAGAGCTGGACCGACGCCTTGTCGATGCGCTTGATGATCGTGAACGGCTTGTGCTGCCGCTTCCCGGTCGGAAGCCCCGACGCCGCGTCCCGCGGCGAGACGACCTCGTGCGAGAACGAGAGCACGTCGATCCAGCCGCTCGAATCGCCGAAGAACGTGCCCTGGATCTGACCGACGATCTTGACCGAGCCGACCTTCGCGGTCGACGGCTCGCTCGCCGCGCCGCCGCCTCCTCCTCCTGCCGAACCCGGATCGCCCTTCGGTCCCTGCGGCCCCGCGGGCCCCTGCGGGCCTGCCGGGCCCTGGGCGCCCGCTGCGCCGTCGCGGCCGTCGCGTCCTGCCGCACCGGCCGGTCCTGCCGCGCCGCTCTCACCCTTGATGTTCCAGTCCACCGGACGCTCGTTCGCCCGGCAGGTCTGCGTCGGCGCGACGAGCCGCATGTCGCCGTTGGCGTTCGCGACGCACGCGTGGAGCTGTGTCCCGTCGCCGCCGTGCGCGACCGCGAACGTCGTGCCCGCCGCCGCCGCGACCGCGAGCACGCCTACGGCTGCAAGCAACCGCTTTCTCATGAATGCCCTCCCCTGATTTTTGTGACCCCCGCCACAGACGCTACAGCCCTCACTACATTTTTCAAGGGTCCGCCCGATCACCCGGCTGTGACGCCCACGATCGCCCAGCGGCTCGGGTTCCGGGCCAATCGCCTGCCTGCAGCCGAGCGGCGCAGGCTGACGGGCGCGCGCGCAGCCTTCGCCCTCTTCGTCGTGCAGCCGAGCGTCGCGATTGCCGCCGCCTCCACGCACGGCCACCTTGCGATCGCGGGCCTGACCGCCACCCTGTTCTCGTTCGCGCTCGCGCTCGTCGTCCTGCTCGCGTACGAGCGCCTCGGCGCCGCCGCCGAGGCGCTGATCATGGCGGGGGGCTCAGCGGCGATCGCGGTCTTCATCGTCTCCCAGGAGCACGGAGAGCTCTACTCGGTGCTCTACATCTCGGTCGTCCTCTACGCGTGCTTCTTCTCCTCGACACGCCGCGCGATCGTCCAGGTGGCGCTCGTTCTCGCCCTCGCGGCGGGCAGCATGCTCGTGAAGCAGGGACTTGGCGCAGCGAGCGAGGTTCTCGTCCTCGACGCGGGCGCCTTCACGGTCGTCGCAGCGATCGCGATCTCTCTCCGCCGGCGCTTCGTCGGTGCGGTCGAGCGGGCGCAGCGGACCGCTGCCACGCTCGACGGGTTCTTCTTGCACGCGCACGCGGGCTTCGGGGTCCTCGACTCCGGCCTGCGACATGTCCGGGTCAACGAGGCGCTGGCTGATCTGATGGCGCTCTCCCGCGACGAGATCGAGGGCAGGACGCTGCGCGAGGTGGCCCCCTTCAACGCCGACATCCTCGAGCCGCTCGCGCACACCGTCGCGCGGTCGGGCACGCCGATGCTGGGGATCGAGATCCAGAGCCCGGAAGGCCGCTCGCACCTCGTCAGTTACTACCCGCTCCCCGGCGTGGGGGTCGGCACCGCGGTGATGGACGTCACGCACCTGAAGGACGTCGAGCGCCGCCTCGAGGAGACGAACCGCCGGCTGACCGTGCTCGCGACGACCGACGAGCTCACCGGGCTGCCGAACAGGCGCATGCTCGCCGAGCAACTCGACCTCGCGCTCGCCCGGGCACGCCGGTCCGGGACGGCGGTCGCCGTCCTCTGCCTCGACCTCGACCGCTTCAAGGAGGTCAACGACACGCTCGGGCACTCCTACGGCGACGAGATGCTCGTCGCGGTCTCGGCGAAGCTCCGCGCGGGCGCGCGCGACACCGACGTCGTCGCGCGTCTCGGCGGCGACGAGTTCGTCGTCCTGCTCGCCGACCTCGACGTGCAGGAGGCGCCCGCGCTCGCGGCGACCGTCGTCGAGCGGATCCACTCCGTGCTCGGGGAGCCCGTCGCGATCGGGCCGGTGGAGCTGAAGGTCGAGGCCTCGGTCGGGGTCGCGATCTACCCGCTGGACTCGCGCGACGCGAAGGGCCTGCTCGCCGTCGCGGACGCGGCGATGTACGCCGGCAAGACCGCGCTCGTCCGCGTCGCCTAGAGGCTTGATGTGGATTGGGAGTGCGTGCGCCGCGTGCAGGCGCGCATCCGCGCGTGCTCGCCAATTCGCATCAGGCCTCTAGCTCGCTCGTCCGGCGCTACGCTCGCGCGGTGCCCGAGGGGGACGCGCTCCACCGAGCCGCACGCAGGCTGCAGCCGCTCGTCGGCCAGCGGCTCGAGGTCGAGTCGCCGAACCCGCGCGCCCAGGCCACGGGGGTCGCGCTCCGCGTGGACGGGCGCGTGCTCGAGTCGGTCGAGGCGGTCGGCAAGAACCTCCTTCTCGGCTTCGAGGGAGGCCTCGTCGTGCGCAGCCACCTGAGGATGACCGGGCGCTGGCGCGTCGAGCCGCGCGGAACGCGGCGCACGGGGCTCCCGTGGCTCGTGCTGCGCGGCGACGAGCTCGAGGGCGTGCTCTGGAACGGGCCGGTGCTGACCCTGGAGGCGCGGAACGTGCGCCGGCTCGGGCCGGACGTCCTCGCCGAGGACTTCGACCTCGATGCCGCTGTCGCCCGTCTGCGCGGGGCGGGCGAGCTCCGGCTCGGCGAGGCGCTGCAGGACCAGCGGCTGCTCGCCGGCATCGGGAACATGTGGATGGCGGAGGTGCTCTGGACGATCGGGGTCTCGCCGTGGACGTGGGTGCGCGACGCCCCCGACGAGACGCTGCGCGATGCGGTGGCGGCGGCGCGGCGGCTGATGAGGGAGGCGCTCGCCACGGGCCGCCCCGGCAGGCAGGTCTACCGCCGCGCGGGAAGGCCGTGCCCGCGCTGCGGCACCATCGTTCGCTCGCGCGGGCAGGGCGATGAGAACCGGACCGCGTACTGGTGCCCGGGCTGCCAGGCAGGAGGAGCGCCGCCGGGGGAGTAAGCAGGGTGGATGGCGGTACGCGCACCGCACCTGCACCTGACCCTGCGCGCCTTCTGTCTCGGCGCCTTCGTCTTCCTCGGACGCGCCCTCGAGGAGGGCGACGACCTGCCGTTCTCGTTCGAGGAGCACGTGCAGCGCGGCGGCCCCGCCCTCTACGAGTATCGGCCCCTCGTGCGCTCGTTCGTCGAGTCCCGTGCGAGCGCGCTGGCCGGGAGGGAGGACGCCCGGATCGCCCTCGACGAGCTGCTGCGCGAGCCGGCGGCCGCGATCTTCGCGCGCGCCCACGCGGGGCCGAAGCCGTCGGAGGAGCAGGCGCTCTTCCGGACCGTGCTCCTCTCGCTGCTGATTTCGACCGCCGAGTCGTGCGGCGGCTTCGACTGGGACGACGTCGCCTTCGAGCGGGCGTACGCCGAGCTCGAGGGATCGCTCTTCGGGGCGGCGCGCGCCTACGCGGCCGTGGCGCCGCTCGTCGGGATCTCGGTCGTGACCCAGGTCGAGCTCGGCGGCGGGATCCGGATGCGCGCCGCCGCGACCGGCGAGCTCGCCCACCACTGGCCGGAGGCGCAGGGGCTGCTGCCGCCGGGATTCGGCCGCGAGGTCGACCGCTACTGCGTGCTCGAGCTCGAGCGGGGGCTCGAGCCGGGCGACGAGCCACCCGACGCTCCCGCCGAGCTCGCCGACGCCGTCTCGGCGATCCGGCTCGCGACCGCCGCGCCCGTCGCCGCCGGGCCTGTCCTCTTCGAGCGGCTCGACTGGCGGCCCTTCGGGATCCGGCCCGTGCTGCCGATCGCCGCGACCCAGCCGCCGGGCGAGGCGACCCGGCTCGACTCCTTCCGCGCCGAGCTCGCGCGCGACCTGCTCTCGCGCCTCGGCCTCGCGGACGGCGACCCGGCCCTCGCCGAGGCGCTCGACCGCTGGGAGCTGTCGCTGTTCCAGAACGAGCCCTTCCGCTCCGAGCAGCTGCGCGGTTCGCTCGCCGGGCTGCTCGGGGAGACGTGGGAGCTGCGTGCGGCCGTGCTGCTCGGCGAGGTCAGCGAGGAGCGGCGGGCGATCCACGCGGCGCTCCATGCTCTCGCAGGCGGCGAGCCGGCGTCGGAGCGCGCGGAGCACTCGGTTCGCCGCTCGCTCGTCGAGACGCTCCGCCACGGCGACCGGCCGGCGCTCGTCCGCTCGCTCGACGAGACGCTGCTGGGCCTGCGCTCGGCGCCGCGGCTCGCGCGAACCGGCTGAAGATTCACGCTTTCGTCACGAAGCGGTAGCGCTCTCGTTGCAAGCGCCGGGCTAGCGTCGAGGGCATGGACGAATCCCGCGTCCTCGCCCGGCTCGACCGGATCGACGCGCTCGACCGGAGCGGCGTGGCGCCCGGAGAGCTGCTCGTGGAGCTGCGCGGCCTGCTCCGCGAGGCCGAGGCGCTGGCGCGGGAGCGGAAGCAGGCGACGAGCGGCACGGAGGAGGTGGTCGGGCGCCTACGCACGGCGCTGGCACGGGACATAATCGGCATGTGATCGCGCACTGGGACGAGGCGGAGAGCGGCCGCGCCGAAGCCGGGCACATCGGCGGTGCCTGGACGGATCTCGGTCGCGCCGCCGGCACGAGGACGGTCGGCCTGAACCGGATCCAGGTCGATCCCGGCAGGTGGTCGACGCCCTTCCACCGCCAGACCGCGGAGGAGGAGATCTTCTTCGTGCTCGGCGGCGCGGGCGTCTGCCTCCTCGACCGGACGGCCTTCGACGTCGGCCCGGGCGACTGCATCGTGCACCGGGCCCGCGAGGCGCACACGCTGCGCGCGGGCGCAGACGGGCTCGACGTGCTCGCGTTCGGCACGCGCGGCCGCACCGAGGTCGGCCACCTGCCGCGCGCCGGCGTGGGGTGGATCGGCGGCACGTGGGCCGAGGTCGGCGGGGGCGCCCATCCGTGGGAGCGCGAGGCCGCGCTCGGAGAACCGGAGCTGCCGGAGGACCGCGCGCGGCCCGAGAGCGTCGTCAACTTCGCGGACGTCGACGGGGGCAACGACCCCGGCGGCAGCTGGCGCGTGCTCGCGCGGGCGGCGGGATCGGAGCTGACGGGCCTCAACTGGGGCAGCCTGAACGCAGGTCACGAGGGGGCACCGCCGCACCTGCACTCCGCGGACGAGGAGCTCTTCGTCGTGCTCGAAGGCGATGGCGTCCTGCAGCTCTGGCCGACGCCGCAGCGGGAGCGCGACGGCGTCGCCTACGAGGAACAGCCGGTGCGCGCCGGCCACGTGATCTCGCGCCCCGCCTCGTCGGGAATCGCGCACGGCTTCCGCGCGGGCGAGCACGGGATGACGTTCCTCGCCTACGGCACGCGCAACCCGAACGACGTCTGCTTCTATCCGCGCTCGAGCAAGATCTTTTTCCGCGGCCTCGGCCTGATCGCGCGGCTGGAGGATCTGGACTACGACGACGGCGAGCCGCGGTAGACACAGGTATAGGAGCGGGTGAAGGAAAAGGGCGGCTAGGCTTGAAAGGCGCTCCCACATGGGTCTCATGCGCCTGCTTCCGCGTCCGAACGTCCGGGCGCATTCCGCCACCGAGGAGTCGACCTTGCAGAGGGTGATCGTCTTCGCGAACCAGAAGGGCGGCGTCGCGAAGACGACGACGACGCTCAACCTCGGGGTCGCGTTCAAGGAGCAGGGCTACCGCGTGCTCGTCGTCGACCTCGACCCGCAGGGAAACCTGACGATGAGCCAGGGGATGAACCCCGACTCGATCGAGCGCTCGATGTTCGACGTGCTCGTCCACCGGCTCCCGATCTCCGAGATCATCCACGAGGCCGAGGTCGACGTCGCGGTCTCCTCGATCGACCTCGCCGGCGCTGAGCTCGCGCTCAGCTCGATGATCGGCCGCGAGCGCGCGCTCGAGAAGGCGCTCGTCGAGGTGCGTGACAAGTACGACTTCATCATGGTCGACACGCCGCCGTCGCTCGGCCTGCTGACGATCAACGCCTTCGTCGCCGCCACCGGGGTGATCGTGCCGGTCCAGTGCGAGTACCTCTCGCTGCGCGGCCTCGTCCAGCTGGAGAACACGCTGGCGATGGTGCGCGAGAACCTCAACCCCGAGGTCAAGATCGAGGGGATCCTGCCGACGATGTTCGACCGGCGCACGCTGCACTCGCGCGAGGCGGTCGAGATCCTGGAGGAGAACTTCGGCGACCTCGTCTTCAAGACGCGCATTCGCAAGACCATCCGGTACGCCGAGGCTCCCGTGAAGGGCGCATCCGTGCTGAAATACGACCCGTCGGGTACGGCCGCCGAGGCCTACCGCGAGCTGGCGAAGGAGGTGCTCCATGGCGCGAAATCGCGCGAGCATGCGTGAGGGCCCGCTCGCG
>DATKBA010000171.1:0-3089 GCA_035514455.1 Gaiellaceae bacterium | reverse complement strand
CGGCGCGATCGCGCAGGTCGCCGACGCCGTCCTGCGCGGGACGCCCGTCGCCGAGGCGATCGACCGGCCGCGGATCCACGTCGACGGCGACGTGCTCCACCTCGAGGGTGGGTTGACGGAGGCCGTGCCGGACGGCTGGACGCCCGTCCCGTGGGCGGGCCGCAACCTCTTCTTCGGCGGCGTCTCCGCGGTCGAGCGTCGGCCCGACGGGACGCTCGCCGCGGCCGGCGACCCCCGCCGCGGCGGCCACGGGATCGTCGTCTCGTGATCACGATCCGCCCGGCCCGTCCCGAGGACGCCTCGACGCTCGTCGCGCTCGGCGCCTCGATCGGCCGCGAGCCGGAGGCCTGGCTGCTCCAGGGCGACGGCTGGCGCAGCGCGGCCGAGGAGCGCCGCTACCTGCGCGCGCTGAAGCGGCACCCGGACGCGGCGGTCTTCGTCGCCGAGGACGACGGTGCGATCGTCGGCCGGCTCTCGGTTGCGCGCGACCCGCACAGCGCCAGCCGCCACGTCGCCGACCTCGGCCTGATGGTCGCCTCCGGCCACCGCCGACGCGGCGTCGGCCGCGCCCTGCTCGAGCAGGCGGTCGCCTGGGCCCGCGACGCGGGCGTGCTCAAGCTCGAGCTGCACGTCTTTCCCTGGAACGAGCCCGCGATCCGCCTCTACGAGCAGTTCGGCTTCGAGCGCGAGGGCCTGCGGCGGAAGCAGTACCGGCGCGAGCACGAGTACGTCGACGCGATCCTGATGGCCTACTTCGTGTAACGCCCCGGCCTGTGGGTAAGGCAGGGGGATGGAGCAGCGGCTGATCGCAGGACGCTACGCGCTGGCGGAGCCCCTCGGCGAGGGGAGCTGGCGCGCGACCGACACCGAGCTCGGGCGCGAGGTCGCCGTGCGGCTCGGCGCCGCGGCGGAGGTCGCGGAGACGACGCTCGCCCACCCGAACATCGTCCGGATCTTCGACCAGGGCGAGGCGGACGGCGAGCGCTACGCCGTGCTGGAGCACCTCCCCGGCGGCTCACTCGCCGAGCACGGCCCGCTCACCGAGGACGCCGCGCGCGACGTCGCCGCCGCGCTCGCCCATGCGCACGGGCAGGGAGTCGCGCACGGCGCGCTCTCGCCCGAGACAGTCCTCTTCGACGGGGAGGGGCGGGCGAAGGTCGCCGACTTCGGCGCGACCGGCGAGCCGGAGGACGACGTGCGCGCTTTCGGCGCGATGCTCGCGGAGGCGCCGGGCCTCGGAGCGGCGGCTGCCGCCGCGCTCGCCGGCGATCTCGCGGGCGCGACCGAAGCGCTGCGGCCGGCTGCCCCCGCTCCCGCTCCTGCTCCCGCGGCCGAGCCGACGACGCAGATCCTGCGGCCGGCGGCCGCCCCGCGTAGCCGCCGCTCGCCGGTGCTGGCGCTCGCCGTGCTCGTCGCGCTTCTCGCCGCGGGCGTCGGCACGGCCGTTCTCGTCACCGCGGACGACTCCGCGAGCGCCGACGAGCCGGCCGGCTCGCTCTCCGTCCCCGTCCCCACCGGCTCCGTCGCCTCGACCGTCGCCGAGCAGCCGACGGCGCCACCGCCGCCGACGACGGAGGAGACGACGACCGAGGCGACGACGACGGAGGAGACGACGACCGAGGTGACGACGACCGAGCAGACGACGACCGCTCCGCCACCGCCGACGACCGAGCCGCCGCCGACGACCGAGCCGCCGCCGGCCACCACCGAGCCGCCCCCGACCACGATCGAGGAGGCGACGCCGCCTCCGACGACGACCGAGCCGGGCTAGAGCTCGCGCCGAAGCACCGAGGCGACCGCCCGCAGCGCCACGCGCGTGTCCGCGAGCTCCGGCTCCCGGGTCGTCAGCCGCTGCAGCGCCAGGCCGGGCAGCAGCAGCCCCCGGAGGAGCCCGGACGGATGCTGCACCGCCTTCCAGAGCTCCATCGTCACGCCGATCGAGATGACGGCGACGATTGCGCCCGTGAGGGCGGGGGAGACGATGCTCGGCGCGACGCGGTCGAAGAGCGTCGTCACGGGGATCGCGAGCGCAGCGAAGTTCGTGCCACAGCGGGGCGCGAAGCGGCTGGGCCGCGCCTCGCCGGCCCAGGCGGCCACGAGCGAGCGCCCCTCCGTCGCCGCGATCGCGCGGTGCTCGGCGCCGTGCAGGCGCAGGGTGCGCCCGCGGAAGAGCCAGAGGAGGATCAGCGCCGTCATCGCGATCCCGGCGGGCAACTCGAACCGGCTAGGCAGCGCGACGAACGCAAGCGGCGTCAGGACCAGGGCGAGGAGGAAGAGGCGCTCGCGCGTGCGCGCGACGCCGCGACCGCGGACGAGCGGCGCCATCGACGCGGCCAGCTGCAGCAACCCACGGACGAGCGGGATCCGGCCGGCGGCCGAGCGCGCGGCGGGCATCTCGCCCTCGTGCAGCCCGCCGTCCCGCGTCGCGAACGCCCAGTGGCGCTCGCTGACGATCACGACCCCGTTCGGGCGGGCCATGCCCCCGAGCCGCGGCAGCGAGCCGGCGCGGTCGGCGCGCGCGAGAACGTCGGCGACGGTGTCCACCTACACACTGTCGCCCAAAAAAGGCCGCCCGGCGAGTGCCGGACGGCCTATGACCCCGGGCGCTGCGGCCTATTTAATGCCGGCCGCGGCCGAAAAACCCGAGCAGTGCAAGCACCAGCACGACGATCAAGATGATCCAAAGCAAGCTCATTCGGTGCTCCTTTCATGACCCTGTCGGCTTCCGACACGCCCTCGCACCCCTGTTGTTCCCCGCCGCCTCGAACCTGACACCTTCGAAGTGACGGTCGAGCCATTTGTGACGTATAACGGGTGTGATGGCTTTCTCCGGACGCGCCGCCTTCCTCGCGGCGCTCGCGCTGCTCGTCGCCGCCGGGCTCGGCGGCACCGCCGACCGCTCGGCGGCCGGGATCGAGAAGGCGCCCCGGCTCGCTGCCTTCGGCACCTGCGGCCAGCTGCTCACCTACGCGAAGTCGAACGCGAGCCGCTTCGTCGGCCCCTACGGCCTCGGCGGGCAGGTCGTCGGCATCGCCGAGACGACGCGCACGGCCGCTCCGGCCCAGCAGGGCGTCGACTTCTCCGGCACG
>DATKBA010000170.1:0-3589 GCA_035514455.1 Gaiellaceae bacterium | reverse complement strand
AACGCCGTCCGAGGACGGCTTCAACGGGATCAGGTCTCGCGCACGTGGCGTCGATGGTCGGGTTCCGCGCACTGAGAGCATCCGAACCGCGTCAGGTCCGGAAGGAAGCAGCGCTAAGGATTCCCTCTCAGGTGCCGCGGTATCGCCCGATCGGAGCCGGCGACGCGATCGCCCCCCGGGGAAGCAGTTCGAAGACCGGCCCGCGCGACCGGGCCTCGCACCCCTGGCCGGTCGGCTCCCGCCGGGCAGAGCCCGGCTCCGCCGACCTCGCGCCGCTCGCGCTGCTCCAGCCGGCGGCCCGTACCTCCGTACTGTTCCGCCGTCCTACGCAACGCGAGCGACGCGCCAGGAGCGCGAGGCTTCGCGTTACTTCTTCTGCTCGCCGTACCGGGGCAGCCCGTCGTCGGGCAGCTCCTCCCACGGCGCGGCGAAGTCGACGTACTGGTGCCACTGCGGGCGGATCCCGGGATCGCCGTCGATCGCGCCGAGCCGGACGCCGATCGCGGGCGGGTCGCCCGCCGTGCGGCTGAACAGCGCCGAGCCGCAGAGGCCACAGAAGACCTTCTCCGCGCCGTCCTCCGGCGCCCACGAGCGCATGTGCTCGGCACCTGCGACGACCTCGAACGAGCCGGGCGCCGCGCGCCCGTTCGCCGACGCCGCCGTGCCCGTCCGCCGCTGGCAGCGCGTGCAGTGGCAGTAGCTCGCGGAGACGAACGGCTCGCGCACCTCGAAGCGGACGGCGCCGCAGCCGCAGCCGCCGGTCAGCGGGAACGACGGCTCGCTCATGCCCCCGACCGTACCACCGTGAAGACGCAAGCCGGGTCGCTCCGGTGCATGCACTGGATCTCCTCGATCGCGACCGCGTCGCCGAGCTTCGCCGCTGTGCCGAGGACGAGGCCCTCGAGCAGCCGGCAGAGGCCGCGGTCCGACGTGTAGGAGATGAGCACGCCCGCCTCGCCGAAGGGGTGGATGTGCAGCTTCGGCGGCGTCGCGCCCGGGAGCGTCACCCGCACGAGCTCGTGGATCTGCTCCTCGACGCCCAGCAGGAACGTGAGCACGTCGCCGCTGTCCGCGTAGTAGTCCGGAAAGAGCGCGGCGAACGTGACCCGGCCGGCGAACGCCCCGAAGTTCCGCTCGACCTCGGCGCGGCTCCGGCTGGTCGCGGCGACGAGCCGGTCGAGCTGCGCTGCGAACCACTCGTCCTCGTAGGCGGTGTCCGGCTCGAAGACGCGGTCGTCCCAGATCCGGTCGGTCTCCTCCCTGCCGAGGCACTCGACCGTGTAGTCGCGCAGGCTGGCGAACACGAGGCCGTGCACGCGTCAGGCCAGCTGCCAGACGTCCCCGCGCAGGATCGGCACCGCGGCACCGCCCGCCTCGACCCCGTCGACCTCCACCTCCGGCCCGCCGATCATGAAGTCCGTGTGGATGGTCGAGTCGTTGAAGCCGAGCTCGGCGAGCTCGGACTCGCTCTTCGACGCACCGTCCGGGATCGCGTCGAGGATCCCCGCCCCGTAGGCGATGTGGCAGCTCGCGTTCTCGTCGAAGAGCGTGTTCAGGAAGACGAGCCCGGAGCGGCCGACGCGCGAGTCGCCGTCGACGAGAGCGACCTCGCCGAGCAGGGCCGCGTTCTCGTCCTGGCGCAGCTGCTCGCGGATCAGCTCGGCGCCGGAGGTCGCGTTGACCTCGACCGCGCGGCCGCCCTCGAAGCGCAGCTCGAGGTCGCGGACGATGTTGCCGGCGAGCGCGAGCGGCTTCGTGGAGCGCACGGTTCCCTCGGTGCGCCGGCGGTCGGGGCTCGTGAACACCTCCTCCGTCGGCATGTTGACGACGTGCCGGCGGCCGTCCACGGTCTCCTCGAGCGCCGTGCACCAGCGCGCGCCGGGGATCAGGCCGACGGTGAGGTCGGTGCCGGGGCCGCGGAAGCGCAGGTGGTCGAACCCGCGCTCGTTCAGGAGCGTCGCCCGCTCGACCAGCTTGTCGATGTGGACGCGCCATGCCTCGACCGGGTCGGCCTCGTCCAGCCGTGTCGCGGACGCGACGGCGTCCCAGAGCCGCTCGACGTCGGGCTCGCCGAACACCGTGCTCGCCCAGCCCTCGTTCGGGTACGCGACGATCGCCCAGTTGATCAGGCGCTGGTTCGCCGCCTTGAGGTAGCGCTCCGCGAACTCCTTCGCGCGGGTCTTGCCGACCCGCGAGCCGTCGAGGTCGGCGAGCAGCTCCGGCTCGGGATCGCCGACGATGTGGATCAGCGCGGCGTGCTGCTCCGCGAGGTAGTCGATCTTCGCGAGCGACCAGGGCGGCGTCCACCCCAGCGAGCCCTCCGGCGCGTGCTCGATCCGCGCCCGGCGGACGTGCTGGTCGGAGTAGTCGACGTCGACGTAGCGGGCGCCGTTCGCGTACGCGATCCGGGCGATCGCGCGCACGAGCGGCGCGTGCTCCGGCAGCGCCGAGACCCAGACGACCTGGCCCTCGCCCACGTTCGAGCCGACCTCGACCGCAAGGCGGGCGTAGCGCTCGAGCCGCTCGTCGGGCGTCATGGCGGAGAGCCTACCCGCGCGTTGCTAGCTTCCCGCCCGTGAGCGTCGTCGACACTCCCGTCCGCAAGCCGCGCGCCGGCGACCCCCGCGGCGGCCTCGACGCCCCCTGGCAGGTGATCGTCCTGAACGACGATCACAACACTTTCGACGGCGTCGCGCACGCGCTCGCCGCCGTCCTCCCGGGCGTCTCGTTCGAGCAGGGGATGGCCCTGGCGAACCGCATCCACTCGAGCGGTCGCGCGGTCGTCTGGTCCGGGCACCAGGAGCAGGCCGAGCACTACTGGTCGCAGCTGAAGGATCTGGGGCTCACGATGGCGCCTCTCGACCGCGTGTAGCCCTGGTAGGTTCCTGCCCGTGCTGCTGGCGATCAGCAACAGCGGGAAGATCGGGCTCGGCGCCCTGGCGGGGGCGTTCATCGTCTTCGCGCTCCTGTCCTCCTTCTGGTTCCCGCGCCGCAATCCAGACTTCCCCGGCAACCGGCTGGGGCTCTTCATCGGGATCACGGCCCTGCTCTTCGCCGCCACGATGGCCGGCGTCTTCTTCTTCGCGAAGGAGGAGGAGGGCGGCGAGCACGCCGAGGCGACCGAGACGCACGGGATGGAGACCGGCGAGGAGCCGGCGACGACGGACGCCGCTCCGCCCGCCGCCGAGGGCGACGCGGCCGCCGGCGAGTCCGTCTTCGCCTCCGCCGGCTGCGGCGGCTGTCACGCGCTCGACGCTGCCGGCTCGTCCGGCGCCGTCGGGCCGAACCTCGACCAGTCGCAGCCGGACGCGGAGCTCGTCGAGACGCGCGTCCGGAACGGCTCCGGCGCGATGCCTGCGTACGAGGGTCAGCTCACCGACGAGGAGATCGCGGACGTCACCGCGTTCGTCGTCGAGTCGACGCAGGGCTAGGCCGCCCGCGGCTCGGTTACCCTGTGCCCGCCCGGAGAGGTGTCCGAGCGGCCGAAGGAGCGCGACTGGAAATCGCGTAAGCGTCGAAAGGCGTTTCGCGGGTTCAAATCCCGCCCTCTCCGTGTTTTCCGTCGCATGCTCGGGGATCCGCTCGCGCG
>DATKBA010000169.1:0-3907 GCA_035514455.1 Gaiellaceae bacterium | reverse complement strand
GAGGCCAAGGTGCGCGGCTACAAGCCGGGCCGCTTCTCCTTCAATGTCCGCGGCGGCCGCTGCGAGACGTGCAAGGGCGACGGGACGATCAAGATCGAGATGCACTTCCTGCCCGACGTCTACGTCCAGTGCGAGACGTGTCACGGGCACCGCTACAACAAGGAGACGCTCGAGGTGCGCTTCAAGGGCAAGTCGATCTCGGACGTGCTCGAGATGTCTGTCGAGGAGGCGCTCGGATTCTTCGCGAAGATCCCGAAGCTGCACCGGCGGCTGCAGACGCTGCACGACGTCGGGCTCGACTACGTCAAGCTCGGCCAGCCGGCGACCACGCTCTCGGGTGGCGAGGCGCAGCGTGTGAAGCTCGCCGCCGAGCTCTGCAAGGTGGCAACCGGCCGGACGCTCTACATTCTCGACGAGCCGACGACCGGACTCCACTTCGCCGACATCGAGAAGCTGCTCGAGGTGCTGCAGCGGCTGGTCGACGCCGGCAACACGGTCGTCGTGATCGAGCACAACCTCGACGTGATCAAGCAGGCCGACTGGGTGATCGACCTGGGGCCGGAGGGCGGCGAGGCGGGCGGCGAGCTGATCGCGGCGGGCACGCCCGAGCAGGTCGCCGAGGTCGAGGCTTCGTTCACGGGCCAGTTCCTGCGCGGGGTGCTCGCCCCGCGGGGAGAGCCCGTCGCCGCCTGAAGGGGCACTAGACGCAGGGCTCGGGCGAGAAGTCCTGGTGCCCGCGGCCCTCCCGGCAGCTCTGCGCCCACGAGGCGGAGTCGACCCGCCACGTCCCGTCGTCACGGCGGCTGAGCGTCAGCTCGTAGCGGCGGGCGCGAATCGAGTCGTCGAGCAACCCGTCGAGCACCAGCGTGGCGCTGGCCGGGCCTGCGCCCTCGGGGCCGGTCGCCGCTTCGAACGAGACGTCCGGGCCGTCGGTCGCGTCCCGCCCGACGAACTCGTCGACCGTCCCCATCAGGCTTCCCTCCCAGGGCTCGTCGACGCTCTCCGCGTAGGCGTCGAACGCGTCCACGGGCAGCGTGCCGCCGGCGGGCAGCGGCTGGGGCAGGCCGGCCCAGCTCTCCGGCGGAGCTGTGGTCGTCTCGGTCGTCGTCTCGGTGAGCGTGACCGTCGTCGCGTTCGTGACGGTGACCGTCTCCGTCGTGGAGTCGTCGCCGGCGCAGGCGCTCGCGAGCAGGACGGCGAGGAGCAGCGGCAGCGCGCGCATCGTCAGAGCACCGCCTGCGTCTGGGTCACGCGGGCGACGTGCTTGCCCGCCTCGTCGAAGAGGTCGGTCTCGACGACGACCGTCCGGCTGCCGCGGTGGAGCGGGCGCGAGCGGGCGTCGACGACGCCCGAGCGCACCGCGGCGAAGAAGTTCGTCTTCGACTCGATCGTCGCGGTGGCGGCCGAGCCTTCGGGCAGGTTCAGGTACGCGCAGTAGGCGCCGACCGCGTCGGCGAGCCCCATCAGGACGCCGCCGTGCAGGAGCCCGCCGGCGGTGGTCAGCCGCTCCTCCCACGCGACCCGGCCGCTGACCTCGTCGGCGGACGCGCCGGTGAGCTCGACCCCGAGAGTCGCCGCGAAGGGCATCGCCGCGTGCAGCGTCTCCGTCAGGTCCCTGTTCACAAGCGCGAACCTACCAAGTTGCAAGTCGTCACCAGGATGGGGGACGGGCGCCGCGGCGTGCTGCCGATGCTCCTCCCGTGGTCGCGCGGCTCGTCACGCGGCTCACGAGCGCCAACGAGCCGGTCCGCCTACCCGCGCCGTAGCACGGCGGACTAGGCTCGGGGCATGGACCCCGACCGTGAGTGGTGGCTGCGCGTGCCGGCCGTCTTCCTCGCGCCGCGCTCGGTCTTCACCGCCCTGCGCAACGAGGCGCGCGAGGACGTGGAGGCGCGGTCGGAGCCGGTGCTCGCGCTCACCTGCCTCGCCGGGATCGCGACCGCGCTCTGGACGACGACCGCGCGGACGCTCTACGACGACCCCGAATACGACGCGGCGCTCGTCGCCGTCTGGGCCGTCGTCGCCGGCGGCTTCGTCGCGTTCGCCGGGTACTTCATCGTCGGTGGCGCGCTCTACCTCGGCGCGCGCGGCCTCGGGAGCGAGGGCAGCTTCCGGCGCGCCCGACACGTCCTCGCCTTCGCCGTCGCGCCGCTCGCCCTCTCGCTGCTCGTGCTCTGGCCCGTCCAGCTGGCCGTCTTCGGCACCGACCTGTTCCGGCGGGGCGGCTCGGACGACGGCGCCGCCGGCACCGTCTTCGACGCGGTCGAGCTGGGCTTCGCGGGCTGGGCGGCGGCGCTCCTGCTCGTCGGCGTTCGCACGGTCCACGGCTGGAGCTGGTGGCGCTCGCTCGCCGCGCTCGGACTCGTCGCCCTCTTCCTAGCGGCGTTCGGCTACCTCTTCTAGCGCCTCCTCGAAGAGCGCGAGCTCCTCCGCCGGCATCGCGTAGGTGTGCTGCTCCTCGGGGAAGCGCCGCTCCCGCACCTCCTCGACGAACGTCCCGACCGCAACCTTGATCGCCGTCGCGAGGTCGGCGTACTGCTTGACGAAGCGAGGCGCGTGCCCCTCGTAGAGCCCGAGCAGGTCGTGCCAGACGAGCACTTGCCCGTCTGTCGCGGCCCCGGCGCCGATCCCGATCGTCGGCACCGCCAGCGCCTCGGTGATCCGCGCCGCGACCGGCGCGGGCACGGCCTCGAGCACGATCGCGAAGCAGCCCGCCGCCTCGAGCGCGAGCGCATCCTCGTACAGGCGCACGGCCTTCTCGGCCGTCCGCCCCTGCGCCTTGAAGCCGCCGAGCATCGTCGCCGACTGGGGCGTCAGCCCGAGGTGGCCCATCACCGGGATGCCGGCCGCGACGAGCGCGCGCACGCGCGACAGCATCGGGCCCGCGCCCTCGAGCTTGACCGCGTCGGCGCCGGCCTCCTTGACGAAGCGAATCGCGTTCCGGAGCGCCTCCTCGTCCGAGACCTGGAACGAGCCGAAGGGCATGTCGGCGACGACGAGCGGCCGCCGGGCGCCCCGGTTGACGGCCCGGGTGAGGACGATCATCTCGTCCATCGTCGCGGGCACGGTCGAGTCGTGGCCGAGCACGGTCATCGCGGCGGAGTCGCCGACCAGGATCACGTCGGCGCCGGCGGCGTCCGCGAGGCGTCCCGAGGGTGCGTCGTACGCGGTCACCATCGCGATCGGCTGCCGGCGCTCCTTCAGCTGCGCCAGCTCGGGCAGCGCGAGCTTGCCGGGAGCGGGCGTGCCGGGTGCGGGGGTGCGGGGGCGGGTGGTCATGAGGCCTCCTCGGTGAGGACGACGTTGTCGATCAGGCGGGTGGAGCCGACGCGGATCGCGGCGGCGAGGACGGGCGGGTCGAAGTGGGCGATCTCGACATAGTCGACGTCGAGCCCGGCCAGCGCCGCACGGGCGGCGGCGAGGTCGCGGGTCGCGAGAGCGCGGGGGAGGGTGAGCGCCAGCTCGCGCTCCCCCGGGGAGAGCAGGGCGTTGCGGGAGGAGAGCGCGAGCCCGTCCTCGTCGCGGACCGTCGGTTGCGACCTCACCGTCAGGTCGAGGTCGAGGTCGCGCACCATGCGGCGGATCACGGCGACCTGCTGCGCGTCCTTCTGCCCGAAGTAGGCCCGCGCGGGCCGGACGATGTTGAAGAGCTTCAGGCAGATCGTGGCGACCCCGCGGAAGTGCCCGGGCCGGTGGTCGCCCTCAAGCCCGCGCCCGAGCTCCTCCACCTCCACCCAGGTCTGGAACCCTGGTGGGTACAGCTCCTCCGGCGGCGGCGCGAAGAGGAGGTCGGCGCCGGCGTCGCCCGCGAGCTCGGCGTCTCGCTCCTCGTCGCGCGGGTAGGCGTCGAAGTCGGCGTCCTCGTCGAACTGCGTCGGGTTGACGAAGACGCTGACGACGACCGTGT
>DATKBA010000168.1:0-14320 GCA_035514455.1 Gaiellaceae bacterium | reverse complement strand
GTTCGTCGGGATCTCGACGACCTTGAGGTTGTAGATCTCGACGAACTCCTTCTCCTCGGTCTTCGCGGTGCCGGTCATCCCGGCGAGCTTCTCGTAGAGGCGGAAGTAGTTCTGGAGCGTGATCGTCGCGAGCGTCTGGTTCTCCTCCTGGATCCGGACGCCCTCCTTCGCCTCGACCGCCTGGTGGAGGCCCTCGCTCCAGCGGCGGCCCTCCATGATCCGGCCGGTGAACTCGTCGACGATCTTCACCTCGCCGTCCTGGATCAGGTAGTCGACGTCGCGGTTGTAGAGCGACTGCGCCTTCAGCGCCTGGATCAGGTGGTTGACGAGCTGCACGTTGCGCGGGTCGTAGAGGTTCTCGATCCCGAGCGCGCGCTCGACGTGGTCGATCGCGGTCTGCGCCGGCGAGACCGTCTTGTGCTTCTCGTCGTAGAGGTAGTCGGCGCCGGAGAGCTCGGTCTCGTCCTCGCCCTTCTCGCCCTTCCGCGTCGCGGCCGCGCCCTGCAGGTCTTTCACGATCCGCGCGAAGTCGTAGTACGTCGTCGCCGCAGTCTCGGGCTCGCCGGAGATGATCAGCGGCGTGCGCGCCTCGTCGATCAGGATCGAGTCGACCTCGTCGACGATCGCGAAGGAGTGGCTGCGCTGGACGAGGCCGTCGCGCGAGACCGCCATGTTGTCGCGCAGGTAGTCGAAGCCGAACTCGGAGTTCGTGCCATAGGTGATGTCGGCGGTGTACGCCTCCTTGCGCTGGGCGAACGGCATCATGTTCTGGATCGCGCCGACCGTGATCCCGAGCCGCTCGAAGACGGGCCGGTTCCACTCGGCGTCGCGGGCGGCGAGGTAGTCGTTCACGGTGACGAGGTGGACTCCCTCGCCCGGGAGCGCGTTCAGGACGAGCGCGAGCGAGGCGACGTACGTCTTGCCCTCACCGGTCTTCATCTCGGCGATGTCGCCCTCGTGGAGGACGATCCCGCCCATCAGCTGGACGTCGAACATGCGCTCCCGCGACTCGCGCCAGCGCGCCTCGCGGACGGCGGCGTACGTCTCGAAGAGGAGGTCGTCGAGCGCCTCCCCGTTCTCGAGCCTCTGCCGGAACCCGGCCGACGTGGCGCGGAGCTCCTCGTCCGAGAGCTTCTGGAAGTCGGGCTCGAGCGAGGTGATGTACGCGGCCTGCTGCGCGAGCCGCTTCAGGCGGCGGCCTTCGCCAACGCGGAGGACCTTCTCCATCTTGCCGAAGCTCGCGGTGGGCACCGACGTAGGGTAGCCGCTGGCGCGTTCTCTCACGATCGCTTCACGGATGCGTCATAGGTGCCGGATACGGTGCGCGGACGTGAAGCGCCTGCTCCCGATCGCCTTGCTGCTCGCGCTCTTCCCGGCCGCCGGGGCGGCGGGCGTGCGCCCCGTGACCGCGCCGGCGCCCGTGCTCGCGCTCGAGCACGACGGCTCCTTCGTCGCCTACGCGGTCGGCCGCTCCGCCCGCGACTGCAACCGCGTCTACGTCTGGAACCTCGCCACCCGCGGCGTGTCCAAGCTCGGGCGGAAGACGCACTGCATCGAGACGAGCACCGGGAACGCGATCGGGAACGTGGCCGTCGCCGGCCGGCGCGTGCTCTGGGTGCACTTCGCGGGGGGCAACCGCCGCCTCTACACGCTCTGGACCGCGACGACGACCGCGCCGCTGCCGCGGCTCCTCGCCTCGCGCGAGGTCGACGTCGACGACGCCGCACCGATCGTGATCGGCCAGGGCGACGACTCCGCGCTGGGCTCGCTCCTGCCCTACGCCGTCGGCCGAACGGTGGTCGCGCTCCGCGCGAACGGCTCGCGCGCGTTCACGTGGACGGCGCCGACCCGCGTCGTCGGTCTCTCGGCGCACCGCGGCGAGCTCGCGGTCGCGATGGAGGGCGGTACCGTGACGGTGCTCGGCGAGCGCGCGCGGCTCCTCCGGGTCGAGAGCTACGCCACGGAGGTGCAGGAGGTGCGGCTCACCGGCAACGCGGTGCTCGTCCAGCGCGGGCGGACGCTCGAGCTGCGCGGCGGCCGCACCGGCTCGTGGCCCGTGCCGGCGGGCAACCGGCTGCTGGACGCCGAGGGGAACCGAGCCGTGCTCTCCGGCGGCGGCCGGGTGCGGACGCTCGATCTGCGCGACGGTCGCATCCAGGTGGTCGCGCCCGGCACGCTCGCGCGGATCGAGGGCGCGCGGCTTTCGATCGGCTCCGGCCGCCTCGTCAGCGTCCGGTAGGTCGGTCTAGAGCGGCGTCACCTCGACCTCGAACAGGTCGCCGTCGAGCCGCCGCCCGAGCACGACCGTGTCGCCTTCGATCAGCTCGAGCTCGTCGTCCTCCCGGCCGGGGAACGCGCGCACCTCGATCCGCTTCGCGCCTGCGGCCCAGACCCGCTCGCCGCGCCGGACCGCCTGCGCCCGGTAGGGCGGCGCGACCGTCGCCTCGAGCGCATCCGCGAGCGGCGTCAGCGCTCCGTCGGGGACGTCCTCGTCGACGACGAGCGTCCCGTCGGGGAGCGCTGCGAAGTGGACGGCGTCGCCCGGAAGCTCGGCCTCGGCGGTGACGACGGCGTCCCACTCGCGCAGGCGGTGGACGCCGTGGATGCCGACCGCGTCGGTGTTGACCAGGTCGTGGAGGAAGCCGGAGAACGCGTTCGGCGCGCGGGGCTTCCGGCCGATGTCCAGCGCCGCCTCCTCCGCGAGCCGCTCGTGGAGGGGCTTCCTGCGGAAGAGCCCCAACCTACGCCAGCGGCTCGATCAGTCCGTAGGCGCCGTCCCTGCGCCGGTAGACGACGTTCGTCCGGCCCGTGTCGACATTGGCGAAGACGAAGAAGTCGTGGCCGATCAGCTCGAGCTGGAGCGTCGCCTCGTCAGGCGTCAGGGGCTGCAGGTCGAACTGCTTCGACTTCACGATCATCCGGTCGAGCTGCTCGGCGGAGAACTGCGGCTCGTCCGGCGCGTTCCCGTTCGCGCGCCTGCCGATGTCCTTGCGGCTGCGCTTCTCGCGGTAGCGCTTGACCTGCCGCTCGAGCTTGTCGACGAGCTGGTCGATCGACGCCTCGAAGGCCGTGGAGCGCTCGCTCGCGCGCAGTGTCGGACCCTTCGTCCAGATCGTGGCCTCGGCGACGTGGTCGTCGGCGATCGAGGGGTTCTGCTCGAGCGCGAGCTCGAGCTCGACCTGCGTGGGATCCGCCAGCTGCCGCTCGAGCCGGCCGAGCTTCTCCTCCGCGTACTTCCGGATCGAATCGCTGACCTCGACGTTTCGGCCCTTGACCTGAAGTCGCATCGCGTCTCCTCTCCGGGTGGATGTTCCTCAGATTATCCGACTACGCCCGGACCGGCGACGACCAGCGCGAACGCGAGCCCGTCGTGGCCCTTCACGCCCACGGTCTGGATCGCAGTCGCGCTCAACCGCGGCTCGGCGGCGACGAGCTCGAGGAAGCGACGGATGCCCTGGACGCTCAAGTCGGAGCTCTCCGGGTCGGCCACCGCGCCGCCGCGGACGACGTTGTCGGCCACGATCAGGCTGCCCGGCCGGGTGAGCGCGAGCGCCCAGCCGAGGTACTCCGGGTTTCCGGCCTTGTCCGCGTCGACGAAGACGAGGTCGAACGGCGTGCTGCCCTCGTCGACGAGCTCCGCCAGGGAGTCGGCCGCGCGCCCGACGCGGATTTCGACCACGTCCGCGAGCCCGGCCCGGGCGATGTTGTCCCGCGCCACGGCTGCGTAGACGGGATCGGCCTCGAGCGTGACGAGCCGGCCGTCCTCCGGCAGCGCCCGACCCAGCCAGATCGTGCTGACCCCGGCGAGCGTCCCCAGCTCGAGGATCGCGCGCGCCCGCTGGAGCCGCGCCAGCAACTGGAGCAGCTTGCCCTGGTTGGGCGCCACCTCGTGCGCCGGCAGCCCCGCCGCAGCAGCCGCTGCGCGCGCAGCCTCGAGCACCGGGTCGGGAGGCACGAGCAAGCCGTCGAGGTAGCGGTCGACCGCGGTCCAGCGCTCCTGGCTCACCTTCCTAGGTTGTCACAAGCTCAGCGCACCGCCCGTGCGAGCGTCACCACCTCCACCCTGCGCGCGCCACCCTTCCGCAGCGCGGACGCTGCGGCCGCGGCGGTGGCGCCGCTCGTGTAGACGTCGTCGACGAGGCAGACGCGCGCCGGAGCCGCGCGTGCCGGACGGAACGCACCGCGGACGTTCCGACGCCGCTCGTCGAGCCTGAGGCCGCGCTGGCGTTCGACGCTCCGGGTCCGCCCGAGGAGCCGCTGCACCGGCAGCTCCCAGACCCGTCCGAGCTCCCGCGCGAGCGCCTCGGCCGGCCGGTAGCCCCGTTCGAGCGCGCGTCCCGAGTCGGAGGGCACGAACGCGAGCACGGAGACGTCCGGACGCGTGAGCGTCTCGGCGACGAGCGCGGCCGCCTCCCGTGCCAGCCGCCGCTGGCCGCGTTCCTTCCACGCGTGCACGAGCCGGCGCGCCTGCCCGTCGTAGAGGACGGCGGCCCGCGCGGAGGCGAACGCGAGCCGCCTGCCGGCGCACTCGGCGCACCGCTGCACCGGCCAGGCGCCCGGCGAGCCGCAGCGGGCGCAGAGCGGCGGCGCCAGCCGGATCAGCGCGTCGCGGCAGCCGGGGCAGAACGCAGGCCCCGGCAGCTCGCAGGCGGCACAGCGACCCGGCAGGAGGACGTCGAGCAGCACACCTCCCACCGTACGGTCGCGCCCGTCACGGAAGCGTGACGGGACCGTACCGACTTCGCTAAATCTCGAGCACGTACTCGTCGCGCTCCGGGAGCCCCTGTGCGCGGCGCAGGAGGTTGTCCGCGACGAGCAGCTGCTCCCGGTCGCCGATGTCGAGCCAGACGCCGGTGAACCAGTACGCGTACACGGGCTCCCGCGCCTGCAGCCACGCGACGAAGCTTCCGGCCTGGTCGGGCCCGTTCCCCTCGGCGAGGTAGCGTGCGACCAGGGGCACGTGCTCGCGGTGAAAGAGATAGGTCGCGGTCGCGGCGAGCGTGCTCGGCGGGTCGGCCGGCTTCTCGACGAACGCGACGATCCGGTCGTCGCCGGCCACGTCCACGATCCCGTACTGGGACGCGAGCCGGAGATCCCCGACGTCGTGGACGGCGACGGCGCTCCCGGTGTCCTTCGCCCGCCAGAAGTCGACCAGCTCGGTGAGGTCGTAGTCGAAGAGGTTGTCGCCCGCGATCACGAGCACGTCGTCGTCGATTCCGGCGCGCTCGAGCGTGTACGCGATGTCGCCGACCGCGCCGAGGCGGTCCTCGTTCGAGCTCGTCCCGTCGTCGTGCACAGTGACGCCTTCCTTGAACATCGCCCAGTGCTCGAAGTCGCGGGCGAAGCGACTGTTCGTGACGACGTGCACCTCGTCGACCTCCTCGACCTCCTCGACCCGCTCGAGGATCCAGTCGACCATCGGGCGGCCGCCGACGGGCAGCAGGCACTTGGAGAGGTCGTCGGTGAGCGGCCGGAGCCGCGTCGAGTACCCGCCCGCGAGGATGATCGCCTTCACGAGCGCGCCACCGGCGGCAGCGAATCCTTGTAGGGCGCCCGGTGCACGCCCTCCTCCGTCACGATCGCGGCGATCAGCTCCGCGGGGGTGACGTCGAACGCCGGATTGTGCGCGGCGAAGCGCGCGGTCAGCTCCGTGCCGTCGCGCTCCTCGATCGGGATCCCGGCGCCGGTCGGCGTCCCGGGGTCGATCGTCGAGGTCGGCGCGACGACGTAGAGGGGAATTCCGTGGTGCGCCGCCGCCACGGCCAGACCATACGTGCCGATCTTGTTGGCGGCGTCGCCGTTGGCGGCGATCCGGTCGGCGCCCGTGACGACGCAGTCGACCTCGCCGCGACTCATCAGGTGGGCCGCCGCCGAGTCGGCGATCACCGCGTGCGGGATCCCGAGCCCCTCGAGCTCCCAGGCGGTCAGGCGCGCGCCCTGGAGGAGCGGCCGGGTCTCACCGACCCAGACGTGCGCGAGCAGGCCGTTCTCCCACGCGGCGCGCAGGGCCCCGAGGGCCGAGCCGTAACCTCCCGTGGCGAGCCCGCCGGCGTTGCAGTGGGTGAGGGCCTTCGTCTCAGGTCCGAACAAGGCCGCTGCATGCGCACCCATGCGCCTGCACCGGTCGACTTCCGCTCTGTGCAGGGCGCCGGCCCGCTCCGGGGTGGGGTCGTCGCGCATCTGCTCGAGCGCCCAGACGAGGTTGACCGCGGTCGGCCGAGACGCGGCGAGGACGCCGTAGGCGGCGTCCAGGTCCTCCCCCCGAGCCGCCGCGAGCGCGTAGCCGTACGCGGCGGCAACGCCGATCGCCGGGGCGCCGCGGACGGCGAGGGTCCGGATCGCGTCCGCGACCGCTGCGGCCGACTCGCATCGGAGCTCGACCTGCTCGTCCGGAAGGCGGCGCTGATCCAGCAGGATCACGGCGCCGCCCTCCAGGCGAGCGATCTGCCGGGGCTCTAGGTCCCCTCGTCCCACGAGGCCAGGTACTTCGCCTGCTCCTCGGTGAGCTGGTCGATCTCGATGCCCATCGTGGCGAGCTTCAGCCGGGCGATCTCGTCGTCGATGTCCTTCGGGACGACGTAGACCTTCTTCTCCAGCGAGGCCGCGTTCTGGACGACGTACTCGGCCGAGAGGGCCTGGTTCGCGAACGACATGTCCATCACGATCGCGGGATGGCCCTCGGCGGCGGCGAGGTTGATCAGGCGGCCCTCGCCGAGCAGGTAGAGCCGGCGGCCGTCCGCGAGCGTGAACTCCTCCACGAACTCCCGGGCCTCGCGGGTCTCGGCCGCGAGCTCGCGCAGCGCCGAGATCTCGATCTCGACGTTGAAGTGACCCGTGTTGCAGAGGATCGCGCCGTCCTTCATCAGCTCCATGTGCGAGCGGGCGATCACGTTCTTGTCGCCGGTCGCGGTGCAGAAGATGTCGCCGATCGCGGCCGCCTTCTCCATCGAGA
This sequence comes from Gaiellaceae bacterium, assembly GCA_035514455.1. GTDB lineage: Bacteria > Actinomycetota > Thermoleophilia > Gaiellales > Gaiellaceae > Gaiellasilicea. The sequence continues at coordinate 7,368 of DATKBA010000168.1, read as the reverse complement.
GCACCTCGAACCCGTCCATCGCCGCCTCGAGCGCCGGCATCGGGTCGACCTCCGTCACGATCACGTGGGCGCCGAGGCCCTTTGCGCGCATCGCGACGCCGCGCCCGACCCAGCCGTACCCGGCGACGACGAAGCGCTTCCCGGCGATCAGGACGTTCGTCGCGCGGATGATCCCGTCGATCGTCGACTGGCCCGTGCCGTAGCGGTTGTCGAAGAGGTGCTTCGTGCGCGCCTCGTTGACGGCGATCACGGGGAAGCCGAGCTTGCCGTCGCGCTCGAGCGCCTTCAGCCGGATCACGCCGGTCGTGGTCTCCTCGGTGCCGGCGATCACGTCGCCGAGCTGCTCGCGACGGGCGCTGTGGAGGACGCCGATCACGTCGGCGCCGTCGTCCATCGTGATGTGCGGCTTGTGGTCGACCGCGGCCTCGATGTGCTGGTAGTACGAGTCGTTGTCCTCGCCCTTGATCGCGAACGTCGAGATCCCGTACTCGTCGACGAGCGCAGCCGCCACGTCGTCCTGGGTCGAGAGCGGGTTGGACGCGCACAGGACGACGTCGGCGCCGCCCGCCTGGAGCGTGCGCATCAGGTTGGCCGTCTCGGTCGTCACGTGCAGGCAGGCGGCGATCCGGTAGCCGGCGAGCGGCTGCTCGGCCTCGAACCGCTCGCGGATCGCCGCGAGCACCGGCATCTGCCGGTCGGCCCACTCGATCCGGCGGATGCCCTCGGAGGCGAGCGCCAGGTCCTTCACGTCGTATCGCTTGGTCGTAGCCATCAAATCCCTTCCTCTGGTCAGCGGGGCAGTGTAGGTGAGTCCTCAGGCGACGAGCAGGCGCTCGTGCTTGCGCTGCTCCCAGTCGACCCAGTCGGCCGACGGGGACGCGCCGTGCAGCCAGGTCTCGACGGCGGCGCGGAGAGCGGGCTCGCGGCGGAGCCGGGCGGCGAACGCGAGTTCGTCGAGCTCGAGCGAGTAGCGCTCGCGCAGGTCGCGGAGCGAGCGCAGCTGGTTCAGCTCGCGCAGGCCGTAGACGCGGTAGCCGCCGGCCGTGCGTTCGGGCACGACGAGCCCGACGGACTCGAGATAGCGGAGCATCCGGGCCGACCAGCCCGTCCGGGCTGCGGCCTCTCCGACGGTGAGAGCCTGCACGCTCACAACCTTACCACAAGCGTGTCAGGGTTCGGAGGTGCCCTCGCGCCCGTACAGGTCTTCCAGCCGGACGACGTCGTCCAGGTGCGGCGTCGAGACCTCGAGGATCGTCGTGTCCTCGATCGCGGTCACGCGGTGGACCGTGCCGGGCACGTAGTGGAAGGCGGCACCCGGTCCGATCACCTCCTCGTTCAGCACCTTCTGCCCCACCGCGCCGAGCTCGAGCTTCGCCCGGCCGGACTGGACGAGCCACGACTCGTCCTTCTCGTTGTGGAACTGGAGGCTGAGCGAGCGGCCGGCCTCGACGAAGAGGACCTTGCCGCAGTAGCGGTCGGTCAGCGCCCAGATCAGCTCGTACCCCCACGGCTTGTCCACCCGCCGCGGCTCGAAGGCCCAGGCGTCGAGGGAGTCGATGTTGGGAGAGTCCTCTACGGTCATGCGAACGAGACCGCGCCCGCGGCGATCGTCTCGTCCGCCGCGACCCGCAGGCCGTGGTCGAGCATATTCCTGTCCCCGACCTTCGCGCCAGGCCCGACGACGGAGAGGCCGCGCACGTCGCACTCCTCCCCGAGCTCGGCGCGCTCCCCGACGATCGACCCGAGCACGTGGGTGCGCGCGCCGACGACCGCCCCCGCGCCGACGACCGACGACTCGACCGACGCGCCCGCCCCGACCGACGCGCCCGCCGCGACCACGGCCAGGCTGCCGATCCGGGCTCCCTCGCCGATCCGTGCGCCCTCGCCGACGTAGACGGGCGGCACGAGCCGCGCGGTCGGCGCGACCTCGGCTCCCGGGGCGACGAGCGTGTAGTCGGAGCCGAGCTGCTCGCCGAGCTCTGTGACGAAGTTCCGCTCGAGCACGTCGCGGTGCGCCTGCAGGTACGCCTCCGGGGTGCCGACGTCGAGCCAGTAGCCGGGGAGCGCGACGCCGTAGACGCCCTCCTCCTCAACGAGCCGCGGGAAGACCTCGCGCTCGATCGAGAACGCGCGGCCGGGGGGAATCAGCTCGAGCACGTCCGGCTCGAGCACGTACATGCCGGCGTTGATCAGGTTCGTGTCGATCTCCTCGGGCCGCGGCTTCTCCAGGAAGCTGAGCACGCGCCCGTCCGCGGCCGTGCGGACGAGCCCGTAGCGGCTTGGGTCCTCGACGGGCGTGAGCAGGATCGTCGCTCGCGTGCCCGCCGCGCGGTGGAAGGCGACGAGCGCGTCGAGATCGGTCTCGCGGAGCGAGTCGCCGTTGAGCGCGAAGAACGGCTCGTCGATCCCCTCGGCGGCGAAGCGGATCGCGCCTCCCGTCCCGAGCGGCTCCTCCTCCACCTTGTACTCGAGCGCGAGCTCGCCGTAGCGGTCGCCGAAGTGCTCCTGGATCTGCGTCGGCAGGTAGCCGCACGAGACGATCGCGCGCGTGACGCCGAAACGGCGCAGGTGCTCGAAGGTGTAGGCGAGCTGCGGGCGATCGACGAGCGGGAGCATGTCCTTGCGCGTCCGGTCCGTGAGGGGACGGAGACGGGTGCCGAGACCCCCCACCAGGATCACGGCGGGCAGGCTCACGCCGACCGGCCGATCCCCTCGTAGGTGAAGCCGGCGGCGCGCAGCTCGGCCGGGTCGAGCATGTTCCGGCCGTCGATCAGGAGCGCGTTGCGCATCCGGCCGGCCGCCTCCCGCCAGTCGAGCTGGGCCAGCTGCGGCCACTCGGTCACGAGCACGGCGGCGTCGGCGCCCGCGAGCGCGTCGATCGGGTCGGCACAAATCGTCGCGTGCGGCAGCACCGAGCCGTCGGCGACGGGATCCCACGCGCGCACCTCGGCGCCTTCGGCGTTGAGCCGGCCGGCGAGCACGAGGCTCGGCGCCTCGCGCACGTCGTCTGTGTTCGGCTTGAAGGCGATCCCGAGCAGCGCGACGGTCGTGCCGCGCAAGCTGCCCAGGTGGTGCTGCAGCTTGCCGATCACGCGCCGCTTCTGCAGCTCGTTCACCTCGATCACGGCGTTCAGCAGCTGGAAGTGGTAGCCCGAGTTGGCGGCCAGCTGCTTGAGCGCGAGCGAGTCCTTGGGAAAGCAGCTGCCGCCGTAGCCGATCCCGGCGCGGAGGAAGCTCGGCCCGATCCGCCGGTCGAGGCCGATGCCCTCGGCGACGCGCACGACGTCCGCGCCCGTCGCCTCGCAGACGTTGGCGATCTCGTTGATGAAGCTGATCCTCGTCATCAGGGCGGCGTTGGCGGCGAGCTTGATCATCTCGGCCGAGGCGACGTCGCAGCGGACGACCGGCCCCTCGACGCCCCGGTGCAGCTCCTCGACCGCGTCGCCGTCCGTGTCCTCGAAGGAGCCGATCACGATCCGGTCGGGATGCTGGAAGTCGCGGACGGCGGTGCCCTCGGCGGTGAACTCGGGATTGGAGACGTAGCCGACGGCGTCGAGCCCGCGCGCGTCCAAACGCTGGCGCACCTTGAGCCCCGTGCCGACCGGGACGGTGCTCTTCATCACGAGCACCGCGCGGCGGTCGAGCCCGGCGAGCTCGTCGACGACCGTCCCGATCGCGGAGAGGTCGGCGTCGCCGGAGTAGGTGGGGGGCGTGCCGACCGCGATGTAGAGGAAGTCGGCCCCGTCCACGGCCTCGGCGACGTCGAGCGTGAAGCGCAGGCGCTCGGCGTTCCGGCGCAGCAGCTCCTCGAGCCCCGGCTCGAAGATCGGCACCTCGCCGGCGCGCAGCCGCTCAATCCGGTCGGGGATCACGTCGCGGACGACGACCTCGTGGCCGAGCTCGGCGAAGCACGCCCCCGTGACGAGGCCGACGTAGCCGGCGCCGAAGATTCCCACCCTGGACACGGCGGGAACCTACCTACCTGATCGACTTCAGCGGCTTCAGACCCTTCGCGATCTCGAGCATCGTCTCGTTCGAGATCGAGTCCAGCAGCGTGTTCACGACCCAGTAGGTCGCCCCGCCCTGGCGGAGCACGACCATGTGCAGCTTCGGGCCCGTGTAGTGCAGCTCGTACGTGCGGCCGCCGATCTTGCGCGTGACGTTGCGCTCCGACAGGATCGGCGCCTCCTCCCAGTCGGTCATCTGCACGCCCCAGTACTCGCTCGTGCCGGTGCGGTAGGTGAGCCGGATCGTCTTGTGCTTCCCCTCGGGGTCGATCCGGTACATGCGCACCGGGCGCTCGCGGTCGATCCAGGAGCTGCGCTCGAGCACCGTCGGCACCATCGTCTCGAACGGAAGCTTCGGGGCGCGCTCACGCAGGTACGCGATCGAGGCGTCCGTGCCCGGAGTGACGTTCGCCTCCTGCTTCTGCGGCGTCTTGTCGACCGGGGCCTCGGCGAGCGTGCCGTGGAAGGTCTGCCCGACGACCACGGTGAGGAGGGCGCCGTTCGCGAGCGGCTCGATCGCGGGTTCGAGCGGGACGACGTCGTCGGTGGCGAAGAGGACGGCCAGCTTCTTGGCGGCGGCCTCCGCTCCGGGCTGGGACTCGTCGTAGTGGATCCGCGTGTCGAAGTACTCCCAGTTCGGCGCGTTCGCGTTTTTCCCGTCCGGCGGGTAGACCATCTGGTAGCCGCGTTGCGAGAGCAGGTAGCTCGCGGTGCCGGCGGAGCCGGTGATGCCGTTCCCGTTGAGGACGGTCACCGCCGTCTCGCTCGGCGGCGGCGCCCGGTTCGCGTCCGGCTTGGGCTTCTCGCCGAGGGCAACGGCGGTCGCCTTCTGGGGAGACTCGACGTCCGGGTGGGAGAACTCCTGCACCGCCTTCCGGACGTTCGCCTCGGGCGCGAGGATGTCGAAGCTCGCGTTCTCCTCCAGCCCCTCGAGCTTGGACTGGAAGAAGTGGCCCGGCGGGAGCGAGTAGGCGAACAGCGCGTAGCGGAGCACGGTCTTGCCGTCGAGCTCGTCGCTTCCGCCGACGCCGACCTCGACGTTCTTCGTGATCGTCTTGATCACCTCGGGCAGCTGGAGCGGGCCGGTGCTCGCCTTGATCTGCTCCTTGAAGGCACGCAGGAAGAGCTGCTGGCGGGCGACGCGGTAGAGGTCCGAGTCGCTGTGGCGGTAGCGGACGAAGTCGAGTGCCTGGTAGCCGCCGAGCTTCTGGTACCCGGGGAAGAGGTTGATCGTCGCGTAGCCGAAGTCGCCGCCCCGGTCGTTGAAGTAGCGCCGGTCGACGTCGATCCAGACGCCGCCGATTGCGTCGACGAGCTGCCGGAAGCCGCGGAAGTTGACGGTGATCAGGTAGTTGATCGGGAGGCCGGTCAGCTCGCGGACGGTCTCGAGCGTCCCCTTGGTGCCGCACTCGGAGTACGCGCCGTTGATGCGTCCGTTGAAGCTCGGCTGGTCCGGACAGTGGATCTCGACCCAGAGGTCGCGTGGGAACGAGAGCATCGAGACCGACTTCGTCTTGGGGTCGGCGCGGACGAGCATGACCGTGTCGGAGCGGAACTGCATCCCCTCGCCGTCGCCGGCGCGCTGGTCGTAGCCGACGACGAGCGCGGTGGCGGGCTGGCCGGGCAGCGCGACGTCGAGCCGCTCCGCCGCCACCTGCACGTCGGGTGTGGAGGCGACGACCTCGGCCACGCTCTGGTGGAACCAGAGGTAGGCGCCGCCCGCTGCGGAGCCGATCGCGACGAGCAGCGCCACGAGCGCCCAGGCGAAGACGGTCCGCACGGTCGCCCACCGCGACCGGCGCGGCGGCTCGGGCTGGCGGTAGATCGTGATCGGCGAGAGCGCGCCGGGCGGGAGGACCGGCCGGCCGCCGCCGTTCACGACCGCTCCGCGGCCAATGCCTCTCTTCAACGTCGTCCGCATAAACGAAAGCGCCGGCCGAAACCCGCTCCCCCAGGATAGCCGCTCGCTAGGTCGTCGCCGCCCGGACGCTCGCGAGCGCCTCGGCGAAGAACGCGTTCTCGTCCGGCGTCCCGACCGTGATCCGCAACGCGCCGGGCGCGCCGAACGCGCCCATCGGGCGGACGATCGCGCCCTGCCGGAGCAGCGCGTCGAAGAGCGGCCGCGCGTCGTCCCCCACCTCCGCGAAGAGGAAGTTCGCCACGGCGGGGCCGGCGGGCTCGAGCCCGTGCGCGCGCAGCGTCCGCTCCATCGCCTCGCGCCCCTCGCGCGTGAGCCGGCGCCGCTCGGCGAGCTCCTCCTGCTGGTCCATGCTCGCGAGCGCGGCGACCTGCGCGGGCGTGCTCACGTCGAAGGCGCGCCGCGTCTTCCCGATCGCCTCGATCACGTCGGCGGGCCCGACGCCGTAGCCGACGCGCAGCCCGGCGAGGCCGTAGATCTTCGAGAAGGTGCGCAGCACGAGCGCGCGGCGGCCGGCTTTCGCGTACTCCGCGACCGCGTCGGGGTAGTCCGGGTGGTCGATGTACTCGAAGTAGGCCTGATCGATGACGGTCAGCACGTGCTCGGGCACCCGCTCGAAGTATGCGTCGAGCTGCGCGCGCGTCGTCATCGTCCCGGTCGGGTTGTTCGGCGTGGCGACGTAGACGAGCTTCGTCCGCGGGCCGACCGCGTCGAGGAGCGCGTCGAGGTCGTAGCGGTCGTCGGCGAGCGGCACCTTGCGCGGCACCGCACCGAGCTTGAGCGCGTCGAGGGCGTAGGAGATGAAGGAGGGCCAGCCGGTGACGACCTCGTCGCCCGGGTCGAGCGTCGCGACGGAGAGGTGCCCGATCAGCGCGTCGGCGCCGGCGCCCGTGGCGACGTTGGCGGCGTCGACGCCGTGGCGCTCGGCGAGTGCGTTGCGGAGGTGGTAGGCGCCGCCGTCCGGATAGCGGTTCAGCGCAGGCGCGCTCCGTTCGAGCGCCTCCAGCGCGGCGGGGAAGGGCCCCCACGGGCCCTCGTTCGAGGCGAGCTTGACGACACGGTCGAGGCCGAGCTCGCGCTGGACCTCCTCCTCGGGCTTTCCCGGCTCGTAGGGCGTCAGCCCGTCGAGGGCGGCGCGGAACAGCGACACGGGCGGTCTAGCTCTCGCCGGCGGGCGGCGGCGAGGGCTCGTCGTCCGAGCTCTTCTTCCGCCAGAACCAGAGCGCCCCGCCGACGGCGGCGAGAGCGGTCGCGATCGCGCCCTTGTTCGGCCGCTTCGAGCCCTCGACCGTGCCCGGCACGGCGTCCTTCGCCTTCTTCTTCAGCACGCGCTTGGCGACGATCCAGCTCAGCCAGCCGACGGCTGCGTTGCGTCGATTGAAGATGCTCATGCGCGGGAGGCTAACAGCCCCTCGTCCCGCCCGTCCCGGACCTGTCCCAGGG
>DATKBA010000167.1:0-10911 GCA_035514455.1 Gaiellaceae bacterium | reverse complement strand
GATAGACGTTGAGGTCGTCGATCCGGCGACGGTTCGCCTCGAGGCTCGCGAGCGCCGCCTGCCCGAGCTCCTTCGCGCGCTCGAGCTCGGTCACGTGCCCCGCCGGACGTCTTCGATGTGCACCTCGACCGCGGCGACCGGGAGCCCTGTCAGCCGCTCGACCTCGTAGGCGACGCGCGAGCGCACGGTGGCGGCGACCTCCGCCAGGTTGAGCCCGTACTCGACGACGACGTGGAGGTCGAGCCGCAGCCCGTTCCCGGTGCCGGAAACCTCGATCCCCTGCGTCAGCTTGTCCCTCGTGAGCAGGCGCTTGAGGCCCTTGCCGGCCATGCCGACGACCCCGTAGCACTCGGCGGCGGTGTGCCCGACGATCTGCGCGATCGCGTCGGCCGCGATCGTGATCCGGCCCAGCTCGGATTGCTCGGTGAGGTGCTCCTGCTGCATCTGCGCGACTTTAGACGGTGCGCGCGCCCGGGAGGTTGCGCGCGGGCGACGGCTTGTGTTTCAGGAACACAAGCTCCCTTTCACGCCCCGGGAACCGCATGGTTGCGGGGGACGAGGAGCGCTTGTGTTTCAGGAACACAAAGTCCTCCGGGGCGCGGTGCGCTCGGCTTGCCGACGAAGGGCTGGAGGAGAGGAGCGGCCGGGTGGGGCTAGACGGCCTTCTGCACCTTGCCGCCCTTGAGGCAGCGGGTGCAGATGTAGGCGCGCTTGGCGACACCGTTCAGGAGGACGCGCACCTTCTGGAGGTTCGGGTTGAAGCGACGGCGCGTGGCGACCATCGAGTGGCTCCGGTTGTTCCCGAAGGACGGCTTCTTGCCGCAGGATGCGCAGACCTTGGACACGGGCGGCACTGTAGCACCAAGTAACAGACTGTTACTTGGCTAGCGCTGGGCGGCGGCGCGGAGCTGGGCGAAGACATCCGCCATCTCGAGCCCGGTGCGGACGGCCTCGGCGCCCTTCTCGAGCCGGTCGTCGGCCTGCTCCGCCTCGGCGAGGGTGAGCACGCCGAAGGCGACGGGGACGCCGGTCTCGAGTGCCGCCAGCTGGAGGCCCGACGCGGCCTCGCCGGCCACGAAGTCGAAATGCGGCGTCTCGCCGCGGATCACGCACCCGAGGGCGACGATGCACGCGTAGCGGCGCGTCTTCGCGAGCGCCATCGCGGCGATCGGAAGCTCGAAAGCTCCGGGGACGGGCATCACGGTGATCGCGTCCTGCGGGATCCCCGCCTGCTCGAGCTCGGCGAGCGCGCCTTCGAGCAGCTTCGAGGTGACCGCCCCGTTGAAGCGGCTGACGACGATCCCGACCGCGCGGCGTCCTCCCTGCGGCCGGCCCTCGAGGACGCCATAGCCGTCGGGGACGCGGAACTCGCCGTCGGTGTGCTCGCGCAGCGCCTCCGGCTCCGGCGCGGCCGCCTCCGCGGCGGACCCGTCCGCTGCCGCCTCGCCGGGCTCCACGCCGGGCGGGTCCTCGAGCTCGGGCGGCTCGGGCCAGCGGTCGCTCACGCCTCTGCCCCGTCGTACAGGTCCGGGTCGAAGCGGAGGTCCTGGTGGTGCAGAGCGTGGCCGAGCTTCTCGCGCTTGGCCTCGAGGTAGCGGCGGTTCTCCGCGTTCGGCGGGATCTCGATCGGCTCCTGGCCGACGACCTCGAGGCCGAAGCCGGAGATGCCGGAGATCTTCTTCGGGTTGTTCGTGAGCACGCGAATCGACGAGAGGCCGAGGTCGGCGAGGATCTGCGAGCCGATCCCGTACTCGCGCTGGTCGGCGGCAAAGCCGAGCCGCAGGTTTGCCTCGACCGTGTCGAGCCCCTGCTCCTGGAGCTCGTACGCCTTCAGCTTGCTGAGCAGCCCGATCCCACGGCCCTCCTGGGCGAGATAGAGCAGGACGCCCTTCCCCTCCGCGTCGATCCGGCGCAGCGCGAGCTCGAGCTGCTCGCCGCAGTCGCAGCGGAGCGAGTGGAAGACGTCGCCGGTGAGGCACTCGGAGTGGACGCGCACGAGCACGCCCTCCTCGCCCTCGACCTCGCCCTTGACCAGCGCGACGTGGTGCTTGCCCGTGAGCGTCTCGCGGAAGGCGACCGCGGTGAACTCCCCGTAGAGCGTCGGGAGCCGCACGGAGGTGATCCGCTCGACGAGCTTCTCGTGCCGGCGCCGGTACTCGATCAGGTCGGCGACGGTGATCATCTTCAGCCCGTGCGTCTCGCAGTACTCGACGAGGTCGGGGACGCGGGCCATCGTGCCGTCGTCCTTCATGATCTCGCAGACGACGCCAGCCGGGATCAGCCCGGCGAGGCGCGCGAGGTCGACCGCCGCCTCCGTCTGGCCGGAGCGCTGGAGGACGCCGCCGCGGCGCGCGCGGAGCGGAAAGACGTGGCCCGGCTGGACGAGCTCGCGAGGTCCGGAGGAGGGGTCGACCGCGACCTGGATCGTGTGCGCGCGGTCGTGCGCGGAGATCCCGGTGGTGACGCCCTCCCGCGCCTCGACCGAGACGGTGAAGGCGGTGCCGAAGGGCGTCTCGTTCTGGTCGGTCATCTGGCGCAGCCCGAGCTCGTCGCAGCGCTCCTCGGTGAGGCAGAGGCACACGAGCCCGCGCGCGTGCGTGACCATGAAGTTGACCGCCTCGGGCGTGGCGAACTGCGCGGCGATCGTGAGGTCGCCCTCGTTCTCGCGGTCCTCGTCGTCGACCACGACGACGAAGCGTCCGGCGCGGATCTCCTCGATCGCCTCCTCGACGGTCGCGAACGGGCTCTGGGTGCGCGTGTCGGCCGTCGTCGTCACCGGGCCATCGTACCGGGGAGCAGCTTCTCGACGTACTTGGCGAGGACGTCCGTCTCGAGGTTGACCGGGCTGCGGGGGACGAGGTCGGAGAGGGTCGTGACCTCGAGCGTGTGCGGGATCAGCGCGATTTCGAACCCCGTGCCGTCGACGGCGGCGATCGTGAGCGAGACGCCGTCCACGGTGATCGACCCCTTCTCGACGCAGTAGCGCAGGAGCTCGGGCGGCGCCTCGACCCGGACGCGGACGCCGTCGCTCTCCGGCTCGACCGACGCGACGCGCCCGACGCCGTCGACGTGGCCCTGCACCTGGTGCCCGCCGAGCGGGTCGCCCGCCCTGAGCGCGGGCTCGACGTTGACGCGCGCGCCGAACGGCTTGACGCGGCCGAGGGTCTCCGGGACGACGTCGAAGGAGAGACGGCCCCCGCGCGACTCGACGACGGTCAGGCAGACGCCGTCGATCGAGACCGAGTCGCCGGGCGCCGCCTCGGTCGCGGCCTCGACGACCAGCCTGCCGCTTTCGAACGACGCGACCTGCCCCACTTCGCGGACGAGCCCGGTGAACATGACGTCAGGTTACGGCTCGCGGAGGTACGCCTCGAGAAGAGCGTCCTCGCCGACGGCCCGGCTCGTGAGCCCGGCGAGGCGCAGCGGGCCCGCCAGCTCGCCGACGACGGCCGGCCCCGACCCCGAGAGCACCGGGGCGACGAACAGGAGCAGCTTGTCGACGAGCCCCGAGTCGAGGAACGCCCCCGCGAGCGTCGGGCCGCCCTCGAGGAGGAGCGACTGGACTCCCTCGACGGCGAGCGAGCGGAGCTCCTCCTCGAGCGGCCCGCTCCGGAGCTCGAGCTCGGACCCGTCGGGCAGCGGCCCGCGGCCGAAAGCGAGCCGGCGCGGCTGACGCACCACGGGGACGTCGCGCGCGTCGAGGCGAGGGTTCTCGAGCCGCACCGTCCCCATCCCGACCGCGACCGCGTCGGACGCGGCGCGGAGCTCGTGCACGAGCCGGCGCGACTCGTCCCCGGAGACCCAGCGCTCTCCGGGGATCGTGACGCGGCCGTCGAGCGTGACCGCCGCCTTGTAGGTCACGAACGGCCGCGCGAGCGCGACCCAGGTCCGCCACGCCTCGTTCTGGCGGCGCGCAGCGGCGCTGTCGGCGTGCTCGACCTCGACGCCGGCGGCCCGCAGCCGCTCGAGGCCGCCCTGCGCCTCGGGATTCGGGTCGAGCGAGCCTGCGACCACGCGGACGATCCCCGCGGCGAGGATGGCGTCGGTGCACGGCGGCGTCGTGCCGTGGTGAGCGCAGGGCTCCATCGTCACGTAGAGCGTCGCGCCGCGGGCACGCTCGCCGGCAGCCTCCAGCGCCACGATCTCGCCGTGCCGGCCGCCGGCCTCGGTCGCCCCCTCGCCGACGACCTCCCCGTCTGCGACGACGACCGCGCCGACGGTCGGCTTCGGGTAGGCCCTGCCGTTCGCTTGCGCCGCGAGCTCGAGCGCCCGCTCCAGGCTCATGCGAGTGCTTGTACCAGCCGCCGGTAGGCCCGCGGGAGGTCCTCGCGGGCGAAGATGCCGCTCCCGACGACGAGCAGGTCGGCGCCGGCGTCGTGCACCTCGCGCACGTTGTCCTGGTTGACGCCGCCGTCGGCCTGGACGAAGCAGTCGACGAGCTCCCGGGTGCGGGCGATCCGCTCGAGCGCGTCCTCCATGAACTCCTGGCCGGAGTAGCCGGGCACGATCGACATGCAGAGGCAGAGGTCGGCGCCGAGGTTCGCAGCCTCCGCCCCCACCTCGACGGCCGTGCCCGGATTGAAGGCGACGCCGGCCTCGAGCCCGTGCTCCCTGGCCTGCGCGAGCACCGCGCCGACGTCCTCGACGACCTCGACGTGGAAGGTGACGCTGTCGGCGCCCGACTCGGCCAGCTCGTGGAAGTGGTGGGCCGGGTTGTCGACCATCAAGTGGCAATCGATCCGCGCGTCCGCCGCATGGATCTGCGGCGCAATCGACCGGAGCACGACCGGGCCGATCGTCACCGGTGGGACGAAGTGGCCGTCGCCGATGTCGAAGTGGAAGACCCGGGCACCCGCGTTCAGCAGGTGCTGGATCTGCTCGCCGAGGTGCGCGAAGTCGGCCGCGTAGAGCGACGGCTCGATCTCGACCGTCCGCACCCAGTCGTTCCAGCCCACGCCGGGATCCTATTCCCGCGACGGGACGTCGGATGATCGTGCTCAACTTGGGTCATGCGTCGCCTTCTTGCCAGATTCGCCTTCGTCCCGGTCATTCTCATCCTGGCGGGCTTCGTCGCGTTCGCGATCGGCTTGTCCGATCCGCCGGAGGAGGTCGAGCGCGAGAGCCTCGTCGCCGGCACGATCCATCCGGTCGGGGCGCTCAAGCCGGAAGGCCCGTTCATCCCCTACGTCGCGCTCCACAAGGGCGCGCCCGAGGGTGTCGAAGCCGTCCCGGACTTCCCGCTCGACGACCGGCAGCCGGAGTTCGACGGGGCGTTCGAGCTCTCCGCCGACCCCGGCGACGGCCGCCGCTTCTACCTGTTCGCCCGCTTCGAGACGGCGAAGCAGGAGCGGTACTGCGCGCTGCTCGCGCTGCCGGAGATGCGGCCGACGGAGGCGGGAGGCTGGGTCGTCGCCTCGACGGGGAAGCCGCTCGACCCGCAACGCCTGACCGTGGACACGTCGACCCGCTGCGACTGACTAGGGAGCGCGTAGGCGCGCGACGAAGAAGCCGCTCGTGTCATGGACGTGCGGGAGCGTCTGCAGGAACTCCGGGCGGCGCGGGTGGCGGAACGGCGCCCACTCCTCGATCGGCTCGACCTCGAGGCCCGAGGCGTCGACGACGGCCTCCGACTCGTCCGCGTTGACGGTGCAGACCGAGTAGACGATCGTCCCGCCGGGCCGGACGCGCCCGGCCGCCGCGCGCAGGAGCTCGAGCTGCAGCTCCGGGAGCGGCTTCGAGCGCCAGCGGAGATCGGGACGGGCGGCCAGGACGCCGAGCCCCGAGCACGGCGCGTCGACGAGCGCGCGGTCGAAGCCGGTCAGGGCGGGCGGAAGGTCGCGCCCGTCGGCGCGGACGACCGTGACGCGGTCGGCGCCGAGGCGGCGAACGTTCTCCTCCAGCTCGCGCGCGCGGGCCTCGTTGACCTCGACGGCGACGACCTCGCCGGCGAGCATCGTCGCCTTCCCGCCCGGTGCCGCGCAGAGGTCGAGCACGCGGTCGGCGGGGCCGGAACGGACACAGAGCGCAGCGAGCTGGGAGGCGCGGCTCTGCGGCCAGATCTCGCCGTTTTCCAGGGCTTTCTCGTCGACGCGGGCGACCGTGTACGCGCGCGAGATGTCCGTTTCGGACCCGTCTGGGGACTGTCCCCGGACATGTCTGACAACGACGGGTGGCGGCTCGTTCTGGGCGCGCATCAGGGCGAGCGCCTCGTCCTCGCCGAGGTCGCGGCGCCAGACGTCCCAGATCCAGTCCGGGTAGGAGTGCTTCAGGGGGCCCTCGGGGAGAGCCGCCAAGAGCGGCCCGATCCCCTCTGCGATGCGGCGGAGGACCGCGTTCGTGAACGGGACCGCGCTCCCGAGCCGCGCGCGGCGGACGAGCTCGACCGACTCGTTCACGGCCGCGTAGCGGGGCACGCCGTCGAGGAAGCCGAGCTGATAGGCGCCGAGGCGGAGCGCCGCCCGGACCGGCGGGTCGAGCTTGCGCAGCGGCCGCTTGCCGAGCGTCTCGATCGCGTGGTCGAGCGTGCGGGCGCGCTGCACGGAGCCGAACGCGAGCTGGCGCGCGAGCGCCCGGTCGCGGGCGTCCAGGCCCTCCGAAGCGCTGCGCAGCGCGCGGTCGGCGTAGGCGTCTTCCTCGAACACGCGCCGCAGCACCTCGTACGCGGCCGCGCGCGCCGGAGAGATGGTCACCGGAGCCCGCGCACCCACGCGTCGTAGGGCATCCGCCTGCCGCCCTCGGGCTGCACCTCGAGCGGGACGAGCTCGCCGTCCTCGAGCCGGGCGCGCCAGACGGTGACGCGGCGGCCGTGCAGCTCGCCCCGCGCGCCGATGTGCGGCGAGAGCGCCCGGATCCGGTTCAGGCTCTCCTCCGGCTTCGAGAGGTCGAGCTCACGGTCGGACGCCTCGATCTTGGCGGCGTAGGTCGGCTCGCCCTCCTGGGGGGTGAAGCGCGGCGCCGGGAGCACCTCGTCGAGCAGATCGACGGCGAGCTCGGCGGCGCGCGCGTAGACCGTGCCGGCGTCGTCCTCCGCCCCCAGCGGGAAGGCCCGCTGCGCCGCGATCGGCCCCGCGTCGAGCTCCTTCACGGTCTCGTGGATCGTCACGCCGGTCTCAGTGTTCCCGGCGAGCAGGGCGCGCTCGACCGGTGCGGCGCCGCGCCAGCGCGGCAGCAACGATGGGTGCACGTTCAGCCACAGGCCGCGCTCGAGCAGGCCCTCCGGGATCAGGAGTCCGTACGCGGCGACGACGACGGCCTCGCCGGGCAGCTCGAGCTCCGCCGTCGGCCGCTCCGGCTGCAGCACCGGGATACCGAGCCGCTCGGCGACGAGCTTCGCCGGCGGCGCCGTCGGCCGCCTTGCCCGCCCGGCGGCGCTGTCGGGACGCGTCAGCAGCGCCTGAACCTCGTGCCGCGCGGCGAGCCGCTCGAGCACGTCCGCGCCGAACGGCGCCGTTGCGGCTACCGAGATCTTCATGGCGAGAGGCTAGAGCGATCTGCGCAGGGTTGCGAGCGCGTCGCGGCGCGAGGTGTCGTCGGTGCGCTCGATCATCAGCACGCCGTCGAGGTGATCGACCTCGTGCTGGGCGACGCGGGCGCCCATGCCGGCGAGCTCGAGCCGCAGCGGCTCGCCGCCGAGGCCCTGCCCCTCGAGCGTCACCTGCACCGACCGCTCGACCGGGACGAGCACGCCCTGGAGCGAGAGACAGCCCTCGTCCATCACCTCCGTCTCCTTCGAGCGCGAGGTGAGCTCCGGGTTGACGACGGCGACCGCGTCCTCGTCGTCGACGGGCTGGAAGACGAACAGGCGCTGCAGCACGCCGACCTGCGTCGCGGCGAGGCCGACGCCACGCGCGTCGCGCATCAGGTGCTCCATCTTGTCGGCGAGGCGCGCGAGGTCGTCGTCGAACCGCTCGACCTCGCGGGCGCGCATCCGCAGCACCGCGTCGGGGTATTGCCGGATCTGGGCGAGCGCGATCCGGCGGCGCGCCTGCGCCTGCGCGTCGAGCTCCCGCTCGGCGTGCACCTCACCGCCTTCCGCGTCCGGACGGACGTCGCCCTCAGCCGCCATGCGTCGAGTCTAGTTGCGGCGCCCGGGCCGACCGTCCCTCGAACGAGGGATGCCCGGGGCCGCTACAGCGACTGCGGGTCGACGTCGACGACCGCGGTGACGCCTGCGCGGCGCATCGCCGGCGCGGCGGCGGCGAGGACGCGCGCCGCCTTCGCGGCGAGTGCGCGCGGCCGCTCGGTCTTGGCGACGAGCTGGGCCCGGTGGCGGCCGCGCAGGCGCAGCAACGGCGCCGGGCCGAGCAGCTCCGCGTCGTCGAGCTCCGTGCGCAGCTCGCGCAGCAGCCGCTCCGGCGCCGCGGCATCGGCGCCGGAGGCGACGATCGAGATCAGGTGCCGGAAGGGCGGGTAGCCGAGCTCTCGGCGGCGGCCGAGCTCCTCGGTCAGGAAGCCCGCGACGTCGTGGCGGGCCGCGTAGCGGAGCGGGGTCGCGTCGGGTTGGAACGTCTGCACGATCACCTTTCCGGGCGCGTCGCGGCCGCTGCGCCCGGCGAGCTGCGTGACGAGCTGGAACGTCCGCTCCTCGGCGCGGAAGTCGGGCACCGCCAGGCCCGTGTCCGCGTCGACGACGGCGGCGAGCGAGACGCCCGGAAAGTGGTGCCCCTTCGCGACCATCTGCGTGCCGATCAGGACGGCCCGGTCGGCGGCGACGAACCGGTCGAGCGCCGCGCGCAGCGCGCCGGGCTTCGCCGCCGAGTCCGCGTCGAGCCGGATCCGCTCGAGCTCCGGGACGCGCTTCGCCAGCTCGGCCTCCAGCCGCTGCGTGCCCGCGCCGATCCGCGCGAGCTCCGACGACCCGCAGTCCGGGCAGGCCTCGGGCACGGGCTCGGAGCGGCCGCAGTGGTGGCAGTGCAGGCGGGCGTCGCCGTGGAGCGTCAGCGAGACGTCGCAGAGCCCGCAGCGGCGCGAGACGCCGCAGGCGCGGCAGTGGATCGCGGGCGCGACGCCGCGGCGGTTCAGGAGCAGGATCCCCTTACCGCCCTCCGCCGAGATCCGGCCGAGCTCGGCCAGGAGCGGCGCGGAAAGCGGGTAGCCCGCCTCGCGGCGCAGGTCGACGATCTTCACCGACGGCATCGGCGCGCCGAGCCGGCCGCCGAGCTGGAGACGCTCGAGCCGCTCCCAGCTCTCGGGGCGCGGCGTGGCGCTGCCGTACACCGCGACGGCGCCCTCCAGCGCCGCCCGCTTCGCCGCCACCGTCCGGGCGTCGTAGCGCGGGTCGGACTCCTGCTTGTAGGAGGCGTCGTGCTCCTCGTCGACGCAGATCAGGCCGAGGTCCGGCACCGGCGCGAACACGGCCGAGCGCGCGCCGACGACCACGGGCGCCTCGCCGGCGACGATCCGTTCGCGCTCGTCGCGCCGCTCGGCCTCGGTCAGGCCGGAGTGGAGCACGGCGATCCGGTCGCCGAAGCGCGCCTGGAAGCGGCCGAGCGTTTGCGGCGTCAGCGCGATCTCGGGGACGAGCACGATCGCGCCCTTTCCGCGCGCGAGCGCGGCCGCGCAGGCCTGAAGGTAGACCTCGGTCTTGCCGCTGCCGGTCGCGCCCGCGAGGAGCAGGTGGGCGCCGTCCCCATCGAGCGCGGCGACGATCCGCGCGACCGCGCGCTGCTGCGGCTCGGTCAGCTCCGCCGGCTCCGCCTCGCCCGCCATCCCGGCGCCGGTCCGGCGGCGCTCGCCGCGGCGCGCGCGCAGCTTGGGCGCGACGAGCTCGAGCGCCCGCGCGGGCGTCGACCCGTAGTAGTCCGCGACCCAGAGCGCGAGGTCGACGAGCTCGGGCGGCAGCTCGTAGAGAACGCCCTCGACCGGGGCCGTCTTGACGCCTGGGGGCGCCTCGACGCCCGTCGCGACGACGACGCCGCGCGCGGCGGCGCGGCCGAAGCGGATCGAGACGACGGCCCCCTTCGCGACGCCGTCCGGCACCTCGTAGGTGAACGGGCGCGCGACGGCCCGGGAGGAGACGAGCGGGTAGACCTCGGCGAGCACGAAACCACCGTAGCCATGCGGGTGGTCGTGTAAGGTTGCCCTTACATGGCTTGTGGGATGATCTGTTGCCACGGCGTGGCGAAGCGCTTCGGCGCCGTCCGGGCCGTGGACCACGCCCAGCTCTGCGTCGAGCGCGGTGAGTTCGTCGCCCTGCTCGGCCCTTCCGGCTGCGGCAAGACGACGCTGCTCCGGCTGATCGCGGGCTTCGAGGAGCCGGAAGCCGGCACCGTCGAGGTCGCGGGCGTCCCCGTCGCGGGTGGCGGCACCTGGGTCCCGCCCGAGCGGCGCAAGGTCGGGATGGTCTTCCAGGACTACGCCCTCTTCCCGCATCTCAGCGTGGCTGCGAACGTCGGCTTCGGGCTGCCGCGCAAGGAGCGCAAGACGCGCGTTCCCGCCGTGCTCGCCCTCGTCGACCTCTGCGGGCTCGGCGACCGCTACCCGCACGAGCTCTCCGGCGGCCAGCAGCAGCGCGTCGCGCTCGCGCGCGCCCTCGCTCCCGGCCCCGAGCTCGTGCTGCTCGACGAGCCGTGGTCGAACATCGACCCGCACCTGCGGGCGACAATGCGCGACGAGCTCGCGCGGATCCTGCGCGCGATCCACGTCACCGTCGTCCTCGTCACCCACGACCGCGAGGAGGCGTTCTCGCTGGCGGACCGGATCGCGCTCATGCGGAACGGCGTCGTCGTGCAGGAGGGGACGCCGGAGGAGCTCTACCTTGCCCCCGCGACGCGCTGGGCGGCCGAGTTCGTCGGCGCCGGCAACTTCCTTCCCGGCACGCTCGCGAACGGCGTCGTCGAGACGCCCGTCGGCCTCTTCCCAGCCCAGAACCCGAACGGCGCGACCGACGTCGAGGTGCTGATCCGGCCGGAG
>DATKBA010000166.1:0-3010 GCA_035514455.1 Gaiellaceae bacterium | reverse complement strand
CCGGCGCACCGCCCGCGCGCGCTTCGTCGCCGGGTTCTTCACGTCCTGGGCCTCGTCGAGCAGGAGGCGGTCCCAGGCGACGGCGGCGATCACCTCGGCGTCGCGGGCGACGATGTCGTAGGAGGTGACGACGACGTCGCTCGCGCGCGCGGTCTCGGCGAACGCGACCCCCGCGAGCCGCACATGGCCGTGGTGGACGTGCACGCGCAGGGAGGGCGCGAAGCGGGCGATCTCCGCCGACCACTGCTTGACGACGCTCATCGGGCAGACGACGAGCGTCGGACCGAGCTCATCGCCGCCCGGCTCTTCGCGCTCGGAGGTGAGCATCGCGATCGCCTGGACGGTCTTCCCGAGGCCCATGTCGTCGGCCAGGATCGCGCCCACGCCGAGGTCACCGAGCAGGCGCAGCCAGCCGTGGCCGCGCTCCTGGAAGGGGAAGAGGTCGAATTGCATCCCGGCCGGCGTCGGCAGCGAGCGGAAGCGGCGGTCGCCGCCCTCGAGCAGCTCGGTCAGCGGCGCGTCGAGCAGGACGGCGCCGAGCTCCACGCCGGCCTCGTCGGTCTCGACGCCCGAGACGGCGCGGACGAGGTCGACGATCCCGGCGTGCGAGCGGCGGCGCTCGAGGAAGCGGAGCGCGCGCTCGACGTCGGCGCGCCGCAGCGCGTGCCAGCGGCCGCCGGCGTGGACGTACGGCTCCTTCGCGGCGGCGAGCTCGCGCAGCTCCTCCTCCGTCAGCTCGGCGTCGCCGATCGCGAGGCGCCAGTCGAACTGCGCCAGCTGCGACTGCGAGAGGAGGCCGGTCGAGCGGGCCGGCGGGCCGCTCGTCGCGGTCAGGTTGACGCGCACGCGGCTCTGCGAGCGCAGCCACGCGGCGGGCAGGAGCACGGGCACGCCCCGCTCCTCGAGCCGGGGCATCGTCTCGCGCAGGAACGCGCGCACGGTCTCGGGCGCGAGCAGCGCGCCGGCCGGCTCGGCCTCGTCGAGCTCGATCCCCGCCTCCGCGAGCATCGGCTCGACCGCCGCCAGCCCGCGCACGAGGTCGCGGCGCGGGTCGCCTGCGCGGAGGAAGCCGAAGACCCCGTCGCCGGAGCCGCTCCAGAGCAGCGAGGCGGGGAGCCCGAGCGTCGGGTCGTCGCCCGCCTGGAGCCAGAGCTCGAGCGCGAGCTCGCCGTCCTCCCGCTCGTCGAGGTGGAGCGCGAGCGTCCACGGCGCGGCGGAGCGGCGGCCGAGACCCGTGGCGAGCCACTTCGAGAGCCGCTCGCGCAGCGCGGCGTGGCCGGAGTGGCGCGGCAGCGCCGGCTCCCGCGCGGCGAGGCCGTCGAGGAAGAGGTCGACGGCGCCCGGCCGCCCCCGGCCCGGCCAGGTGAGCCGGACGCCCTCGGCGCGGAGCCGGTCGCGCGCGATCTGGTCGACGAGCACGGGGTAGAGGTCACGCACGGTCGCGTCGCGGTCGCCGTCGAACGCGCGCGCGGCCGCGGCCGGCAGGGCCGCGGCGATCGCGTCGAGGGCCCCCTGCACGCCCTCGTCCAGGGTCGCGCCCCAGAACGCGTGCCACCAGCCGCCGTCGTGGTCGAGGTACGGGTGGACGAGGCCCTCGGCGACCGACCTGCGCGCCAGCGCGACGACCGCGAAGGCGGCCCGCGCGGTGCCGCCGAGCTCGACGCCGGCGGGTGGCTCGGCGGCGAGCCGGAGCAGCCCGGCCGCGTCGACGGGCTCCCGCTCGGACAGCGATCCGTCGTCGCCGCGGGTGACCACGGACGCGGTCGCGTCCTGCTGCCAGAGGATCTCGAGAAACATCAACCTGCCAGAGTAGGCACAACGGCCGACGTCCGGGGTCTATGAATCTCTCCGCGACAGTGCTACGTTCGGCACATGGGGGTTCTGAGGGCGCTCTTCGGGCGGCTGGCAGACGGATTCACGGCCGGGGTGACGGCGTTCGCCGTGCTCGTCGTCGTCGCCGCGATCGCCCTCGACGTTCCCAAGGTCGAGCGGCTCTCCGACGTCTCCAAGCTCGCGAACCGGCTGATCGGCTCGAACCAGATCCAGGACAACTCGATCCTCCTGCGCGACATCAAGCGCGGGCAGCTCGAGTCGAAGTACCTGACG
Organism: Gaiellaceae bacterium; assembly: GCA_035514455.1. GTDB lineage: Bacteria > Actinomycetota > Thermoleophilia > Gaiellales > Gaiellaceae > Gaiellasilicea. The sequence goes on along the minus strand of DATKBA010000166.1, from coordinate 904 downwards.
ATCAGCGGCGCCGCGGCGCAGTACGTCCGCATCTCTGCGAACGCCGCCCGCGCGCTGAAGCTTCAGGGGGCGCCGTTCCTGACGAAGGAGGCGGCCGAGACGACCTACCTGAAGCTGGACGACGCGGCCGCCTCGTACCTGAAGCTCGACGACGCCTCGACCACCTACCTCAAGCTGAGCGAGGCGGCCGAGCAGTATCTCAAGCTCGACACGGCCGACACGCGCTACCTCAAGCTCGACGAGGCCGCCTTCAAGTACCTGAAGATCGCCGACGCGGACACGCGCTTCCTCAAGCTCGACCAGGCGACGAACTTCCTCACGACCACGGCCGCCGCCGAGCAGTTCATCAAGATCGACGCCGCCAGCGACCTCTTCCTCAAGCTCGACGAGGCCGCCGCGAGCTACCTGAAGATCGAGGACGCCGCGCACAAGTACCTGCCGCTCGACCAGGCCTCGGACCTGTTCCTGAAGATCTCCGAGGCCGAGCTGCGCTACCTCAAGCTCGACCAGGCCGTCGACATGTTCCTGAAGATCTCCGAGGCCGACCTCAAGTACCTGAAGCTCGAGGACGCGAAGATCGAGTTCCTCAAGATCGAGGACGCCGACCTGAAGTACCTGAAGGTCGAGGAAGCGGCGGAGAAGTACCTGAAGATCGAGGACGCCGACTTCAAGTTCCTCAAGATCGACGACGCGGCGCTCAAGTACCTCGCGCTCGACGAGGCGGCGGAGAAGTACCTGAAGATCGAGGACGCGAACTTCACGTTCCTGAAGATCCAGGACGCGGTCGACGCGTTCCTCAAGCTCGAGGACAAGCTGGACAGCTACCTGAAGCTGGACGCCGCGGCGCTGACCTACCTGACCAAGGACGAGGCGGCGTTCAAGTACCTCTCGCTCGAGGAGGCGA
>DATKBA010000165.1:0-9539 GCA_035514455.1 Gaiellaceae bacterium | reverse complement strand
GCTCGGGAAGATCTCCTCCTCGACGCCGACCACGAAGACGGCGCGGAACTCGAGCCCCTTCGCGTTGTGGATCGTCATCAGCGTCACGTTCGACTGCTCCTCGCCGAGCGCGTCCTGGTCGGAGTAGAGCGAGATCTCCTGAAGGAAGCCGGACAGCGTCGGCTCCTCGGCCTCCTGCGTGTACTGGCGCGCGCCGTCGACGAACGCCTCCAGGTTCTCGATCCGCCCGCGCGCCTCGATCGTCCGCTCCGCCTCGTAGGACTCCAGGGTGCCGCTCCGCTCGAGCACCGTCTGCAGCAGTTCCGGCACCTCTTCCTCCTGCGCCGCCGAGCGAAGCGAGTCGAGCATGTTCTTCAGGCCCGTGACGGCCTTCACGGCCGCGGTGCCGAGACCGGCCTCGGTCGGGTGGCCGAGCGCGTCGTAGAGCGTGAGGCCGTGGTTCTCGGCGTAGGAGACGAGCCGCGAGATCGTCGTGTCGCCGATCCCGCGCTTGGGGCGGTTCGCGATCCGCATCAGCGAGACGGCGTCCGCGGGGTTGTCGAGCACCTGCAGGTAGGCGGTCGCGTCCTTCACCTCGGCGCGCTCGTAGAAGCGCGGGCCGCCGATCACCTGGTAGCCGATCTGGTGCAGCCGGAGCGTCTGCTCGAGCACCCGGGACTGCGCGTTCATCCGGTAGAAGACCGCGATCTCGCTGCCGTTGAACCCCTCCTCGACGAGGCCTGCGATCTGCGCGGCGACGTAGCGGGCCTCGGACTGCTCGTCCTCGACCTCGATCACGCGGACGGGGTCGCCGTCGCCGAGCTCCGACCACAGCCGCTTCTCCTTCCGCTCCGAGTTGTGCGCGATCACCGCGTTCGCGGCCTCGAGGATCGCGTTCGTGGAGCGGTAGTTCTGCTCCAGCGGGATCGTCCGCGTCTCCGGGAAGTCGCGCTCGAACTCGAGGATGTTGCGGATGTCGGCCCCTCTGAAGGCGTAGATCGACTGATCCGGGTCGCCCACGGCGCAGACGTTGTGGTGCTTCTCGGCGAGCAGCTGCAGGAGCCGGTACTGGGCGTGGTTCGTGTCCTGGTACTCGTCGACCATCACGTAGCGGAAGGCGTTCTGCCAGTGCTTCCGCGCGTCCGGGAAGCCCTCCAGGATCTGAACGGTCAGCATCAGCATGTCGTCGAAGTCGACCGCGTTCGAGGCTGCGAGCTTGCGCTGGTAGAGCGCGTAGGCCTCCGCGACCGTCTGGTCGTAGAAGGAGGAGATCCGCTCGGCGTACATGGCCGGCGTGACGAGCTGGTTCTTCGCGTTCGAGATCTGGGCGTGGACTCCGCGGGGGACGAAGCGCTTCGGGTCCTTCTCCAGCTCCTCCAGGCACTGCTTGACGAGCCGCACCTGGTCGGCGGAGTCGTAGATCGTGAAGTTCGAGCGGTAGCCGATCCGCTGCGCCTCGCTGCGGAGAATCCGGCCGCAGGCGGCGTGGAAGGTGAGGATCCAGATCGCGCGGGCCATCGGGCCGAGCATCGCCGTCAGCCGTTCGCGCATCTCGCCGGCGGCTTTGTTCGTGAAGGTGATCGCGAGGATCTCGTTCGGCTTCACCCCGTGCGCGCCGATCAGGTGGGCCACGCGGTGGGTGAGCACGCGCGTCTTGCCGGAGCCCGCACCGGCGATCACGAGCAGCGGTCCCTCGGTGTGCAGCACCGCCTCCCGCTGCGCGGGATTCAGGCTCGCGAGGTACTGCTCCGGCGGGGCGACGGGCACCCGTCGATGCTAGCGGTCGCCCCGGAGCGGGAAGGGCTTGCGCGCCGTGGCCGGCAGCACCTGGGCGGTCACCCACAGCGGCGTCGTCACGTAGCGGGCGTTGTAGCGGTAGCTCCCGTCCGCGCGGCGCATGCGGGCGAGGTAGCGGAACGCGGCCGCGCCCGGAGTCCGGCCGGCGGCGAGGAGCCCCTGGATCGCCCAGGCCGTCGACTGCGTGTCCGAGCCGCGGCCCTGGGTCAGCTCGAAGCCGCCGTCCCGGTTCTGGTGGCGGCGGAGGAAGGCGACGCCGCGGTCGATCGGGCGTCCCCTCACGCCCACGGCCCGCAGCGCCTGGATCGCGGCGGCGGTATCGTTCGCGTCGGCCGCTCCGCCCGCGAGCCACGACCAGCCGCCGTTCGGGCGCTGGGCGTTGCGGAGCGAGCGGATGAGCGCCGGCGGCACCGGCTCCCCCGCCTGGCGCAGGGCGAGGATCACCCAGATCGTCGCGTTGACGAGCCTGCCCGGCCGGTGCGCGCGCAGGCGCGGAAGCAGGTCGTCGGGGCGGTCGCCGGCAGCCGCACGGGCCAGCGCGAGCAAAGCCGCGTCGGTGATCGTCTCCGGCCGAGCGGCGGCGAGGTACTCCGCGGCGCGCCCCGTGTCCTTGCCCGTGGCGACGAGGCCGAGCGTCGCCCAGGCGCTCACCTGCATCCCGCCGAAACCGCCGTCGTCTCGCTGCTGAGCCTGCACGTACCCCGCGGGAGTCGCGAGCGCCGCGGTCGCGGCTGCGAGCGCGAGCAGCTTCACGCCCAGACCACCTCCGTTCGCGAGCGCCGCTCGAAGCGCTCGAGGATCCGCCTCAACTCCGGCCCGGCGGCGAGGGCGAGCGCGACGTTGCCGGCGGCGTGCGCGACGTTGAACGGGAGGCCGGAGGCGAGCCGAGCGAGCAGCGCGGCCTCCGTGTGCGGGTAGAAGGCGTACCAGAGCCAGAGGTCCATCGCGGTCCCGAACGCGAACCCGAGCACGAGCACGAAGGCGACGAAGGCGAGCCGGCGCCGGAGCAGCGGCCGCGCCAGGCCGGCGAGGAGGCCGCAGCCGCCCCATGCGAGCATCTGCCAGGGCGTGTGCGGGCCCTGACCGAGGAAGAAGTTGGACGCGAGCGCGGCGAGGGCGCCGACCGCGAACCCGCGCCGCGGCCCGAGCGCCACCCCGGCGGCGGCGACGATCACCGTGACCGGCTGCACGCCCGGAACCGGGGCGAAGAGGACGCGGCCGGCGGCGGCGAGCCCGCCGAGCGTGGCGACGAGCGTCAGGTCGCGGGCCGAGAGCGTCCCACCCTCGAGCCACGCGAACCCGGCCGCGAGCACCGCGACCGCGGCCAGCAGCGTCGCGAGCCCGCCGCGGGCCGGGTCGAGCGCCGCCCAGGCGGCGAGCGCGAGCCCGGCGGCAGCGGAGGCCAGGGCGACCCTAGACGCCAACGCGCACCCCCTCGAGAGCTTGTGTTCCTGGAACACAAAGTCCGATCCGGCGATGCGCGGGCAGGTCGCCGTCGTGGGTCGCGAGGAGCACGGCCTTTCCGGACGCGGCGTACGCCTCGAGCCACGCGCCGAGCGCCGCCTTCCGCTCCGGATCGAGGCCGCGTGTGGGCTCGTCCAGGACGAGCAGGTCCGGCTCGGCCACTGCGACCGAGGCGAGCGCCAGCCGCTCCCGCTCGCCGCTCGAGAGGTCGCGCGGATGGCGGTCCTCCGCCCAGCCGAGCCCGGCCTGCGCCAGAGCGGCGCGAGCCCTCTGTCCGTCCCGACTCACGGCGAGGCCGACCTCCTCCAGAACTGTCTCGGCGACGAGGTAGCGGCCGGGGTCCTGGGCGAGGTAGCAGGCGCGGCCCTGCAGCTCGACCGTGCCGGCGTCGGGCTCGAGCAGCCCGGCGACGATCCGCGCGAGCGTGGTCTTCCCGACCCCGTTCGGCCCCTCCAGGGCGACGATCTCGCCCCGCCGGACCTCGAGGTCGACACCGTCCAGAAGCGGCATGGCCTCCCGGTACGAGAAGGACACCCCGCGGGCCGCAAGAACGAGGTCGCCGGGGGGACTTTGTGTTCCAGGAACACAAGGCTCCGTCCAGCGCGGGCGGTGGGACGCCAGCCACTCCAGCGCGTCCGCGCGCGGGGCGTCGAGGACGACCCGGCTCGCGTCGAGGAAGACGACGCGGGTCGCCAGCTCGAGCGCGCGCGGGACGCGGTGCTCGGAGAGGACGACCGCCGCTCCGAGCCGCTCGACCGCGCCGAGGAAGAGCCCAGCCGCGTCGGGGTCGAGCTGCGAGGTGGGCTCGTCGAGCAGCAGCAGCCGCGGCTCGAGCGCCAGCGCGGAGGCGAGGCAGACGCGCTGCAGCTCGCCGCCGGAGAGCTCGGCCGTGCGGCGGCCCCAGAGATGCAGCGCGTCGACCGCGTCGAGGGCCCGCTCGACGCGCGGCCAGATCTCCCCGGCCGGGACGCCGAGGTTCTCGAGCCCGAACGCGACCTCGTTCGCGGCGATCGTCATCACCACCTGGTCCTCCGGGTCCTGGAAGACCGTCGCGACGGTGCCGGCCAGCTCGGCCGGCCGGGCGCGGCGGGTGTCGAGCCCCGCGACCGCGACGCGGCCCTCGAAGCGGCCGCCGTGGAAGTGGGGCACGAGCCCGGCGAGCGCGCGCAGCAGCGTCGACTTCCCCGAGCCGGAGGGGCCGAGCAGGGCCACCACCTCCCCGGGCTCCAGCTCGAGGGAGACGTCACGGAGGGCCGGGGCCGCTCCCGGGTACGCGAACGAGAGGCCGGAGACGGAAGCTAGAGCCACAGCGCCGCCACCGTCACGAGCAGGACCGCGAGCGGGAGCGCGAGCCGGTCGCGCCCGCTCCAGGGCGGCCGCGGGGCGCGGGTCGCGCCGGGCCGCCCGAAGCCGCGGGCCTCCATCGCCTCGGCGAGGCCGGTCGCGCGCTCGAGCGAGCCGGCCACGAGCGGCGAGAGCAGCGTCGCGTAGCCGCGGGCGCCCTGGAGCCGCACGCCCCGCCCCCGCACCGACTCGGCCAGCCCGGCGGCGTCGCGCTCGAGCGAGGGGACGAGCCGGGTCGCGAGCGCGACGGCGAGCGCCGAGCGCCGAGCGGCCCCCGCGGCCGAGACGAGCCGGTCATGGTCGAGGAGGAGCGCGTACGCGGCGAACGCGAGCCCGAGCGCGGCCAGCCGGAAGGCGTTGAGCGCGGCCTCCGAGAGCTCCGCCGTCGTCACGTCGAGCGGGCCGAGCACGGGCAGCACCGGACCTTCCCAGAGGATCGTCCCGTCGGGGCTCGACCAGAGGAAGGGCGAGAGCAGGAGGACGCCGAGCGCGGAGCCGAGCGCGCCGAAGAGGTAGACGCCGCGGTTGCGGCCCGGCGCGCGGAGGCAGACGAAGAGCAGCGCGCCCGCGAGCAGGAGGACGGCCCAGAGCCGGTCGGCGAGGAGCGCGGCTGTGCCGGCGGCGGCGAGCAGCGCGGCGGCGGGCACAGGGCTCACGGGACGACCTCGTACCGCCGCTTCGGGACGACGTTGCCGCTGAAGACGAACCGGACGGGGTCGCCGGCGGTCTCCCCGAGGAGCTCGGCGGTCGCCCGCGGCGGCCCCGAGCGGATCTCGACCACGTTCGCATCCGGCGGCGCGGGGACGTCGAGCTGCTCGACCGACGACGCACGGATCCGGATCGCGATCACCGCGGCCTGGTTCGCGAGCCCCGGCTCGTACCGCACCGCGGCCGAGCGCTTCTTGCCCGCGTACCCGTGCAGGAACGGCTCCGGGAAGGCGCCGACGACGACGCGGGCCTCGCCTTCGCGCTCCCAGGCGCGGTAGTCGACCCAGGCGACGTCGCCGTCGCGGAGCCGGTACGCCGCCGCGCTGCGGTCGCCCTCGTAGCCGTTCACGAACCAGAACCAGTCCCGCTGCGCGGCGAGGCTGCCCGCGATCCCGTTCACCGCCTGGAGGTAGCGGCCGCCGTAGCGGGTCTCGATCTCCGCCTCGCCGGCGAGCGCGCGCATCAGCGACTGGCCCGCCTCGACCTCGGCCTCGAGCAGCAGCGTCGCGCCGCGGTCGCGCGTGACCCAGAGCTGCGCCGTCCCCTCCCCCTCGCCGGCGCCACCACAGCCGGCGAGGAGGACGAGGACGGCGAGCGCGGCGAGCGCGCGTCGCCTCACCGCACCGCGTTCGAGCGGACGGCGCCCGGCGCGACCGCGCGCACGAGCCCCGTGTGCCTGCCGATGCAGGCGCGGCCGTTCCGCGCGCGGAACCGCTTTCCGTCCGCGAGCAGCGTCGCCGTCGCGGCGCGCGTGCGCCTGCCGGCGTCGTTCACCGACTGGACGACGTAGCAGTTGCCCGGGAGCCGCTGCAGCTCGAGCGTCGGCGGACCGCCCGCCGCGCCGAAGACGGCGTAGTACCAGAGGACGACGTCGCCGTCCTTCAGCGCCACCTTGTCGGCGCCCACCGGCGGCGAGACGCCGTTCACCTTGAAGACCCAGCCCGCCGAGCCTGCGGCCGCGTACTTCCCGATCTGGCTGACGTAGTCGCCGAACGACGACGTCGTGACGGCGTAGTGGAACTCGCCGGCGGTGCTGGCGAGGTCGAGCGCCTGGAGCGCGTTGTCGGCGCTCGCGCGCGGCTGCTGGGCGCCGAAGATCGTCTGCGTCTTGCCTTCGACCCGGATCTGGACGTTCGCCGCGAGCGCGGCGGGCGTGAGGGCGACCGCGAGGGTCACCGAGAGAAGAACGAGCCTGCGAAGCACGAATCCTCCTTCCGCGAGGGGTTCGGGGTATGGGAGCGCGGCAGGTCTTCTGACTCGGGGCTCCCCCTCCGCGGCCTTCCCGGCCTCTCGGCCAGTGGCACTTCCACGTCGGGCGTCTCCCCTCACAGCGGCGGGACCGTCCCGGACTTGCACCGGGTTCCCTCACCGTGCTCCTTGTGTGGTGTCCGAGCCTACCATGGCCGCGTGAGGACACCCGCGCTGCGCCTGTGGGCGCCCGTCGTCCTCTGGGCGGCCGTGATCTTCGCGTTCTCCTCGGTGCCCGACCTCGGCACCGGGCTCGGCACGTGGGACCTCGTGCTGCGGAAGCTCGCGCACGCGGTCGAGTTCGCCGTCCTCGGCGCCTTGCTCCACCGCGCGCTCGGCAACGCGCGCGCCGCGGTCGTCCTCGGGATCGCGTACGCCGTCTCGGACGAGCTGCACCAGCACTTCGTGCCCGGACGCGTCGGCTCGCCGTTCGACGTCGCGATCGACGCTGTCGGGGTCTGCGCCGGCGTCGCGCTCTGGCGGAGGCGCTAGATTCCCTCCATGGACCCGAAGGAGATGCCCGACCGCCAGTTCGAGGCCGTGCTCGAGCGGCTCGACCGGATCGCGGACGAGCTCGCGCGGCTGAACCGCCACGCCGAGCACGGCGAGGGCTTCCAGCTGATGGCGCGCGAGCTGCGGAACCTGAACGAGTCGCTGAACGCGCTCGCCTACGCGGCCCTCGGCCAGAGCCCGCGCGTCCGTCGCGCCAAGTAGCGGTCTCTTACCCGGCTACGGGGTGAGGCGGTAGATCGTGCCGCCGTGCGAGACCGCGTACAGCTCGCCGGCGTTGTCCTGGCCAAACGAGCTCAGGTTCGCGACCTTGAACGGCTCGCGCCGCAGGGCCGTCGCCTTGCCGCCCTTGAGCACGAAGCTCCAGACGATCCCGCTGCAGTAGTCGCCGTAGACGTAGCGGCCCTTGAGCGCCGCCTTCGAGCCGCGGTAGACGTAGCCGCCCGTGACCGAGCAGCCGTTCGCGTGCGTGTACTGGGCGACCGGCATCACGAGCTTGCCCGGGCCGAGCGGCTTGTCCTCGAACTTCGCGCGGCCCTCGTAGACGTCCCAGCCGTAGTTCTCCTGCCCGGGGCTTATCCGCGGCGTCCAGTTGATCTCCTCGATCGCGTTCTGCCCCACGTCGCCGATGTAGAGGTCGCCGTTCGCGCGGTCGAAGGAGAAGCGCCACGCGTTCCGGAGCCCGAGCGCCTCGATCCGGAGCCCCTTCGTGGCGACGTTGATCGAGAGCAGCTTGCCGAAGAGCGAGCGCGGGTTCTGCGAGCGGTTCTCCGGGTCGCCGCCCGAGCCGCCGTCCCCCATCGTGAAGTAGAGCCGGCCGTTGGGGCCGAAGGCGAGCATGCCGCCGTTGTGGTTCGCGTACGGGTCGGCGCTCGAGAAGAGCAGCCGCGGCGAGAAGGCGCGGTTCCCGTTCGAGCGGTACTCGACGAGCTTCGTCGAGCCGTCCCGGGCGGTGTACTGCACGTAGAGCTTGCGCACCTTCGGGTACGACGGGTGGAAGGCGAGGCCGAGCAGCCCCTGCTCGCCGCCCGCCCTGACGATGCTGCGGATGTCGAGGAAGGGCGCGCTGCGCCGCTTGCCGCCCTGGAGGACGAGGATCCGGCCGCCCTGCTCGACGACGTAGAGCCGGCCAGCCTCGCCCTTCGCGCCGGTGACGAACACCGGCTGCGCGAAGCCGCTCGCGAGCGCGCGGGGCTTGAACTCGGCCCGCTCGACGGAGTCCGGAGCGGCGCCCGCCACGCAGGCGCCGGTTAGAGCACCCAGGCACGCGAGGGCGAGCAGCGATCTCATCCAGGCACGATAGCCAAGGGTTTCCCGGTCCGGCGGAGTAACCTGCCGCCGTGAAGATCTTCGTGATCGGCGCGGGACAGGTCGGTGCGACGATCGTGCAGGCGCTGCACGACGAGCACGAGCTGACGGTCTTCGACCTCGACGGGGAGCGGCTCGCCGCAATCTCGCAGCGCTACGACGTGCACACGGTCGAGGGCAACGGCGCCAGCCGGCGCGTGCTCTCGTCGGCCGGGATCGCCGCCGCCGACCTCCTGATCGCGTGCACCTCGCGCGACGAGTCGAACATCGTCGCCGCGATGATCTCGAAGGCCTGCTCCCGCCGGACGACCACGATCGTCCGCACGACGAACCCCGAGTACCTCGAGGTGTGGCGCGAGGGGCAGCTGGACGTCGACTTCATCGTCTCCTCCGAGGTCGAGACCGCCCACGCGATCCTGCGCACGATCGGGGTGCCGGCCGCCCGCCAGACCGACGTCTTCGCCGACGGCCAGGTGCAGCTGGTGGAGTTCGACATCACGGACAGCGCCGACCCCGGCATCCTCGGACGGCCCCTGCGCGACGCGAACACCCCGTCCGACTCCCGCCTCGCCGCGATCCTGCGCGGCGACGAGGTCGTCATCCCCCGCGGCGACGAGACGATCGAGCCGGGCGACCGCATCGTCGTGATCGGCTCGCCGCAGGCGGCGCAGGAGTGGGGCGACCTGATCGCCCCGGGCACCGGCAAGGTCCGCGACGTTGTCGTCTTCGGCGCCGGCAGGGCCGGAACCGCCGTCGCCCGGCTGCTGCTCGAGCAGGGGATCGGCGTCCGCCTGATCGAGGCGTCGCGGGAGCGCGCGCGAGTGGTCGCCGCGGAGCTTCCCGACGCCAGGGTCTACAACGCGACGGGCTTCGACCCGGACTTCCTCGAGCGCGAGCGGATCGCCGACGCGCAGGTCGCGATCTTCGCGATGCGCGACGACCTGAAGAACCACTTTGCCGCCACGCTCGCGAAGGTGCACGGCGCGCGCTTCACGATCGCGATCGTCCACGAGGGGCCCTCGCAGGAGGTCTTCGAGCACGCCGGCGTCGACGTCACGGTCAATCCCCGCCAGATCACGGCGGAGGAGATCGTCCGCTTCGCGCACGACCCGCGGACGCAGCAGGTCGTGATGCTGGAGGGCGACCGCTTCGAGGTGCTCGACATCACGACGCAGCGCGAC
>DATKBA010000164.1:0-2109 GCA_035514455.1 Gaiellaceae bacterium | reverse complement strand
CCCGGGCTGATGGTCGGGATCGCGCACGCCGAGGCGGAGGAGACGGTCGAGCAGCTGCGGCAGCTCGTGCTCGCGACGCGCCCGCAGGCCGACGTTCGGATGGTGACGAGTCTCGGCGCCGTCGTCGGCACGCACGCTGGGCCGGGCACGGTCGGCTTCTTCTGGTACCAGCCGCGCTAGCCGGACCGGCTGCGATACTCGTTCGATGAGCCGGCCCCAGCCCGGTTTCGCCGCTGTGGACCCGCCCGAGAAGGGCTGGCCGCCGACGCGCGGCCGCTTCCGGCCCGAGCGGCTGGAGCTGCCGCTGGAGACGCTGCCCGGGGTAGGTCCGACCCTGAAGAAGCGGCTCGCCAAGCTCGGGCTCGAGCGCGTGGGCGACCTGCTCGACCACCGGCCGCGCCGGTACGAGCGGCCCGCCCCGCAGAAGCGGATCGCGGACCTGTTCGGAGACGAGGAGGTGCTGATCGAAGGTGAGGTGGTGAGCGCCTCCCTCCGGCGCGGCCGCGGCCGCCTGCAGATCCTCACTGCCCAGGTCTCCGACGGCACGGGCCGGATCAGCGCGACCTGGTTCAACCAGCCGTGGTTGAAGGAGAAGCTGACCCCGGGAACGCACGTGCGGCTGCGCGGCCAGCAGAACCGCTACGGCTTCGCGGTCAAGTCCTACGACCTGAACGGGGGGTCCGCGACCGCCGACTTCGCGCCCGTCTACCAGGCGAGCGAGGAGGTCTCAGCGGCCAAGCTGCGCGAGCTCGTCGAGGCGGCGCTGCCGTCCGCGACCGACCGCCCCGACCCGCTGCCGGCGCGGCTGCGGGCCGCCCGCCTCCTGCCGCTCCGCGGCGACGCGCTCACGGCGGTGCATCGGCCGCGCTCGCTCGCCGAGGCCGAGGTGGGGAGGCAGCGGCTCGCGTTCGACGAGCTCCTGATCCTCCAGCTGGCGCTCGCGCGCCGCGCCGCCGAGCGCGAGGAGCAGGTCGCCGCGGCGCTGCCGGAGCCGGGGGAGCTGATCGACCGCTACCGGGCGGCGCTGCCGTTCGAGCTGACCGAGCACCAGGAGGCCGCGATCGCCGAGCTCGACGCCGACCTCGCCCGGACGACGCCGATGCAGCGGCTGCTCCAGGGCGACGTTGGCTCCGGCAAGACGGTGGTCGCGCTCTACGCGCTCCTGCGCGCGGTCGAGGCGGGGCGCCAGGGGGCGCTGATGGCGCCGACGGAGACGCTCGCGGAGCAGCACTTCCTCACGATCGAGGGGATCTGCATGGAGCTCGGCGTCAGCTGCGCGCTCGTCACCGGCTCGGTCAAGTCGAAGATCGGCGGCCAGGCCGACGTGGTCGTCGGCACGCACGCGCTGATCCAGAAGGGGTTCGAGTTCCGCGACCTCGCGGTCGCCGTCGTCGACGAGCAGCACCGCTTCGGCGTCGAGCAGCGCTCCGCGCTGACCGAGGATCGGGCGCCGCACGTCCTGCACATGACCGCGACGCCGATCCCGCGCACGCTCGCGCTCACCGTCTACGGCGACCTCTCCGTGAGCGAGATCGCGAAGCCGCCCGCGAGCCGCAAGCCGGTCGTGACCGCCTGGGTGACCGACGAGCGCAGCTCCGAGGCCTACACCCGGCTGCGCGCACACCTCGCCGACGGCCGGCAGGCCTACGTCGTCTGCCCCCTGATCGAGGAGTCGAAGACGTCGACGGCGCGCGCGGCCGAGCAGGAGGCCGAGCGCCTCCGCGCGGGCGAGCTGAAGGGCTTCCGCGTCGGCTGCATGCACGGGCGCCTGAAGCCGGCCGCGCGGCGCGAGCTGATGGCGAGCTTCAAGGCCCGCGAGCTCGACGTGCTCGTCGCGACGACCGTGATCGAGGTCGGCGTCGACGTCCCGAACGCGACGATCATGATCGTCCAGGAGGCCGACCGTTTCGGCCTGGCGCAGCTGCACCAGCTGCGGGGGCGCGTCGGGCGCGGGGCGGAGCAGAGCTACTGCCTGCTCGTCTCCGGCCCGAAGGAGCAGCTGACCGAGAGCGCGACCGAGCGGCTCGAGGCCCTGGTCGCGACGACGGACGGCTTCGACCTGGCCGAGCGGGACCTCGAGATCCGCGGCGGCGGCGCCCTCCTCGGCGC
>DATKBA010000163.1:0-2167 GCA_035514455.1 Gaiellaceae bacterium | reverse complement strand
CTCCGGCCGCCTTCAGGTCGCGCAGCTCCTCGTTCACGGCCTCCGCGTAGGCGAGCGCGAGGCTCCGGTCGTCGGCGTAGTGGTCGTTCTGCGCCTGCTGGGTCATCGTGAACGGCCCCGGCACGGTGATCTTGATCCGGCTCTCCGTGAGCGAGCGGAGGAACTCGACGTCGCGCACCTCGACCGGGCGCGCGCGGCGGACCGGGCCGACGACACGCGGCACGGGGTTCTCGTGGCCCGTCCGGTCGAGCGCGACACCGGGCGTGTCCAGGTCGACACCGTCGAGCGCCGTCGCGAACCGGTTCGAGTAGCTCTCGCGCCGCATCTCGCCGTCGGTGACGACGTCGACGCCCGCGCGCTCCATGTCGGCAACGGCGAGCCGAGTCGCGTCGTCCTGGGCCTCCTCCAGGAAGGGCTCGGGCACGCGCCAGAGCTCGCGCGCCCGCACGCGCGGCGGCAGCCGCTCGCCCAGCCGCTCGCGGTCGATCAGCCACGCCGGCTGCGGGTAGCTGCCGACGACGGTCGTGAGGAGGCGATCGCCCACGAGGCGAGTCTACGGCTGCCTTACCCTCACGGCGTGCGTGTCGTCCGGGCAGCCGCGTGGGCCGCCGCTCTGAGCGGCGTTCCCTCGACGCTGCACGCGCTCGCGACCGGGCGCGACCCGCTCGCGGCGACGGTCGCCGCAGGGTCGATCCTGCTCCCGCGCGAGACCTCCCGCACGCGGCTTGCCGCCGCGGCGGTCCCCGTCCACCTCGTGCTCTCCCTCGGCTGGACGCTCGTCCTCGACCGCGCCGGGGTGCGGACAGCGCGCGCCGGCGCGCTCGCCGGGCTCGCGGTCGCGGCGCTCGACCTCGGCGTCGCCCGCCGCCGCTTCCCGCGCGTGCGTGCGCTCCCGCTCCTCCCTCAGCTCGCCGACCACGCCCTCTTCGGAGCCGTCGCGGCGCGGCTGCTCTAGCTGAGCGCGGTCTCGCCCGGCCGCGGCTCGTCGACGCCCGAGGCGGCGGTGCCGACGACCGGGAGCCGGTCGGCGCGAAGGTAGAGCCAGTCGTAGGCGAGCGCGGCAACCGCCGCGCCGATCGCCGGCCCGACGAGGTAGACCCAGAAGTCGTCCCAGATGCCCTGCACGAGCTCGGGGCCGAGGGCGCGTGCCGGATTCATGGCCGCGCCGGTGAGCGGGCCTGCGGCGAGGACTCCGATCGTGATCGTGAGGCCGATCGCGAGGCCGGAGATCGACTTGAACGCGCCGCCCGGATCGACGGCGGTGGCGAAGATCACCCAGACCAGGAAGAAGGTCAGCAGCGCCTCGACTCCCACCGCCTGCCCGACGGTGATCGTCTCGTTCACGACCGGGACACCCTGGTCGAGGTTCGCCTCGGACGGGTAGAGCGCGCGCAGGGCGAGCGCACCGAGGACGCCGCCCGCCAGCTGGGCGAGCCAATAGACGGCCGCCAGCGACGGCGCGATCCGCCGCGTGACGAGGAAGCCGAACGTCACCGCCGGGTTGAAGTGGCCGCCGGAGATGTGGCCGACGGCCGACGCCATGATCGCGATCGTGAGGCCGTGGGCGAGGGCCACCCCGAAGAGGCCCGAGCTCTGCACGAAGACGATCGACCCCATCCCGAAGAAGATCAGCGCGAACGTGCCGACGAGCTCGGCGACCCCGCGACGGAAGGCGTCGTATTCCACGCGTGGCAGGCTAAGAACACCGTCGGACGGCGGGTTGCTACCGTGGACCCATGGCCGCCGACGCCCAGCCGGGAACCGCGCAGGTCGCGAGCTGCCCCCACTGCCACAAGCCCTTCTCCGCCGAGCTGCTCGAGGGCGGCGCCGAGCGCCACCGCGGCTTCAAATGCCCGCACTGCAAGCTGTTCGTCCCGGAGAGCCGCGCCGAAGACGCGCCGCTGTCCCGGGACGACAGCGGCTAGCTCACATGCAGTTCTTCAGCGCCTGAGCCTCTGGCAGACCCTCGAGCTTCTTGAGCGTGTTGTTCTCGATTTGCCGGATCCGCTCGCGGGTGACGCCGAAGGCGCGCCCCACCTCCTCGAGCGTGTAGGGCTGCGCGCCCGAGAGGCCGAACCGGAGCTCGATCACCTTCCGCTCGCGCTCGGGCAGCGCCATCAGCGCGTGCTCGACGTCCTCGCGGCGGAGCGAGAGCGAGGCTGTGTCG
>DATKBA010000162.1:0-5473 GCA_035514455.1 Gaiellaceae bacterium | reverse complement strand
GAGATGGGCTTCGCCCGCGCGGTCGCGCACCGGATGGTCTTCATGGCCGACGGCGAGGTCGTCGAGGTCGGCACGCCCCAGCACTTCTTCGAGAACCCCCAGGAGGAGCGGACGAAGCAGTTCCTCGCGCAGATCCTCTAGATGGTTGGTCGGTAATGCGCGTGTTTCCGGCGGCGTCCCAGACCAAGCCGGGGGCCGCACTCGCCCGCGGCCAAGGCTGGCTGCCTTGGCCAGGGCGAGGGTGGCTCCCGGCGCCGCGTCTGGGGCGTCGTCCGGGAGTGCGGGAGTTGCCGATCAACCATCTGGCGCGCGTGAAGCGCGTCCCGGCATCGTCGTGGCTGGCCCTCGTCGTGGCCGCCTCGGCGCTGCTCCGGCTCCAGCTCTCTCGCGACTCGCCCGCACCCTGGATCTTCGTCGACGAGCTGGTCTACTCCGAGCTCGCGAAGAGCCTCGCCGCGGGCGGCGAGCTGCTCGTCCGCGACACGGCGACGGCCGGGTACGGCGTCGTCTACCCCCTGCTGATCAGCCCGGCGTGGGCGCTCTTCGACTCCGTGCCGGACGCGTACGCCGCGGCGAAGGCGATCAACGCCGTCCTGATCTCGCTCGCGGCCGTTCCCGCGTACGCGCTCGCGCGGCGCCTCGTCGGGCAGGGCGCCGCGCTCGCCGCGGCGGTGCTCGCGGTCGCGCTGCCCTCGCTCGCCTACAGCGGCACGATCATGACCGAGAACGCGTTCTACCCGCTCTTCCTCGTCGTCGTGCTCTCACTCGTGCTCGTGCTCGAGCGGCCGACCGCCGGCCGCCAGCTCGTGCTCGTCGCCCTGCTCGGGCTCGCGTTCCTGACCCGGCCGCAGGCGGTGGCGCTCGCCGCGGCCGTGCTGACGGCGCCGCTCCTCCAGGGCCTGCTCGGCCGGCGCGTCCGTGCGGCGGTCGCCGCGCAGCGCCTGCTCTACGTCGTCGCCGGAGCGGTGCTCCTGCTCGTGCCCGCCGTCCAGCTGGGGCGAGGGGAGTCGGTCACCTCCGTGCTCGGCGCCTATGCGGTCGTCGGCGAGGGCGGCTACGAGGCCGGCGCGGTCGCGCGGTACCTCCTCTACCACGTGGCCGAGCTGGACCTCTACGTCGGTGTCGCGCCGGCGGCCGCCGCAGCGCTGCTCGTCGTCTGCGCGCGCGGCAAGGACGTGCGGCTCGACGCCTTCCTCGCCGCGTCGATCGCGGTCTCGGTCTGGCTGCTGCTGGTCGTCTCCACGTTCGCGTCGAAGTTCTCGGACCGGATCCTCGAGCGGAACGTCTTCTACCTCGTGCCGCTCGTCCTGATCGCGCTGCTCGCGTGGATCGAGCGCGGAGCACCGAGGCCGCCGCGGGCAACCGCCGTGGCCGCGGTCGTCGCGGGCGCGCTCCCCGGTGCGCTGCCCTTCGAGCGCCTGCTCGACGTCCAGGCGATCGGGGACACGCTGATGCTGCTGCCCCTGTGGCGGCTCGAGGACTACGGGCTCGAGACCGCCGAGCTCGCCGCGGTCGTCGTCCCGGCGTCGATCCTGGCCGCCGCGCTCGTGCTCTTCCTCCCCCGGAGGCTCGCGCCCGTCCTGCCGGTGCTCGTGCTCGCGTACTTCCTCGTCGCGCTGGTGCCGATCGAGCAGCGCTTCGAGCGCGTGTCGCGAGGGGCGCTCGACTCGGGCATCTCGAACGAGCGGCTCGACTGGATCGACCGCGCCGTGCCAGCGGGCGCCGAGGTGTCGTTCCTCTGGCTGGGGGGCGGGGACGTCTACGACCTCTGGCTGAACGAGTTCTTCAACCGCAGCGTCGGGACCGTCTACAGCATCGCCGGGCCGCTGCCTGGCGGCTTCGCCCGCACCGATCTCCAGATCGACGAGCAGGCGGGGATCCTGCGCGGCTCGGACGGCCGCTCCGTGCAGCCGCGCTACGTACTGGTCGACGGCAGCTTCACGCCGTCCGGGCGCGTCGTCGCCCGCGACGAGCAGCAGGGGCTCGCCCTCTACGAGCTCGACGGCCCGCTGCGGTCGGCGGCGACCGTGACCGGGCTCTACCCCGGCAACACCTGGTCGGGGCCCCGGGTGACGTACACGCGCCGCGACTGCCGCGGCGGCAGTCTGCGCGTGCACCTGCGCGGCGACCCCAGTCTGTTCGCGGAGCCGCAGACAGTCACCGCGACGGTCGACGGCCGGGAGGCCGGCCGTGTGACCTTCGAGCCGAGCGAGCGGGCCGAGCTGCTCGTCCCCCTTCTCCCGAGCGGCGGGAGGTGCGTCGTCGAGCTCTCGGTCACGCCCACCGGCGTCCCCGCCGAGCTGACGTCGGGCGCGAACCCGGACACGCGCGTGCTCGGCGTCCACTTCGACCGGTTCGACTACGTGCGCCCCTGACGCCGAACGCGCGCCGCGTAGAGCAGCGCCCCGGCCGCGAGCACGCCGAGCCCCGCCGCGACGGTGGTCGCCGGCAGCGCGAGGGCGATCGTGCAGCAGCCGGTGAAGCCGAGCACGGGGACGACGCGTGCCAGCCGGCCGGCAGGCAGCGTGAAGGCGGCGGCGTTCGCGATCGCGTAGTAGGCGAGGACGGTGACCGAGCTGAAGCCGATCGCGGAGCGCAGGTCGGCGAGCGCGACGACGACGACCACCGCGGCGCCGACGGCCAGCTCGGCCACGTGCGGCACCTTCCGCGTCTTGTGGACCGCGGCCAGCTGCCGTGGCAAGTCGCCCGCCGCGGCCATCGCGAACACGGTCCGGCTGACGCCGGCGAGCAGGGAGAGGATGACGCCGAGCGCCGCCAGCGCAGCGCCCGCGCGAACGACCGGCGTCAGGCCGCCGGCGCCGCTCTCCTCCACCGCGCGCGCGAGCGGCGCGGCGGCCTCCGCGACACCGTCTGCGCCCAGGACGAGCAGGATGCTCGCGGCGACCGCCGCGTAGAGCGCCAGCGTGATCGCGAGCGCGGCCACGATCGCCCGCGGGATCGTCCGCTCCGGGTCGCGCACCTCCTCGCCGAGGGTCGCGATCCGCGCGTACCCCGCGAAGGCGAAGAAGAGGAAGCCTGCGGAGGCGAGCACGCCGTGCAGGCCGCGGTCCGGCCAGAGCGCGCCGAGCCGGGCCGAGTCGGGCTCGCCCGCGAGCAGCGACGCGGCGACGACGAACGCGAGCGTCGCGATCACCCCGGCGACGATCGCGCGTGTCAGGCCGGCGGTCTTCGTCACGCCGAGCAGGTTGACCGCCGTGAGCGCCGCGACGGCTGCGATCCCCAGCGGGCGCGCGTGCGCCGGCAGCGCGTAGAGGCCGAAGGTGAGCGCCATCGCGGTCAGGCTCGCGATCTTCCCGACGACGAAGCCGAAGCCGGCGAGGTAGCCGAAGAACGGCCCGAGCCGCTCGCGGCCGTAGACGTACGTGCCGCCCGACTGCGGGTAGACGGCGGCGAGCCGGGCGGACGAGACGGCGTTGCAGAGCGCGACGGCGCCCGCCACCGCCAGCCCGAGCAGGAGGCCGGCGCCGGCCGCCTCGGCGGCGGGGGCGAACGCGGCGAAGACGCCGGCGCCGATCATCGAGCCGAGCCCGATCACGATCGCGTCGGCGAGGCCGAGCCGGCGCGCCAGCCGGGTCGGCGCCTCGTTGCTCAGCGGGGAGCCGGTGCCCACCTCGGGAACGTACTGCCCCGCGGCTCCGGGCGGCTCAGCCGCCGCTGATCGCCGTGATCACGTCGACGCGGGAGCCCTGCTCGAGCGCCGTCTCGAGGCCGGCCCGCTCGCGGTCGACGTAGACGTGGATGTGCGACCGCAGCGCCGGCCCGGGCTCGCAGAGCCGGTCGCGGAGGCCGGGCCAGCGCTCGTCGAGCCGGTCGAGCGCCTCCCCGACGCTCGCGGCGTCCAGCTCGAGCCGGCGGGGCAGGCCCGTGAAGAGCGGCGGCAGCGTTCCCGGCAGGTGCAGCTCGGCCATGCCTAGTCGACGACCGCGACTTCGACCGAGGTGATCCCCGGCAGGTAGCTCGCGATCTCGGTCCAGCTCTCGCCCTCGTCGGCGCTCGCGAACAGCTGTCCGGTGCTCGTGCCGAAGTAGACGCCCGGCTCGTCGTGCGGGTCGATCGCCATCCCCTCGCGCAGCACGCCGACGTAGGCCTCGCTCTGCGGCAGGCCGTCGGCCAGGCGCTGCCAGCTCGCGCCGGCGTCGCGCGTGCGCCACACCGCCGCACGCCCGTCCGGCATGCAGCGCGTGTGCCCGGCGTCGAGCGGGATCACGTAGAACGTGTCGCGATCGTGCGGGTGCGCGGCCGCGGCGAAGCCGAACTCGGACGGGAGCCCCTCCGTGATCTCCGTCCACGACAGGCCGGCGTCGTCGCTGCGGTGCATGCCGACGTGGTTCTGCTGGTAGAGGCGGTCGGAGTCCACGGGCGACATGACGAGCTTGTGCACGCAGAAGCCGATCTCCTCGTGCTCCCGCGGCCAGTCCGCGCGCAGGCCCCGGTTGCGCGGCGTCCACGTGGAGCCGTCGTCGGTCGTCTCGAAGATCCCGATCCCCTGGACGATGGCCCAATAGCGGGACGGGTCGTCCGGGTGGGGAAGGACCGCGGGCACGCCGAGGTGGCCCGGCGGCTGGTTGGCGGGATCGTTCCAGGACTCGCGCCCCGGCTGCCCGTCGAGCGTCGTCAGGAGCGACCACGTCTCGCCGCCGTCGCGGCTCTCGAAGATGCCCGGCATCTCGGCGCCGGCGAACAGGCGCCCGTTCGCCGCCGTCAGGCCCGAGACCTTCGAGAGCTTGAGGGCGCCGTCGTCGCCGTACCCGAGCCCCTCGCTCGACTGCTGCCACGTCTCACCGAGGTCCGGGCTGCGCCAGACGGTGGCGCCGTGCCACTCGCTCGCGGCGGCCGCGTAGATCGCCCCGCTGCCGGCGTCGTGGACGGCGTGGTAGACGGGCCAGCCCTCGCAGAAGGGGCCCCGCAGCTCCCAGTCGCGACGGTCGTCACTCTCGAGCACGAAGCAGCCCTTGCGGGTGCCGACGAGCAGAACGGTCCTGGACATCGATCTCACCTCCGGTCGCGACGGTGCACGTGCACCTTTCCACCCTAAGACGCCTCGAGGGCGCGGAACTCATCGGTGCGAGCACACCGCCGGCGGCCAGATCGTCTGCACCTGAGTAGAGTCGACCCGGTGATCCCCGCGGACACCGGGCCGGAAGGGCCGTGACCCCGCTGCGCGTCGCGGTCCTGGCGCCGGTCGCCTGGCGCGTGCCGCCGCGCCACTACGGGCCGTGGGAGCAGTTCGCCTCGCTTCTCGCCGAGGGGCTCGTCGCGCGGGGGGTCGACGTGACGCTCTTCGCCACCGCCGACTCGCTCACTGCGGGCAGGCTCGCCGCTGTCGTCGAGCGCGGCTACGCCGAGGACCCGGACGTCGAGCCGAAGGTCGCGGAGTGCCTCCACATCGCGCACGCGTTCGAGCGCGCGGCCGAGTTCGACCTGATCCACAACGGCTTCGACTTCCTGCCGC
>DATKBA010000161.1:0-9834 GCA_035514455.1 Gaiellaceae bacterium | reverse complement strand
GCGCACGCCGGTCGAGCGCTTCATCCTGATCTCCTCGAGCGAGGTGTACGGGACGGCCGAGTACGCGCCGATGGACGAGGAGCACCCGCTCAACCCGCGCTCGCCCTACGCGGCGACGAAGGCGGGCGGCGACCGGCTCGCCTACTCGTACTACGTCACCTACGGGCTGCCGATCGTGATCGTGCGCCCGTTCAACAACTACGGCCCGCGGCAGCACCCGGAGAAGGTGATCCCGCGCTTCATCACGCAGGCGCTCTCCGGCGAGCCGCTGACGATCCACGGCGACGGCCACGCCTCGCGCGACTGGCTCTACGTCGACGACGACGCGGAGGCGATCGAGACGATCATCGCCGCGGACATCGACGCGCTCGCGGGCGAGGTCGTCAACGTCGCGACCGGGATCGACATCTCCGTCCGCGACGTCGCCGACGCGGTGCTGGCGGCGGTCGGGGTCGACGCCGAGAAGGTCAACGTCGACGAGCGGCTGGGCCAGGTAGACCGGCACATCGGCTCGACCGACAAGCTCGAGCGGCTGACCGGCTGGCGCGCGCGTACGAGCTTTGAGCAGGGCCTGGAGAAGACGGTCGCGTGGTACCGCGAGAACGAGGTGTGGTGGCGGGCACTGACCGCGCGCGACAGCGTCTCCTCGTCCTAGGAGCCGGGCCCGCGCAGATCGGGCTCCTGCGCGCGGCGCACGAGCGCGGCCTGTTCGTGATCGCCGTCGACCGCGACCCCGCCGCGCCGGGCTTCGCCTACGCGGACAAGCGCGCGCTCGTCTCGACCGAGGACGAGCCGGGCGTCGACCGGCTCGCGCGGGCGGAGGACGTGGACGGGATCGTCTCGCCGGGGGCGGACTGGCCGGTCGGCGTGGCGGCGCGCGTCGCCGAGCGCCTCGCGCTTCCGCACCCCATCGACGCCGCGACGGCCGTGCTCGCGACGACGAAGTCGCGGCAGCGGGAGCGGCTCGCCGAGGCGGACGTCCCGCAGCCGCGGCTGCTGGAGGAGCCCGTGCCGCCGTGCGTCGTCAAGGCGCCCGACCGCCAGGGGCAGCGCGGGCTCACGTTCGTTCGCACCGAGGCGGAGGTGCCCGCGGCGATCGGGGCCGCGCTCGAGGCTTCGCGCAACAACACGTACATCGTCGAGGAGTACGTGGACGGCGCCGAGGTGACGGTGAACGCGTTCTCGGTCGACGGCGCCTTCCACGCCCTGGCCGTGACGGACAGGCTGACCGCCGACCCGCCCGCGTTCGGGGTCGCGCTCGCGCACGCCTGGCCTTGTGTCTATCAGACACAAGCTCCGATCGAGGCGGCCCGGTCGGCGGCCGAGGCGCTCGGGATCCGCAACGGGCCGACCTACACCCAGGTGCGGCTCGGGAGCGACGGGCCGCGCGTGATCGAGGTGGCTGCGCGCCTCGGCGGGGGTCACGACGCGGAGCTCGTCGAGGCGGCGACGGGCGTCAGGCTGAACGATCTCGCACTCGACGCCGCGCTCGGAATCGAGGCTTGTGTCTATCAGACACAAGCTCTCCACGGCGGCGCGTGCGTCCTCTTCCTCGTCGCGCCCGAGGGCACGCTGCAGGCCGTCGAGGGGGTCGAGGAGGCGCTGGCGGTGGACGGCGTGCTCGACGTGCGGATCTACCGCGAGCCCGGGTTCGAGCTCGGGCCGCTCCGGCGGGGGGCCGACCGGGCCGGAGCGGTGCTCGCGGTCGGCGACAGCCGCGACGACGCGCTCGCGCGCGCTCGCCGTGCGGCCGACGCAATACGCTTCGTCGTCGGATGAGAGAGAAGCAACTCGGCTTCCAGCCGCCCGCGATCGGCGAGGAGGAGATCGAGGCGGTCGCGGAGACGCTCCGGTCCGGCTGGCTGACGACGGGACCGAGAGCGGCGTTGCTGGAGGAGCGGATGGCCGAGTACCTGGAGGCCGAGCACGTGCTCGCCGTGGCCTCCGGGACGGCGGCGATGCACCTGGCGCTCGTCGCGCTCGGGATCGGCCCCGGCGACGAGGTGATCACGACCTCGATCACCTGGCCGGCGACGGCGAACGTGATCGTCCACGCGGGCGCGACGCCCGTCTTCGTCGACGTGCGCGAGGGCGACCTGAACATCGACCCGGAGCGCGTCGCGGCGGCCGTGACCGAGCGGACGAAGGCGATCCTCCCCGTGCACCTGGCCGGGCAGCCGTGCGACCTCGACCCGATCCACGCGCTCGGGATCCCGGTCGTCGAGGACGCCGCGCATGCGGCGGAGAGCGCCTACCGGGGGCGGAAGATCGGCGGCCTCTCCGAGGCGACGTGCTTCTCGCTCTACGCGACGAAGAACATCGCCGCCGGCGAGGGCGGCCTGATCTCGACGAACGACGGCGCCGTCGCGGACGCGATCCGCAACCTCCGCCTGATGCGCCGTGGCGACGGCTCGCGCTACGACATCACCGTCCCCGGCTACAAGGCCAACCTCTCCGACGTGCTCGCCGCGATCGCGCTCGTCCAGTTGGACAAGCTCCCCCGGCACACCGCCGCCCGCGAGCGCCAGTTCGCGCTCTACGACGAGGGGCTCGCTGCGCTCGACGGGATCGAGCCGCTCGCGCGCGACCCCCGCGACACGCACGCGCTCCACCTCTACGTCGTCCGCGTCGACGCGACGCGGTTCGGCCTGACTCGCGACGAGCTGCAGCGGGCGTTCGCCGCCGAGCGGATCTCGACCTCGATCCACTTCCTGCCCGTGCACCGGCTCACGTGGTACCGCGAGCGCTTCCCCGAGCAGCCGTCCCTGCCGGTGGCGGAGCGCGCCGGCGACGAGATCCTCTCGCTGCCGCTCTCGCCCGCGCACTCCGACGAGGACATCGCCGACGTGGTCGAGGCGCTCGTGCGGATCCACGACCGGGCCGCATGAGTCGCGCCGTCCGCGTCGGCGGCACGCTCGTCCTCACGGGCCTCGCGCTCGCCTACCTGCTCTGGAAGGTGGACGTCGGGCGCACCGCGGAGATCCTCGCGGACACCGATCTCGGCTGGTTCGCGCTCGCGGTCGCGATCATGACCGTGACCGCGCTGCCGATGGCGCTGCGCTGGCAGTGGCTGCTCGCCGCCCGCGGCATGATCGACCGCTTCTGGTGGCTGACGCGCTCCTACTTCGTCTCGTACACGGCGAGCCAGGTGCTCCCGACCTCGATCGGCGGCGACGCGGTGCGCGTCCTCGAGACCTCGCGCCGGCACCCGGGCCGGGTCGGCGACCTGACCGCGATCGTGCTGCTCGAGCGCGGGCTCGGCGGCGCCGCGACCGTCCTCCTCGGCGCGATCGGCTTCGCGCTCGCGCTCGGCCGCTACGACGTCGGCGCCTACCTCTGGCTCGAGCTCCTCTTCGTCCTCGGCACGATCGTGCTCGCGATCCTGTTCTTCACCCGCTCCGTGCGGCCGCTGCTCGCCCGCTCCGCGCCGATCCTGCACCGGCTCCGGCTCGAGCGTCCGCTGCGCGCGTTCTACGAGGGCGTGCACGCGTTCCGCTCGCACGGCCGCCTGCTCGGGACGGTCTTCACGCTCACCTTCGCGCTCCAGTCGGTCCGCGTCCTCTCGATCTGGGCTGCGGCGAAGGCCGTCGGGATCGATCTCTCGCCGCTCGTCTACTACGTGATGGGGCCGCTCTTCTTCCTCGTCCTGATCGTCCCGTTCACGCTCAACGGGCTGGCCGTCCGCGAGGCGTTCTTCGTCAGCTTCCTCGGCCAGCTGGCCGTCGAGCCGGAGCCCGCGTTCGCCGCCGGCTTCCTCTTCTTCCTCGTCACGGTCGCGCTCGCGCTGCCGGGCGGCGCGATCCTGCTCTGGGAGGGGCTGCGCCGGCGGCCGAGCGCGACGCATGCCTGACGTCTCCGCGGTCGTCGTCACCCACAACGCGCTCCCGTGGGTCGAGCGGTGCCTCGAGAGCGTGCGCGGCGAGGAGACGGTCGTCGTCGACAACGGCTCGACCGACGGGACGGCCGACGTCGTGCGCGAGCTCTTCCCCGAGGTGACCGTGGTCGAGCAGGAGAACCGCGGGCTCGCGGCGGGCTGGAACGCGGGGATGGCGGCGGTGAGCGGGCGCTACTTCCTGATCCTGAACGCGGACGCGTGGCTGACGGAGGGCTCGCTCGAGCGGCTCGTGGCCTTCGCGGACGCACATCCGGAAGCGGCGATCGTCGGCCCCCGGCTGCTGAACCCCGATGGGACGCTGCAGCGGTCGGTGCGCGGCTTCCCGACTCTCTGGCGGCTCGCGACGGAGTACCTCTTCCTGCGCAGGCTCGCGCCGCGCACGCGCGTCCTCAACGCCTTCTACGGCGGCGGCTTCGGGCACGACGAGGTGCGCGAGGCGGACTTCGTGATGGGCGCGTGCATGCTCGTGCGCCGCGCGGCCGTCGAGCAGGTCGGGCCGCTCGACGAGGCGTTCTTCCTCTTCAGCGAGGAGACCGACTGGGCCTACCGGTTCCGCGCAGCCGGGTGGACGGTGCTCTTCTTCCCCGGCGCGGAGTGCGTGCACGTCGGCGGCGCCTCGCACGGCGGCCGGATGTTCCGGGAGAACGTGCGCGGCCATCTCCGCTTCCTCGCGAAGCACCGCGGCGCGCGGTACGCCGAGTGGGCGCGGCGGCTGCTGCTCGTCGCGTTGTGGCTGCGCGGGGCGCTCTTCCGCAGCGAGCGCGGGCGGGCCTACCGCGAGGCCGCCGGGTGGCTTGCCTCCGGACGGGTGCCGGAGCTGCTCGAGCGATGACGCTGCTCCGCCTCGCGCTCGCCACCGGCGTCCTGCTCCTGCCGGGCGCGCTCGTCGGGCGCGCGCTCGGGCTCCGCGGCGCGGCGGTTACGCTCGCGTGGTCGCTCACGCTCCTCTTCGGCGCGCTCGCGGTCACGTTCGCAATCGAGCAGTCGCTGACGCTGACGCTCGTCCTGCTGCTCGCGGCCGGGGCGGCGGCGCTCCCGTTCGCGCGCCGCGCGCCGCGGGCGGAGCGGATCCCGGGCTGGTGGTGGGTGCTCGGCGCCGGCGTCGCGCTCGGGATCCTGCTCTGGCACGTCGCCGGGCATATCGGCGGGGACGGCCTCTTCCATCTCGCGCGGGCCCGGAAGCTCGAGGCGTTCGACGTCCTCTCGCTCGGCGCCGTGAACGAGTTCGCCGACGGTGGGCTCCATCCCGGCTACGCGTTCCCGCTCTGGCACGGCTTCCTCGCGCTCGTCGCCCGCGTCGGCTTCCTCGATCCGGCGGACGTGGTGCTCCACCAGGCGTCCGTGCTCGCGCCGCTCGCGCTGCTCGTCGCCTACGAGGCGGGCTGGGCGCTCTTCCGCCGCGCGGGTGCGGCGGCGGCGGTCGTGCTCGGCGCCGTCGCGGTGACGGCGCTCGCCCCGGCCTACGGAGGCGCGTACACCGCGCTCGGGCTGCCGGCGACCGGCTCGCGCCAGATCCTCCTGCCCGCGGCCGTCGCGCTCGCGCTGGGAGCTTGTGTTCCAGGAACACAAAGTCGCCGGCGGGCGGCGCTCGCGTCGGCGGCGGCGGCCGGGCTCGTGCTCGCGGTCGTCCACCCGACCTACGCGATCTTCCTCTGGCTCCCGTTCGCCGGGTTCCTCGTCGTCCGCTCGCTCGTCGCGCGCGAGGAGGCGAAGCGGATCGCGGCCGCGCTCGCCGCGCTCGTCCTTCCGGCCGCGGCCTACCTCGCCTGGCTGACGCCGATCGTCCGCGACACGCGCTCGCATGCCCCGGCCGGGGACGAGCTCGAGCGCGCGTTTCGCCAGTACGGCAGCCAGCTCGACGTCTTCTCGGACACGAGCTACCGGCTCGCGCCGGAGGTGTTCGGGCGGGCCGGCGCCGTCGCGATCGCCGCTCTGGTGCTGGTTCCGCTCGCGGGGCTCGCGCTGCGCCGGCGCTGGGCCGCCTACGTGCTCGGCGGCTTCCTTGCGGTCGCCGCCGTGATGCTCGTGCCGCTCCTCTTCGTCCCCTTCTCCGACCTCGTCTCGATCTCCCAGTCGCGTCGCGCCGCGGGGTTCTGGCCGCTGGCGTTCGCGTTCGCCGGCGGCTTCGTGGTGCTGGCGGGGCTGTTGCGCTCGCTGCTCCTGCCCCTGGCCCTCGCTGCCGGCGTCGCGCTCCAGCTGGCCTTCCCGGGCGAGTTCGGGTACGGGATCGTGGAGGGCGGCCCCGCGCTCGTGACCTGGTTCGCGGTCGCCGGCGGGGCGGTCGCGCTGCTCGGAGGGCTTGTGTTCCTGAAACACAAAGTCCCCGTCGAGGGCTCCGCTGCGCTTGCGGGAGCGGCGGCGGCGCTCTTCGTGCTCCCGATCGCGGTACACGCGGCGGCGAACTGGAGCCCGTCCGAGGGCCGGCGGCCGAGCCCGCTCACCACCGGGCTCGTCGACGCGCTGCGCACGGACGTGCCCGAGGGGGACGTCGTCTACTCCGACCTGGAGACGAGCTACCGGATCGCCGCCTACGCGCCCGTGTACGTCGCGGCGGCGCCGCCCGGCCACGTCGCCGACACCGAGCAGAACCGGCCGTACGAGCGCCGCGCTGCGAACATCCGCTTCTTCGCGACGGGCGACCTGGAGATCCCGCGCCGCGCGGGGGCCGGCTGGCTCGTCGTCGACGGCAACCGCTTCGACCTCGCGCCCTCGCTGCCGCAGGTCTACGCGGACGAGCGCTACCGCCTCTACCGGCTCCCGTAGCCGCCGCCGCCGGGCGTCTCGATCCGGAGCACGTCGCCGGCGGACAGCTCCCGCGACGCGAGCGGCGGCAACTCCTCGCCGTCGAGCAGGCTCCGGCCGGGCGCGCCGGGGCCGCCGCCCTCGGCGCCGGCGGGCGCGATCCGCCGGCGCTGGGAGAGGAGCGAGAGCCGGCATGCCTCGAGTACGCGCAGCTCGCGGATCACGCCGTCGCCGCCTGCGTGCACGCCCTCGCCGCCGGAGCCCAGCCGCAGGGCGTGCCGCTCGACCCGCAGCGGGTAGCCGAGCTCGAGCGCCTCCGTCGGGGTCGAGAGCGTGTTGGACATCGCGACGTGCACGCCGGAGGGGCCGTCCGCGTCGGGGCACGCGCCCTGGCCGCCGCCGATCGTCTCGTAGTACGTGAAGCGCTCGTTGCCGAGGACGACGTTGTTCATCGTCCCCTGGCCCTGCGCCGGCACGGGGACGGCCCGGCCGAACGCGCGGAAGAGGAGGTCGACGATGCGGCTCGACGTCTCCACGTTCCCCGCCGCGACGGCGGCGGGCGGGCGCGCGTTGACGAGGCAGCCCTCGGGCGCGACGACCGTGACGGGGGCGAGCGCGCCGGCCGAGGCGGGCACGTCCGGGTCGGTCAGGACGCGGACGACGAAGAGGCACGCCGAGACGGTGACCGCGAGCGGGCAGTTGAGGTTCCCGACGTGCTGCGGGGCCGTGCCGGCGAAGTCGAGCACGAGCTCGTCGCCCGCGACGATGGCGGCGACGCGCAGCTCGAGCTCGCCGTCCGCCGTCTCGAGCCGTTCCACCGCCTCCCAGCGCCCGTCCGGGAGGGCTGCGATCCCGGCCCGGACACGCCGCTCGGAGTACGCGACGAGCTCGTCCATCGCCGCCGCCACCTCGTCCCGCCCGCGCCGCGCGCACAGCTCCGCGATCCGCCGGGCGCCCAGCCGCTGCGCCGCGAGCTGCGCGCGCAGGTCGCCGCGGCGCTCGTCCGGGTTGCGCATCTGCGCGACGAGCTCCTCGAGCGTCGCCTCGTCGAGGCGGGTCGGCGGGATCACGACGCCCTCCTCGGCGAGCGTGCGCGAGCCCGCGGGCATGCTGCCCGGCACGGCGCCGCCGACGTCGGCGTGGTGCGCCCGGGTCGCGGCCCAGCCGAGCTCGGTGCGCGAGACGAGCGTCACGTCCGGAAGGTGCGTGCCGCCCGAGTAAGGGTCGTTGAGGACGAAGACGTCGTCGGGGCCGGGGTCGCACGCGATCACGGCCGCGACGGACGCGGGCATCGCGCCGAGGTGGACCGGGATGTGCTCGGCCTGCGCCACCATCCGGCCGGACGGGTCGAAGATCGCGGTCGAGCAGTCGCGCCGCTCCTTGATGTTGGCCGAGAAGGCCGAGCGGATCAGGGCGGCGCCCATCTCCTCCGCGACCGCCCGCAGGGCGTAGCCGAGCACCTGGAGGCGGACGTTCACGCGCGCGTCACCACGAGCGCGCCGTCGCGCCAGTCGCCGCGCCAGCCGGCCGGGATCCAGGCGGTCGAGCCGTCCAGCTCGACCACGCCCGTCACGGACGGACGAGGCGGTGCCTGAGCGTGCACGTGCAGTGGGCCCGGGCGCACCTGTGCCGTCCGCAGCGCGACCAGCTCGAGCGGACGTGTCCGGTCGGCGTAGCCGTACCGCTCCTCGTGCGCCCGGTGAAAGGCCTCCGCGACGTCGCCGCCGAGCGGCACGGTCAGCTCGAAGGACTGGCCGGCGTAGCGCACGTCCGCCTCGCCCTCGGCCGGGAGCTCCCCCGCCTCCGAGAGGGGGACGACGAGCGAGCGCACGGTGTCGCGCCGCTCGTCGCTGAGCGCGAGCCCGAGCGCGGAGAGGACGCCCGCCGCCTCCGGGACGAGCACGGTCCCGATCTCGAGCTCCTCCGCGAGCGCGCACGCGTGCAGGGCGCCGGCGCCGCCAAACGCGACGAGCGCGAAGTCGCGCGGATCGAGCCCCCGCTCGACCGAGACGACGCGGAGCGCCGCCAGCATCTCCGCGTTCACGACCGCGACCACGTCCTCGGGATCGGCGCCGGCCGCGGCGAGGGCGCGCTCGGCGGCGCCGCGGTCGAGCGCGAGCCCGCCCGCGAGCCGCTCGGGGAGCCGGTCGAGGAGGAGGTTCGCGTCGGTCACCGTCGCCTGCGCGCCTCCGCGGCCGTAGCAGGCCGGCCCGGGGTCGGCGCCCGCGCTCTCCGGCCCGACCCGCAGCGCGCCCCCCGCGTCGCGCCAGACGAGCGAGCCGCCGCCCGCGCCGACCGTGTGCACGTCGAGCGTCGGCAGGCGCACGGGCAGGCCGCCGACGAGCCGCTCGCTCGAGCGGGTGGCCTCGCCGGCGACGATCGCGCAGACGTCGGTCGAGGTGCCGCCCATGTCGAACGCGAGCGCGTGCTCGATCCCGGCGAGCCGCGC
Organism: Gaiellaceae bacterium; assembly: GCA_035514455.1. Taxonomy (GTDB): domain Bacteria; phylum Actinomycetota; class Thermoleophilia; order Gaiellales; family Gaiellaceae; genus Gaiellasilicea. The sequence goes on along the minus strand of DATKBA010000161.1, from coordinate 748 downwards.
CACGCGCGCCGCGCCGACGACGCCCGCGGCAGGCCCGGAGAGGAGCGCCCGGGCCGCGTGCGCGGCGACCTCCTCGAGCGGGGCGACGCCGCCAGACGAGCGCATCACGAGCGGCTCCGGCAGGCCGGACTCCGCGCAACGGCCTGCGAGCGCCCGCAGGTAGCCCCCTAGCAGCGGCCCCAGGTACGCGTCGGCCGCGGTCGTCGAGGCCCGCTCGTACTCGCGGAACTCGGGTGCCGACTCGTGCGAGGCGACGACGTAGGCGTCCGGGTGGCGGCGCCGCAGCTCGTCGGCGACCGCGCGCTCGTGTGTGGGGTCGCGGAACGAGAAGAGCAGGCAGACGGCGATCGCCTCGGCGCCGGCGAGGTCGGGGAGCGAGGAGAGGTCGAGCGGCGCGAGCTCCCCGGCCGGCCCCATCCGCCCGCGCACGCCGTGGCAGCGCTCGAGCGGGACGAGCGGCTCCGGATGCCGGGCGCAGAGCCTGTAGAGGTGCGCCCGGTCCTGCCGGCGCAGGTGGAGCACGTGCTCGAAGCCGTCCGTCGCGACGAGCGCCGTGCGCGCGCCGCGCCGCTCGAGCAGCGCGTTCGTCGCGATCGTCGTCCCGTGAGTGAAGCGCTCGACCCCGGCCGCGCCCACCGCCGCGGCGGCCGCCAGCACCGACTCCTCCTGCCGGCGGGCGGTCGGCACCTTCGCCGTCCGCAGCCCGTCCCCGTCGAGCAGCACCGCGTCGGTGAAGGTGCCGCCGACG
>DATKBA010000160.1:0-2446 GCA_035514455.1 Gaiellaceae bacterium | reverse complement strand
CCGCCCTCGGGCGGGGGTCACCAGTTCCTGCGGGCGCTCACGCGTGAGCTCGCGGGGCGCGGGCTGGCCGTGGAGCACAACCGGCTCTCCTCCGCGACGCCCGCGTGCCTGTTCAACTCCTTCAACTTCGACTTCGGCCGCTTGCGACGCTTCGCGCGCGAGGAGTGCCGGATGGTGCACCGCGTCGACGGGCCGATCGGCGTGTACCGCGGCTTCGACGACGGCAGCGACGCGCGCATCGCCCGGATCAACGCGGAGCTGGCCGACGAGACGGTCTTCCAGTCGCGCTACAGCCTCGAGAAGCACCGTGAGCTCGGCTTCGAGCTCCGCGCGCCGGTCGTGATCCCGAACACCGTCGACCCGGGGATCTTCCATCCGCCGGCCTCCCGCGAGCCGCTCGCGGGCCGCAGGGTGCGGCTCGTCTCGACGAGCTGGTCGGACAATCGGCGGAAAGGCGCCGACACCCTCGCCTGGCTCGACGCGCACCTCGACTGGACACGATTCGAGATGACCTTCGTGGGGCGGCCGGCGTCTCGCTTCGAGCGCATCCGCGTCGTCGGGCCCGTCGGCTCGGAGGACGTCGCGCTGCTCCTGCGTGAGCACGACCTGTATCTCGCGCCGAGCCGCGACGACCCGTGCTCCAACGCCCTGCTGGAAGCGCTCGCGTGTGGCCTCCCCGCTGCGTACCTCGAGAGCGGGGGGCACCCGGAGCTCGTCGGCGAAGGCGGGCTGCCGTTCACCGCGGACGACGAGCTTCCCGAGGTGCTGGAGCGGCTGGTCGAGGGGATCGAGCGCTTCCGCGCCGCGATCGTCGTCCCGCCGCTCGCGGAGGTCGCCGACCGCTACCTCGAGGTTCTCGGGCTCGGGCCCGAGGGTCGTCCCTAGAATCGGCCGGCCCGTGGAGAACTACCTTCGTCGCGCCGTCACCGCAGCACGCTTCCGGGTCGACAGGCGGCTCGACCGGGCCGCCGTCGCCCGCGCCCACGACGTCCTCTACGGCTCCGACGTCTGGACGAAGGCGACGTGGCTCGGCGCGCAGGCGCTCAAGAACCCGCTCGATCTTTGGGTCTACCAGGAGATCATGGTCGAGACACGGCCCGAGCTCGTCGTCGAGACCGGCACGTACCGCGGCGGCAGCGCCTACTTCCTCGCCTCGATCTGCGACTTGCTCGGGGAGGGCGAGGTCGTTTCGATCGACATCGAGACGGTGCGAGACGACTACCCGGAGCACCCCCGGATCACCTACCTCGGCGGTCGCTCCTCCACCGATCCCGAGGTCGTCGCCGAGATCCGCGCGCGCGCTGAGGGCAAGCGCACCCTCGTCGTCCTCGACTCCGACCACTCGCAGGCGCACGTCGAGGCCGAGCTCGCCGCGTACGCGCGGCTCGTGCCCGTGGGCGGCTACGTCATCGTCGAGGACTCGAACATCGGCCGGATCCGGAAGGACCTCATGCCGGGGCCGCTCGAGGCGATCGAGACGTTTCTCTCCAAGACGGACGACTTCGAGATCGACCGCGAGCGCGAGAAGTTCCTCATCACGTTCAACCCGAGCGGCTACCTGCGCCGGGTCCGCTAGCAGCCGATTCGCTCGAGATCGGCGTTCGCGCGCGCGCCCCTGACGCGCACGGGGCCTTCGACCCGCCAGAGCACGAGCCCGGCTGCGGTTCCCGACGCGACCCGCTCGCCCTGGAGCTCGAGCCCCGGCTGCGTGTAGACGTGGTCGGCGACGAGCGCGCGTCCCGATTCGAGGACCAGCGTGCCGTCCTGATCCACGCCGACCTGGTCGATGGGCAGGCCGTCCGGGACCGAGTCGCCGACGTACGCGGCGCGCTCGACGGCGGCGTTGAAGAACTCGCCGAGGTAGAGCGCGTGGCGCTGCAGCGCCGAGCTGCACTCGGTGTCGACGTACACCTTCGTGACGCGTGGGCGGTCCGGAAGGGCGTCGTCGATCCAGGTCTTGTCCTCCGAGAAGCTGCCCGCGAAGACGGCGTTCTCGGGCGCGTCGACCTGGCGCTCCCACGCGAGTATCGCGGTCGCGGCGAAGACGGCGGCGACGGCGGCAGGGAAGGCGAGGCGGTAGCGCCGGGGGAGCACCGCCGCCGCCGCGACGAGCGCGACCACGAAGAGGACCAGCAGGCGGCGGCCGTTGAGGCCCGAGACGTCCGCGGTGAGCTCCTGCACGCGGCCCCAGAGCGCGCTCGTGACCACGTCGACGCCGACCTCGGACGAGACGTGCCGAAACGGGAGCACGACGGGGAGGACGAGCGCGACGGCGGCGCCCGCGGCCAGCGCTCCGTGCGGGCGCGGGAGGCCGGCTGCGATCCAGACGCCGAGCAGCACGAGCCAGAGCGGCACGAGGTAGAAGATGTTGCGGTCGTGCAACCGGTCGAAGCCGAACTCGGTGCTGGCGAAGACGGCGACCACGAGCAGGCCGACGACGTTGGCG
>DATKBA010000159.1:0-7724 GCA_035514455.1 Gaiellaceae bacterium | reverse complement strand
CCTCGGTCGACTCGAGCGAGATCGAGTCGAAGCGCTTCGCGATCGTCCCCGAGCTCTCGTCGGCGGCGAGGATCCCCTTGCTGTCGGCGACGAGGGCGCGGGCGGTGTCGTGCAGCTCACTGGCGGCCATCGCGGTCTCCTTTCATCAGTCGTCGGACCTTCTCGGAAGGGTGGTAGGCGGCGATCTGGCGCACGGTGCCGGAGCGGGAGCGCATCACGATCGACTCGGTCTCCACGCCCGCGCCGGTGACGCGGACGCCGCGGAGGAGCGCGCCGCTCGTCACGCCGGTGGCGGCGACGAAGACGTCGTCGCCGGCGACGAGGTCGTCCGCGGTGAGGACGCGGTCGATGTCGTAGCCGGCGTCGAGGAGCCGCTGCCGCTCTTCGTCGTTGCGGGGCCACAGCTTGCCCTGGAGCGCGCCGCCGAGGCACTTGATCGCGGCTGCCGAGATGACGCCCTCGGGCGTGCCGCCGATCCCCATCAGCATGTCGACGCCCGCGAAGGCGCGCGACGCGGCGATCGAGGGAGCGACGTCGCCGTCGCGGATCAGGTTGACGCGCGCGCCCGCCTCGCGCAGCTCGCGGATCAGCCGTTCGTGGCGGTCGCGCTCGAGCACGACGACGGTCACCTCGCTGACGTCGAGCCCCTTCGCCTTCGCGACGGCCCGAACGTTGTCGGCGGGCGACGCGTCGATGTCGATCGCGTCCGCGGCCTGGGGGCCGACCGCGATCTTGTCCATGTAGAACGCGGCCCCCGGGTCGAACATCGTCCCGCGCTCGGCGACCGCGATCACGGCGATCGCGTTCGGCTGGCCGAGGGCGGTCAGGCGGGTGCCCTCGAGCGGGTCGACGGCGACGTCGACCTCGGGGCCTGTGCCGTCGCCCACCTGCTCGCCGTTGTAGAGCATCGGCGCCTCGTCCTTCTCCCCCTCGCCGATCACGACCGTGCCGTTCATCCGCACCGTGTCGAGGACGAGCCGCATCGCATCCACGGCCGCGCCGTCCGCCTTCTCCTTCTCGCCGCGGCCGACCCAGCCGGACGCTGCCAGCGCCGCCGCCTCGGTGACGCGGACGAGCTCGAGGGCGAGGTTGCGGTCGGGTGCTTCGGAGCTCATTCGGCTCCGATCCTATCCCCGCTCTACATCCGGTCGGGCGCTTCCACCCCGATCAGGCCGAGGCAGCGCGCGATCACCGCCTTCGTCGCCGTGACGAGCCCGAGCCGGAACGCCTCCGCCTCCGAGCCCAGCACCTTGTGGTGGTGGTAGAAGCGGTGGAAGTCGTCCGCGACGCGGATCGCGTACGTCGGGACGGCGTGCGGGCCGCGCCGCTCGGTCGCCTCCGCGACAACGGCCGGGAACTCGGCGAGGCGCTTGACCAGGTCGCGCTCCTCGTCCGCGAGGCCGGCGGGCGGCTCGGCCGACGGCTCGGCGCCCTCGGCGTTGCGGAGGATCCCGGCGATCCGGGCGTGCGCGTACTGGACGTAGTAGACCGGGTTCTTCTGCGTCTTCTCGGCCGCGAGGTCGACGTCGATCTCGATCGCCTGGTCGTGGCCGCGCGAGACGAGGTACCAGCGGGCCGCTTCGACCCCGACCTCGTCGAGCAGCTCGTCCAGGAAGACGACATCGCCCCGGCGCTTCGACATCTTGGCGGACTCGCCGCCGCGCGTGAGGTGGACGAGCTGGTAGAGCAGCACCTCGACGCGCGCCGGGTCGTAGCCGAGCATCCTGGCGACCGCTGCGTACCAGTTCCGCGTGCCGTGGTGGTCGGCGCCGAGCACGTAGATCGCCCGGTCGAGCCCGCGGTCGAGCTTGTCCGCGAGGTAGACGACGTCCGCGGCGCGGTAGGTCGGCACGCCCGTCTCGGAGCGCAGCAGGACGCGGTCGTCGTCGTCCCCGTACGCGGAGCTGCGCGCCCAGACGGCCCCGTCCCGCTCGTACGTGTCGAGGCGCGGCAGGTACTCGGGCAGCCGCCGCTCCAGCTCGCTCTGCTTCGCCCACGAGTCGAAGTGGATCCGGAAGCGCTCCATCGTCACCTCGATCCGCTTCAGCATCAGCGGCACCGGGTCGTCCGGCTGCTCGGCGAGCTCGGACACGTACGCCCCGTGGTAGCCGTCCTCGGGCGGCTCCTCCCCGCGCCGGCGCGCCTCGACGGAGGCGCGGAACCGCTCCATCTGGGCGCCCGCGTCGTTGTAGTAGTACTCGCGCTCGACCTCGTGCCCGGCGAAGGCGAGCAGCCGCGCGACGCTGTCTCCGTAGGCGCCGTTCCGCGCCGAGGCGACCGTGATCGGGCCGGTCGGGTTGGCCGAGACCAGCTCGACCTGGACCCGCTCGCGCGTCGCGGCGGAGCCGCCGCCGTACTCCGTCCCGGCAGCGAGCATCTCGGCGAGCGCGTCGCCGTACCACTCGGGCGCGAGCCAGAGGTTGACGAAGCCCGGCCCTGCGATCTCGGCGCGCTCGATCCCCGGGATCGCCAGCGCCTGCTCGGCGAGGGCCTCCGCGATCGCCCGCGGCGGCTGCTTGCGCACGCCTGCGAGCCGCATGGCGACGTTCGTCGCGTAGTCGCCGTGCGCGGCGTCGCCGGGGCGCTCGAGCTGGACGTCGGCGCCGGCCGCGGCCCCCAGCGCCGCCTCGATCAGTTCGATCGCCCTCATCGCGAGTATCGTACGGGCGTGGACGACTCCGACTCCGGCACGGAGCGCCAGCTCAACATCCAGATCGGCGAGGACAACCTCGCCGGGACGTATGCGAACTTCGCGAACGTCTCCTTCTCCGACTACGAGTTCACGCTCACGTTCGCCCGCATCGACCACGAGGTCTCGGAGGGCGACATCCCGGGCATCGTCGTCTCCCGCGTGAACATGTCGGCGAAGTTCGCGAAGGAGCTTTTGGACGCGATGACCGACTCGTGGTCGAAGTACGCGACGGTGCGCGGGATCCAGAACCTCCCCGAAGCGCCTCCTCGCAACTCCTAGAGGCTCGTTGCGCATCGCCGTTCTCTCGGACGTCCACGCGAACCTGCACGCGCTCGAGGCGGTGCTCGCCGAGGTGGACGAGGGTGCCTTCGACGCGGTCTGGTTCCTCGGCGACCTCGTCGGCTACGGGCCGCGGCCGAACGAGTGCGCGGCGCTGCTGCGGGAGCGGGCGGCGATCTGCCTCTCCGGCAACCACGACCTCGTCGTGCTCGGCAAGATCCCGATCTCCGCTTTCGCCGGGGAGGCGGCCGCGGCCGCGGCCTGGACGCGCGGCGTCCTCGACGAGGACGCGCGCTCCTTCCTCGGCACGCTCGAGCCTCGGGGAGCGGCGCCGGGCGCGGAGCTCTTCCACGGCAGCCCCCGCGACCCGGTCTGGGACTACGTGCTCTCCGAGGAGGCGGCGCTCGCAGGCTTCGAGCTCACCTCCGCCCCGCTCGTGCTCGTCGGCCACAGCCACGTCGCGCTCGAGCTCTCGAACGGGCGCGAGCTGCGCGGCGGCGAGGCGCCCGCCGGGACGCGGCTCGCGCTCGGCGCCGTCCGCCGGCTGCTCAACCCGGGCTCGGTCGGCCAGCCCCGAGACGGCGACGCACGGGCCGCCTGGCTCGAGATTGACAACGGAGCGGGGTGGGCAACCTTTCGTCGTACGGAGTATCCGGTCGAGCGGACGCAGGCCGAGATGCGCGAGGCGGGCCTCCCCGAGGCCCTCGCCGCGCGGCTCGCGCAAGGCGTCTGACCGGCCCCGAGACGTAACGGAGCACCATGGCGGAACTGACGAACCTGGAGACCAAGCTCGGCGAGGTGATCGGCCTGGCGATGGCAGTGACGTCTGCGAGCCTGCAGCTCGCGGCCAAGGAGGACGCGAACGCTGCCGCGTAGCGTCCTCCTCGCGCTCGCGTGCGCGCTCCTCGCGGCCGGCTGCGGCAGCGAGGAGCGCGCGGCGACGCCGCACCTCCCTGGGGCGCTCGCCGAGCGCCTCGCCTCGCGAAGCGACGCGGTCGCCGACCGGCTCGACCGGGGCGACGCGTGCGCCGCCCGCGCCGAGGCGGAGGCGCTGCGGGCGGAGACGATCGCCGCCGTCAACGAGCAGCGAGTCCCGGCGCCGCTCCAGGAGGAGCTGCTCGGCTCGGTCAACGCGCTCGTCGAGGCGATCGAGTGCGTCCCGCCGCCCCCACCCGCCGACGAGGACGACGAGGACGACGACGACGAGGAGGATCGAGGCAAGGGCAAGGAGAAGGGCAAGAAGGAGAAGGACGACGATTGAGCGTGCAGGAGCTCGCCGGCGGCCGCTACGTGCTCGAGCGCCGGCTCGGCCACGGCGGCATGGCCGTCGTCATGCTCGGCCACGACACCGCGCTTGACCGTCGCGTCGCCGTCAAGCTCCTCGCCGACAGCGTGCGCGGCGACCGCGAGCTGCGCGAGCGCTTCCTCCGCGAGGGGCGCTTCGCCGCCCAGCTCTCGCACCCGAACGTCGTCGCCGTCTACGACAGCGGCGAGGAGGAGGGGCAGCCCTACATCGTGATGGAGCACGTCGAGGGCGTCACGCTCGCGGAGGAGCTGCAGCGCCGCGGACCGCTCCCGGCAGCCGAGGTAGCCGCGCTCGGCCGCCAGGCCTGCGCGGGCCTGCAGCACGCGCACGAGCGCGGCGTCGTCCACCGCGACGTCAAGCCACAGAACCTGCTGCTCGACCGGGCGGGGACGCTCAAGGTCGCGGACTTCGGGATTGCCCGCGCCGGGGACGGCTCGGCGGGGATCACGCAGGCGGGCACGCTGCTCGGGACGGCGGCCTACATGGCGCCCGAGACGGTCAAGGGCGAGCCGGCGACGCCGCTCTCCGACGTCTACTCGCTCGGCGCGGTGCTCTACGAGCTCGCGACCGGGAAGACGCCGCGGCAGGTGACGACGATCGCCGACCTCGCTCGGGACGAGCGGACGCCGCTCCCGGGCGAGCACGTCGACGGCCTGCCGCCGCAGCTCGAGCGGACGATCATGCTCTGCCTCGAGCCCGATCCCGCCCGGCGACCCCCGTCGGCGGGAGAGCTGGCGCTCGCGCTCGAGGAGCCGACCGCCGCCCGGACGCTCTCGGAGCGGCCCACGGAGGTCGTGCGCGTGCACCGCTCCCGGGGCCGGCCGTGGCTCGCGGCGGCCGCCGCCGCGCTGGTGCTGGCCGCGCTCGCGGCGCTCGCGCTCAGGGACGGCGACGCACCTCCGGCACAGCCTGCCGTCGAGCCGGTGCCGGCGGGTGCGGGGCCGGCGGAGGAGGCGCGGAACCTGGCGGAGTGGCTGCGCGCGAACGCGGGCTGATCGTCTAGGCGAGCGCGGGCTCGGCGGGCTGCTCGCCCGTCGTCGCGAAGGTGATCCCCTCGCGGGCGAGCGCGAGCTGCACTTCCTCGCGCGCCTTGTAGATCCGCCACTTGACCGTGGCGAGCGTGACCTCGAGCGAGTCGGCGATCTCCGTGTAGGAGAGGCCGACCACGTCGCGCAGGAGCAGCGCCATCTTCAGGTCGACGCTGAGGTGCTCGACCGCCCGCCAGACGGCGTCGATCGCCTCGACGCGCTCGAACGGCGCGTCGACGACCTCGAGCGGCGGGATGTCCTCCAGGTTCACGACCGCGCGCGGCCGGCGCTCGAGGGCGCGGAGCTCGTCGAGAACGCGGTTCTTCGTCACCTGGAAGAGCCACGTCGTGAAGCGGCAGCGCAGCGAGAAGCTCGGCAGGCCCTGGTAGACGCGGAGGAAGACCTCCTGCGTCAGATCCTCGGCGAGCGACCGGTCGCCGACGAGGCGCAGGACGTAGTTGAACACCGGAAGCTCGTACGCGCGGACGATGAGCGAAAAGGCTCGCTCATCTCCTCGCTGGGCCTTCCGCAGGACGCCGAGATCAGGCTGGGGCAGCGACAAGTGGGCCGGAGTATAGCTGGGTGGTCACGAAGTGGAAGGTTTCGATTTCGCCGCGATGCACAGGTTCTCTCCTGTCATCTCGGACGGCGTGTCCAGGCCCAGGAGCCGCAGGGCCGTAGGAGCTAGATCGGAAAGCTCGCCTCCTTCCTTTAGCGTGACTTCACTCGATGTGACCACGAGTGGCACACGGTTCGTCGTGTGGGCGGTGTGCGGGCTGACCCCGTCGGCCTCCAGCATCTGCTCCGCGTTGCCGTGGTCGGCCGTGACGAGGCAGATCCCGCCCACGGCACGGGTCGCGGCGACGACCACGCCGAGGCACTCGTCGGTGACCTCGACGGCCTTCGTCACGGCCGGGATCGAGCCGGTGTGCCCGACCATGTCCGGGTTGGCGAAGTTGACCACCGCGTAGCGGTAGCCGTTCCCGATCTCCCCGGCGAAGCGCGCGGCCAGCTCGCGGGCGGACATCTCCGGCTTGTGGTCGTAGCTCGGGACGTCCCGCGGGCTCGGAACGAGCAGGCGGGTCTCTCCCGGCCACTCGCTTTCGACGCCGCCGTTGAAGAAGTAGGTGACGTGCGCGTACTTCTCCGTCTCCGCCATGTGCAGCTGGCGCACGCCCGCCTGCGCGAGCGTCTCGGCCAGCGTCTGCACCACCCGGTGCTGGCCGAACACGACGGGGACGTCCAGCTCCTTCGAGTAGCGCGTCATCGTCGTCAGGTCGTACCCGCCCTCGACGAGCTTCTGCGCGAGCTGCCGGCCGCGGTCGGGCCGGAAGTTGAAGAAGACCGCCGCGTCGCGCTCGGTCAATGGCGGCGCGCCCTCGACGACGAGCGGCTCGAGGAACTCGTCGGTCACCCCGGCGTCGTAGCTCGCTTGCACAGAGCGCAACAGGCTCTGGGCCGGCACAGGTGCGCCCGTGTGCCGGGTGATCGCGTCGAGCGCCTTCTCCGTCCGTTCCCAGCGCTTGTCCCGGTCCATCGCCCAGTAGCGGCCGACGACGGTCGCGATCCGCTCCGCGGGGAGCTCGGCCAGGTCGGACATGGCGGCGGTCGGCGAGACGTCGCGCCCGTCGGTGAAGGCGTGGATCCAGGTGCGTTCCTCCATCCCCTGCCGGTGCGCGAGCTCGAGCAACGCCTGCAGGTGGTCGATGTGCGAGTGGACGCCGCCGGACGAGACGAGCCCGAGCAGGTGGACGTCGCCGCCGCGCGCGCGGGCCCGCTCGAACGCGGCCAGCAGCGCCGGGCTGTCGAAGAGCGAGCCATCGCGGATCGCGGCGTTCACCCGCTGCAGGTCCTGGAAGAGGATCCGGCCCGAGCCGATCGTCAGGTGCCCGACCTCGGAGTTCCCCATCTGGCCGTCCGGCAGGCCTACCGCCTCGCCGGAAGCCGCCAGCGTCGTGTGCGGGAACTCGCGCCAGAGGCGGTCGAACACCGGTGTCGCGGCGAGCTCGACCGCGTTCCCCGGGCCGAGCGGCGCGCAGCCCCAGCCGTCGAGGACGACGAGGGTTACGAGGTCGATGCCGCGCGGCAAATCGCTGCGAAGGAGTCGGGCTCGAGCGAGGCGCCGCCGACGAGGGCGCCGTCGACCGACGGCTGCGAGAGCAGCTCGACGGCGTTCTCGGGCTTGACCGAGCCCCCGTAGAGGACGGGTCGGTCGAGCATGCTCTTGACGAACGCGTGCGCCTCCTCGGCCATCCCCGGCGTGGCCGTCTTGCCGGTGCCGATCGCCCAGACGGGCTCGTACGCGAGCACCAGCCGCTCGTGCTCGCCGGCGGCGAAGCCGATCGCCTCGACCTGGATCTTGAGCACGAGCTCGGTGTCGCCCGACTCGCGCTGCTCGAGCGTCTCGCCGACGCACGCG
>DATKBA010000158.1:0-8186 GCA_035514455.1 Gaiellaceae bacterium | reverse complement strand
CGTGCCGCTCAGCCTCGCGGTCGCGTCGATCTTCCCCGGCTCGCGCGGGCGGCGCTTCCGCGACGCGCAGCTGATCGTGGACGAGTCGTGGGCGCTCGCGGGCCGAAGCGGCCGCTTCGACTACGGCGTGCTCGCGGGCGCGGGGCTGCTCCTCTACGTGACCTGGGTCGGCGGCACCGCGCTCGGGACGGTGGTCGGCGACCTGCTCGACCCGAGGGCGATCGGCCTCGACGCCGCGTTCCCCGCGCTCTTCCTCGCGCTGCTCGCGCCGTACCTGCGCAGCAGGCGCGCGCTCGCGACCGCAGTCGCGGCCGGCGCGATCACGCTCGCGCTGCTGCCGCTCACGCCGGCAGGCGTTCCGATTGTCGCCGCCAGCCTCGCCGCCCTGATCGGGCTCCGCCGGTGAGCTGGCTCGTGATCGGCATCGTCGGCGCGCTGACGATGGTCTTCAAGGCCTCGGGGCCGGTCCTCCTCGGCAGGCGAGCGCTGCCGCCCCGGGTCTCCGCGGTCGTCGAGGTGCTGGCGCCCGCGATGCTCGCCGCACTCGTCGTCACGCAGACGGTCGGGGGCGGCCGCGCGCTCGTGCTCGACGAGCGCCTCGTCGGGGTCGCCGCCGGGGGCGTCGCCGTCTGGCTGCGCGCGCCGCTTCTCGCCGTGATGGTCGTCGCGGCGACGGCGAGCGCGCTCGTCCGCCTGTTCTAGCGCTGCGGCAGGAGGAAGGCAGCGGCTGCGGCCGCGTGCGCGAGCACCGAGAGGCCCGCGACGATCTTGAGCGTCCTGTTCACGAGGATGAAAACGGTCGCAGCGCGGCGCCGGATACGGCCCGCTCAGCGAGGCTTCGCCGCAGCGGTGACGGCTGCGTTCAGCTCTTCGTGCGAGAACGGCTTGTAGATGAGCCCGGCTGCGCCGAGCCGGACGGCGTTCGACGTCCGCTCCGGCTCCTGCGAGCCGCCCGTCATCAGCACGACCGGCAGGTCGGGCAGCCGGGCGAGCACCTCGTCGAGCAGCTCGACCCCGGTCATCTCGGGCATGACGACGTCGGTGACGACGAGGTCGAACTGCTCGTGCTCGAGCAGCTTCAGCGCGAGCCGCGCCGACGCGACTCCCTGCGGCGCGTGCCCGCTGCGGCGCAGGATCTCGACGGTCAGGTCGCGGACCACGGGCTCGTCGTCCACGACCAGGATCCTCACAGGCGCACCTCGCCGCCGCCGGTCGCGCGGACGGCGTCCGCGGACACCTCGAGCTCGATCGCGGCTTCGCTGTCGACGCGCTCGAGCGCGTCCAGCAGCAGCTCGACGAGCCGGCGCCGGAGCTCGCCCGGAGCCGCGACGACGCGCGCGTCCCCGCTCGCCGTGAGCGCCCGGTCGTGGATCGGCATCACGCGTGCGACGAGCGCGATCGCATCCGACGCGGCCTCGCCGACCGATACCTCGGTGGGCGGGTCCGCCTGCACGCGGATGAACGCCTGCAGCGCCTTCACGATCTCGGCGATCTCCGCCGCAGTCCGCTGCGCGAGCGCGATCCGGTCGTGCAGCCTGGAGCCGGGCTCCGTCTCCCCGGCCGCGAGCTCCGTCGAGCCGACGAGCGCGACGAGCGGGTTCGCGATCTCGTGCAGCGCCCCGCGCGTCAGCCGGCCGAGGGTTGCCAGGGCCCGCGACTCGTCGTCGCCAAACGTCATCGGCACTATGATCCTCTTGCGGCTCGCCGCATCGCTCATGACCCTCGTCGCCCGCTCGCCCAAGCTGATCCTATTCCCCTGTGGCTGACCGGGTCGCGATCACGTGCCTCGTCGCCGACGACCACCCGGCCGTCGTCGAGGCGGTGGCCGACGTCCTCGAGGAGCACGGGATCGAGATTGCGGGCCGCGCCCGCGACGGCGGCGACGCCGTCGAGCAGATCGAGCTGCGCAAGCCCGACGTCGCGATCCTCGACCTCCGCATGCCCGGCCTCTCCGGGATCGAGGTCGCCCGGCAGGTCGGGCGGAGCACCCCCGACACCGCCGTGATCCTCTACACCGCGTTCGGCGACCGTGCGCTCCTGACCGAGGCGCTCGACGCAGGCGCCCGCGGCTTCGTCCTCAAGGAGGCGCCGCTCGCGGAGGTCGTCCGCGCAGTCGAGCTCGTCGCGTCGGGCCGCACCTACGTCGACCCCGTCCTCGCGGGCGTGCTCTCCAGCTCCGCGGCGACGGAGAAGATCAAGGGCCTCACGCACCGGGAGCGCGACGTGCTGCGCCTGCTCGCGGACGGCATGTCGAACGAGGAGATCGGCAAGGTGCTCTTCATCTCGCACGAGACCGTCCGCACGCACGTGCGCAAGGCGATGGCGAAGCTCGACGCGGACACGCGCACGCAGGCCGTCGCGACCGCGCTGCGCCAGTCCCTGATCGCCTAGCGAGACTTCTTCAGCGAGCTCGGCGCGCCGACGAGCGCGGAGAGCAGCAGGCGGAACTGGAGGGCCGGCATCGCCGCGGACTCGTCCGAGGCGGACTCCGGGCGGTACGAGTTCTCCTTCACGGGCCAGTAGGCCCAGGCGATCATCGACGCGAAGCGCTCGCACCCATTGGCGGTGTGGCCGACTCCGGGGAGCTCGTAGCACCAGGCTGCGCCGCCGAGCCGCTGCTGGAGCAGCGCGCGGCGCTCCGGGTCGAGCACGAAGAAGTCGACCTGGTGTGCGTACTCGTCCATCACGGTCGCCCAGGCGAAGCGGCCGGCCTTGAGGAGGCCGCGGTCGAGCCAGATGTGCCCCGGCGTCGCGTGCGACGTCCCGTACGGGCCGACGTGGATCGTCACCTGCTTCGGGACGATGCCCCAGTCGAAGGAGCTCGCGTTCAGCGCCGCGCGGACGGTCGAGCGCTCGGCGGGAGTGGCGTTCTCGAAGACGTAGTCTCCACCCGCGGCGAGGGCGGACGCGGGGAGGACGAGGGCGGCGGCAACGGTGGCTGCAAGGCGACGGAGCATCTGCTCATGTCGTCGTCAGGGGCCGTGCGTGCGTGCATCCACGCTCCGGCGCTGCCGGCCTGCCGATCCGGCGCGCTTACCGTCACCCGAATCGGGGACGGATGGCTCACCTAGCCGGGCGGGCGGAGCGCCGCGAAGGGATCGGTGATCTCCAGCCGGCGGGCGCGAAAGCGGTAGACCTCGGCCGGGCGGCCGCCCGAGCGGCCCGGCTCGCGCCGCGCCCCCGTGGACTCGAGCACGTTGCGGCGGAGCAGCACGCGCTTCAGGTTGGTCGCCGAGACGTCGTGGGCGAGCGCGGCGGCATAGAGGTCGCGCAGCTCGGAGAGCGTGAAGGTCGGTGGGGCGAGGGCGAAGCCGGCGTTCGTGTAGGACAGCTTCCCGCGCAGGCGCTCGCGTCCCGCGAGCACGATCTCCCCGTGGTCGAACGCGAGCGGAGGCAGCTCGTCGACCGCGTGCCAGGCGGTGTCCGGCGGGAGCTTCGGGTCGACGTCGGCCGGGACGAGGCCGAGGAACGCGGTTGCGAGCTCCCGCCGCACGGGGCTGCGGGCGGGCTCGCTCCAGCTGCCCAGCTGCTCGAGGTGCGCGACCTCGCGGACGTCGACCTTGGCCGCGAGGTGGCGGCGGATCGAGCCCTCGAGCGTCTCGGCCTCGCCGAGCACCCCGCCCGGCAGCGCCCACGCGCCCGCGAACGGCTCGCGTGCGCGCTGCCACAGGAGCGCCTGCAGCCGCCGCTCCCGCACCTGGAGGACGACCGCGAGCACGACCTGCGCGGCGGCTGTGGTAGGATTCTCCAGAGGTTTCTGCCTCACAGTCGAAAACCTTACCGGAAAGGCCGGCCGATGCCCCGCACAGCTGCTTTCGCCCTCCTCCTCACGCTCGTGGCGCTCGCCGGCTGCGGCGGCTCCGACAACGAAACCGCCGCGACGACGACCGCGCCGCCGGCCGAGGAGGCGATCCGCGTCGGCCTGATCGTCGACCAGGGCCAGCTCGACGACAACGGCTTCAACGAGCTCGCCTTCCGGGGCCTGACGCGCGCGGAGGAGGAGCTCGGGGTCGAGGGCCGCGTGCTCGAGTCCGCGTCGGCCGCCGACTACATCCCGAACATGACCTCGCTCGCGCGGCAGGGGTACGACCTCGTGATCGGCGTCGGCTTCGCCCAGGGCGACGCGATCGGCAAGGTGGCGCAGCGCTTCCCGGACGTCCGCTTCGCGATCATCGACGTCGACCAGTCGTTCGTGCCCGGCACGCCGGCGAACGTCCAGGGCCTGCTCTTCAGGGAGGAGGAGGTCGGCTACCTCGTCGGCTACCTGGCCGGCCTCGAGGAGAAGCGCCGCGAGGGCAAGGACGTGATCAGCGCGGTCGGCGGGATGAAGGAACCGCCCGTGGACCGCTTCATCGCCGGCTACTTCGCGGGCGCGGAGGCGGCGGCGCCGGGGATCACGACGATGCTCGACTACTCGCAGGACTGGGACGACCAGGCGAAGTGCAAGGAGCTCGCCCTGAACCAGATCGCGCGCGGCTCGAACGTGATCTTCCAGGTCGCGGGCGGCTGCGGGCTCGGCGCCCTCAGCGCCGCCGGCGAGCGCGACCGCTGGGGCATCGGCGTCGACGCCGACCAGTCGTCGCTCGGCGACCACATCCTGACGAGCGCGCAGAAGGGCGTCGACGCGGCGGTCTTCCTCTCGATCAAGGCGGTGCAGGACGGCGCCTGGGAGGGCGGCGGCAACGCGACGTTCGGCCTCAGGGAGGAGGGCGTCGGCCTCGGCACCGTCAGCCCGGAGGTGTCGCAGGAGGACGTCGACGCGGTCGCGGCGATCGAGGAGCAGATCGCGAGCGGCGAGCTCACCGGCATCCCGACCGAGGTCGGCTAGCCGCCCGCGATCGCGGCCACGATCAGCACCCGTGAGCGCTCGCCGACCGGCGTCTCGAGGTCGCGCTCGCGCTCGCCGTCGAGGTAGACGTGCACGAGGGGCCGCACCTCGCCCCGCTCGTCGAGCACGAGGTCCGCGACGGGCAGCGTGCGCAGCGCCTCGCCGACCGTCGCCGCGTCGACCTCGAACCGCTTCTGCCCGCCCGCCTGGCCCGCGAGCAGCCCCGGCAGCAGGACTACTGCCAAGCCGCGGCTTCGACGGAGAGGATCGGCGGGAGGTGGCGCGCCGCCTCGACGACCTCGTCGTGGCGCAGCGCGTAGACATGCCCACTCTGGGTGCCGGCGTACACCGCCTCGTCGTCGAAGCTCATCCCCTCGCGCAGGACGGCCGCCCAGGCAGGCTCCTCGGCGACGATCAGCTCCCAGCTCGCGCCGGCGTCGGTCGTCCGGTAGATGCCGAGCCGGCCGTTCGACGTGACGCGGTTCTCGGCGCCCTCCTCGGGCACGACGAACGCGGTGTCGGGATCGGCGGGATCGAGCGCGAGCGCGAAGCCGAAGCCGGAGGGGAGGCCGTTCTCGTCCAGCCGCTCCCAGCTCGCGCCGTGGTCGTCCGAGCGGTAGACGCCGCAGTGGTTCTGCTGCCAGAGCCGGCCGGGCCGCCCGGGGTGCGCGAGCACCTTGTGCACGCACTGACCGACCTCCGGGAACCGGTTCTCGGGGGAAAAGCACGCCTCCGTGCCCGCGTTCGCGGACTGCCAGCTCGCCCCGCCGTCCTCGGTCCGGAAGACGCCGGCGGCGGAGATGCCGATCCAGAGCCGCTCCGGGTCGGCGTCGTCGAGCGTGATCGAGTGCGTGATCAGCCCGCCGGCGCCGGGGCTCCACTGCTCGCGCGTGTCGTGCCCGAGCACCGCGTCGTTCACCTGCCAGCTCGTGCCGAAGTCGTCCGAGCGGAAGAGGACGCCGGGCTCGCCGCCGAGCCAGAGCGTGCCGGGCTGCGACGCGTGCCCGGGCTCGAGGTGCCAGGTCGACGCGAGCTTGAGCCCGCTCTCCTCCGGCAGGCCGAGACCCTCCGAGCGCTTCCACGTCTGGCCGCGGTCGGCCGAGCGCTGGACGGTGCCGCCGTACACCCAGCTGTTCGCGCACGCGTAGAGCGCGCCGTCGCGCGGGTCGGCGATGGCATGGTTGACCGACCAGCCGGGAAGGTGAGGGCCCTCGACCTCGAACGACCGCCGCTCGTCGTCGCCGTAGACGAGAAAGAGGCCCTTGCGCGTTCCTACGAGGAGAGTAACACCCATGCTTCGACCCTACCGAAGGAGCACGAGATGGCGAAACTGACCGACGAGCAGCGCAATTTCCTCGCCAATCCGTACGTCGGCACCGTGACGACGCTGCGCAGCGACGGGTCGCCGCACAACACCGTCGTCTGGGTCGACGTCGACGGCGACACGGTCCTGTTCAACACGGCGGAAGGGCGGGCGAAGCCGAAGCACCTCCGCGGCGATCCCCGCGTCGCGCTGACCGTGGTGGATCCGCAGAACCCGTTCCGCTGGATCTCGGTCAGCGGCACGGCCCAGCTGACGCAGGACGGCGGCGCCGAGCACATCGACCGGCTCTCGAAGAAGTACACGGGGAAGGACGTGTACTCGAGCCACGATCCGGACCATCCCAGGCTGAAGGTGACGATCACCCCGGAGCGGGTCGACGCGACCGGCTTCGACGGCTGACCACTCGAAGCCGGCCACGAACTCCGCAACGGGACCCTGCGAGGAAGGCGATGTCCGCGGGGGCTGAACGCGGACGGGCTGTATGGACACCGTGTCGTACGCGGGCCGCCCGAGAGCGCACGAACTTGTCCACGCGGTCGAGTCCGAGCTAGGCTCGCCACGGAATCCGCAACGGAGGGCTGCCCAGTGAGCGTGTCGATCACCCAGTTCAAGAACTTCGTCGGCGGCGAATGGGTCGACGCCGCGTCCGGCGAGACCATGGAGGTGCTGAACCCCTCCACGGGCGAGGTCATCGCCGAGGTGCCCCGCTCCGGGGCCGAGGACGTCGAGCGCGCGGTCGAGGCCGCCCGCAAGGCCTACGCCGAGTGGAGCGAGAAGACGCCGAAGGACCGGATGGAGCTCCTGCTCAAGCTCGCCGACGCGATCGACGACAACGCGGAGGAGCTGACGCGGCTCGAGTCGCAGAACGTCGGCAAGCCGATGGCGATCGCCGGGGACGAGATGCCCTTCTCGGCGGACAACCTCCGCTTCTTCGCCGGTGCGGCCCGCACGCTCGAGGGCAAGGCGGCCGGCGAGTACGTCGAGGGCTACACGTCGATCATCCGCCGCGAGCCGCTCGGGATCGTGGCCGGGATCACGCCCTGGAACTACCCGCTGATGATGGCCGTCTGGAAGCTGGGTCCGGCGCTCGCCGCCGGGAACGTCCAGATCCTGAAGCCGGCCGAGCAGACGCCGCTGACGACCCTCCGCTTCGTCGAGTTGGCGCAGGAGTTCCTGCCGCCCGGCGTGCTCCAGGTGATCACCGGCGACGGCGTCCCGGCGGGCGACGCGCTCGTCCGGCACGCCGAGATCAGGCTCGTCTCGCTGACCGGCTCCGTCGAGACGGGCAAGCTGATCGCGACGGCGGCCGCCCAGAGCAACCTGAAGCGCGTCCACCTCGAGCTCGGCGGCAAGGCGCCGATGGTCGTGCTCGACGACGCCGACCCGGCGACGGTGGCCGAGGCGATCAAGATCGGCGGCTACTGGAACTCCGGCCAGGACTGCACCGCGTCCTCGCGGATCCTCGTGCACCAGAAGGTGTATGACGACGTGATGTCCGAGACGGTCAAGGCGCTCGAGGCGATGAAGGTCGCCGACCCGGCCGAGGGGGACGACGTCGACATGGGCCCGGTGATCTCGGAGGAGCAGCGGAGCCGCGTGCTCGGCTTCCTCGAGCGTGCCGTCGACGGCAAGGCGACGATCGTCACCGGGGGCGAGTCGGTCGGCGACCGCGGCTTCTTCGTCAAGCCCACCGTCGTCGCGGACGTCGCGCAGGACTCGGAGATCGTCCAGAACGAGGTGTTCGGCCCCGTCGTCACCGTGCAGCGCTTCGCCTCGGACGAGGAGGCGATCGCGATGGCGAACGACGTCCGCTACGGGCTCGCCGCCTCGGTCTTCTCGCAGGACGTCGGGCGCGCGATGGCCGCGGCGCGGAAGCTGGAGTTCGGAACCGTCTGGGTGAACGAGCACCTCTTCCCGCTCGCCTCGGAGATGCCGCACGGCGGCTTCAAGGAGTCCGGCTACGGCAAGGACATGTCGCTCTACTCGATGGAGGAGTACACCCGCATCAAGCATGTCGCGGTGAAGCTGGCGTGA
>DATKBA010000157.1:0-2433 GCA_035514455.1 Gaiellaceae bacterium | reverse complement strand
GTTCGGAGGCCAGTAGGTGGCGAAGACCTTGCCGATCAGATTGGCGCGTGGCACGGTCCCCCACTCCCGCGAGTCGCACGACTGCGAGCGGTTGTCGCCCATCATGAAGTACTGCCCCTGCGGGATCTGGAACGTCTCCGGGCCGCGGGCGTCGCGCCGGTTCGGGCCGAGGTACGGCTCCGGCAGCTTGCGCCCGTTCACGTAGACGTGGCTGAGGCCGTTCTCGCTCCTCAGCTCGAGCCGCTCGCCCGGCAGGCCGACGAGCCGCTTCACGAACGTGCCGCCGGCGCCGCAGCGCGTACGTGCCGCGGGAGGCGTCTCGAAGACGACGATGTCCCCCCGCGCGGGCTCCTGGAAGCGGTAGATGAAGCGGTTGGCGAGCACGCGGTCGGAGAAGCGGGTCTCGCAGCCGTGCGCGGGCCGCGCGCAGTGCAGCGTCGGCTCCATCGACGAGGACGGGATCCGGTACGGGTTGACGACCCACGCCTTGATCGCGAGCACGATCAGGATCGCGCCCGCGATCGTCACCACCCAGTCGACCGTGATCCGCAGGCCGTGGGGGAGCCCCTGCGTGAGCCGGTCGACGGGGTTGCGCGAGTGGCGGCGCGGCTGCTCGTCCGGGGGCGGCGCCGCCGGCTCCGCCTGCACGGCCGGCGCCTCCTGCCGGAGCGCGAACCACGCCGTGACGACCGCGAGGCCGGCCCAGAGGAGGTCGAAGAGGCCGAACACCTCGCGCAGGCTGTCCCGGAAGAGCGAGAGCATGTCCCCCGAGAGGACGCCGATCGCGCCGCCGAACTCCTCGCGGACGACGAACGCGAATGCGAGGTACTTGCCGAGCAGGATGCCGAGCAGCGCGAAGACGACGGCTGCGATCTGGAGGTCCTCCCCCCGGCGGCGCCCGGCCGCTGCTGCGACGGCGAAGCCGACGAGCGCGCCGACGCCCCAGGCGGCGATCCCGACCTCGTAGTCCGTCCACTTGACCACGAGGCCCCAGGCGATCCCGCCCGCGATCGCCGCCGCCAGCCCGGCGAGAAGCGCAAGCGCCGTCAGGCCGCCGGGCTCCGGCTCGCTCGTGCTCGGCCGCACGGGAGGCGGGTCGAACGGCGCCGGCGGCGTCTCGCGCGGGAGGTCCCAGCCGTAACTCTCGGGCTCGTGCCCGCTCATCGCGCGCTCCGGTCGCGGCTCTGCTGCCGCCGCCACTCGTCGACGCGGCCGTGGTCGCCCGAGAGCAGCACCTCCGGCACGGTCCAGCCGCGGAACTCGGCGGGACGCGTGTAGTGCGGGTACTCGAGGCCGCCCTCCAGCTCGGCGGAGAAGCTCTCGTGCTCGCCCGACCCCTCCGCGAGCGCGCCCGGCAGCCGGCGCGCGATCGCGTCGAGCAGCACCATCGCGGCCAGCTCGCCGCCCGAGAGCACGTACGGGCCGATCGAGATCGCGTCCGAGCAGAGGTGCGTGACGATCCGCTCGTCGAAGCCCTCGAAGCGCGAGGAGAGAAGGGTCAGTGCGGGCTCGGCGGCGAGCTCCTCGACGACCGCCTGGGTCAGCGGCCGCCCCTGCGGGGTCAGCACGATCACGCGCTGCTCGGGCGCGTCTCCGTAGACCGCCTCGAGCGCGGCGGCGACGACGTCGACGCGCAGCACCATCCCGGCGCCGCCGCCGTACGGCTCGTCGTCGACCTGGCCCGCCCGCAGCGGGGTGGTGTCGCGGTAGTTGAAAAGGCGCAGCTCCAGCTCGGTGCCGAGCACGGCTGCGAGCGGGCGCTGCTCCGTCATCCAGGCGAACGCGTGAGGCACCTGGGTGAAGACGTCGAGGCGCACGAGAGGGCAGGTTACTCGGCGTCGGCGAAGCCGCGGGCGACGACGATGCGGCCGGTCGCGAGGTCGAGGTCGAGCACGCACGACTCGACGAGCGGGAGCAGGAGCCCCGAGTCGAGCACGAGCGCGTCGTTCGCGGGACCGTTCTCGACGTCGGCGACGGTGCCGAGCGCGCGCCCGCCCTCCTCCTCGACCGCGAGACCGACGAGCTGGAAGACGTAGTAGGTGTCCTCCCCCGGCTCGGGCAGCTCGTCGCGGCGCACGGCGAGCGTGGCGCCCCGCGGTACGGGGCGGTCGAGCTTGATCACGGGGCGCCCGCCGGCACCGCGCTTCGAGACCGTGATCCTGGCGGGCTCGCCGTCGACGAGCAGCGCCGCCCCCGTCGCGAAGCGCTCGGGCGCCTCGCTCGCGTCCTCGACGAAGAACGAGCCGTCGACCCCGTGCGGGCGTCCCACCCGCCCCACGGCAACGAGCTCGCTCACTCGACGATGTCGAGGATCACGCGCCGGCGCGACCCCGCCGCGCTCGCGCGCACGATCGTGCGCAGCGCCCGGGCGAGCCTGCCCTGGCGGCCGATCACCTTGCCGCGGTCCTCGGGCGCGACGTACAGCTCGAGCAC
>DATKBA010000156.1:0-3755 GCA_035514455.1 Gaiellaceae bacterium | reverse complement strand
CCGCGAGCTGGCGAAGGAGGTGCTCCATGGCGCGAAATCGCGCGAGCATGCGTGAGGGCCCGCTCGCGGAGCTCTTCCGCGCGACCGAGGCCGCCCAGCGGCAGGCCGAGCAGGGACAGGAGGCCGCCGCGCCTCCGCCCGACCAGCCCGAGGAGCCGCAGGAGAAGACCGTCGAGCACGTCCCCGACTTCGCGTCGGAGCAGCCGCGCGCGGCCGCCCCTGCGCCAGCGCACTCCATGCCGGCGGCGCCGCCGGTGAGCCCCCAGCCCGAGACCCCGCGCGAGGAGCCCGTCGCCGCCGCGCCCGCTCCGGCTGCGGCGCCCGCGCCGCCGCCTCCCCGCGAGCAGCCGGTCTACGAGCCCCCGACGACCCGCTACGAGACGATGCCCGAGCCCGCCCCGCGGCTCGAGTACGCGACTCCGCGCGACACCGCGAGCTACCTCGCCGTGATCCGCGTCGTCGGCGTCGGTGGCGCCGGCCTGAACGCGGTCAACCGGATGATCGACGCCGGCATCTCCGCGGTCGAGTTCGTGGCCGTGAACACCGACATGCAGCAGCTCCAGCTCTCGGACGCGCCGGTCAAGATCCACATCGGCCGCGACCTCACGCAGGGCCTCGGCTCGGGCGCCGAGCCGGAGATCGGCCGCCGCGCCGCCGAGGAGAGCTACGACCAGATCAAGAACGCGCTCCGCGGCTCCGACATGGTCTTCGTCACCGCCGGCGAGGGCGGCGGCACCGGCACCGGCGCCGCCCCGGTCGTCGCGCGGATCGCGCGCGAGCTCGGCGCGCTCACCGTCGGCATCGTCACGACCCCGTTCCGCTTCGAGGGGACGCGCCGCAAGACCTCCGCCGACCAGGGCGTCGAGGAGCTGCGCGCCGCCTGCGACACCGTGATCGTGATCCCCAACGACCGCCTGCTCGAGGTGCTCGACCGCTCCACCTCGATGCTCGACGCGTTCCGGATCGCCGACGACGTCCTCCGCCAGGGCGTCCAGGGGATCACCGACCTGATCACGATGCCCGGCCTGATCAACCTCGACTTCGCCGACGTCCGCACCGTCATGCGCGACGCCGGCTCCGCCCTGATGGGGATCGGCTTCGCCACCGGCGAGGACCGCGCGAAGCAGGCGGCCGAGCGCGCGCTGAAGAGCCCGCTGATCGACACCGAGATCGTCGGCGCCCGCGGGATCCTGCTCTCGATCGCGGGCGGCGAGGACCTGACCCTGCTCGAGGTGAACGACGCCGCCGAGACGGTCCGCCAGGCCGCGACCGACGACACGAACATCATCTTCGGCGCCACGGTCGACGAGCGCCTCGCCGGCCAGGTGTGGGTGACGGTCGTCGCGACGGGCCTCGGCGGCACCCGCCGCCGCACGACGCCGACCTTCACCGGCAACGTCAGCCCCACCCGCGCGGAAGACCCGCTCGAGCCGCCGAGCTTCCTGCGGAACTAGCGGTCGGCCCGAGTCGGCCCCGTCCGACCAGGGCGTGCTAGACGAGCGGGACGATCACGGTCGCGCCGAACGCCGCCCCGAGCGCGAGGCAACCGGTCGCGGCGATCGCGGCGGTCCGCCACTGGCTCGCGCCGGCGCGCTGGCCGGCGAAGTAGAGCAGGCTGCCCGAGCCGAGCGCCAGCGTCGTCAGCATCTCGACCGCGCCGAACGCGATCCCGGCCGACAGGGCCACCTCCGCGCCGGCCCCGTGCGCGCCGAGCGCGAACGCGACGGCCGCGCTCGCGAGCCCGACGTTCCCGGGCGTCAGCGGCAGCATCCCCGCCAAGTCGAGCGCGGGGATCACGAGCAGCGCCGCGGCGAGCGGCCGGTCGATCCCGAACGCGGCCGCGATCCCCGCCGCCGCCAGCACCCGCAGACCCATCGCGAGCCCGACCCAGCCGGCGATCTGCGCCGCGGCGCGCGGGCAGCTGCCGAGGACGCGGAAGACGTCGAACGCATGGCCCCAGCGCGTACCGGGGCTCGTGTCGCGCGTCCACCAGGCGACGCCGGCCGCGACGAGCACCGCCAGGAGCAGGACCGCGATCGGCCAGCGCGGCAGCACGCCGCTGGCGGAGCCGAGCGCGAGCACGACCGCCAGCCAGAGCGCGCGCACCGCGCCGAGCGAGGTCGCGACCCCGCCCGCCGTCCAGAGCCGCCCTTCATTCGGGAGCGTCCGTGCGAACAGGCCGAGCCGCACGGCCGACCCGATCCGCGCGGGCGCGAGCGTGTTCACGAGCGACCCCGTGCAGTAGCGCGCGGTCGAGTCGGCGCGCGTCGTCGACCCGCCGCAGCGCGCGAGCGCCGAGCTCCAGCCCGACGCCGAGGCCGCCAACGAGGCCGCGAACGCCCCGGCCGCGAGCCACAACCACCCCGGCGAGGCGTTGCCGATCCCGTCGATCCCGGCGCTCACCCGTTCGCCGAGCAGTTGCGGCAGCAGCGCGACGAGCGCGAGCGCCGCGAGCGAGCCCAGGAAGAGCGCGATGTGCCGCTTGCGCAGCTGGAGGTCGAAGTGCATCTAGTTAGAACGTTCGGGAGGCGTGATCGGGTCCTCCCGGGTTATCGGCATCGGCACCGCATCTTTACCCTGCGTTCATGCAGGGAGCGATCGCAGCCGGCCACCCACTCAGCGCGGAGGCGGGAGCCAGGGTACTCCGGAACGGCGGAAACTGTGTCGACGCCTGCATCGGCGCGGCGTTCGCGGCCGCCGTCGTCGAGGGCCCGCTGACGGGGCCGGCCGGTGGCGGCTTCCTGCTCGCGTGGGTCGACGGCGAGGCGACCGTGCTCGACTGCTTCTTCGCAGCCCCCTCGCGCCCGCTCGGCGCGATGGAGGAGACGGTCGTCGACTTCGGCGACGCCGGGACCCAGGTCTTCCACGTCGGCGAAGGCTCGGTCGCCGTCCCGGGCCTCGTCGCCGGGCTCGAGGAGGCGCACCGGCGCTTCGGCACCGTCCCCTGGCCGGAGCTGGTCGAGCCCGCGCTCGAGCTCGCCGCCGCCGGCTCGGAGAAGAGCGACGCCCAGCGCACGCTCCACACGATCCTCGCGGCGATCCTCCTCCGCGAGGAGGATGGCCGCCGCATCTACGCCGGCGAGCGGATCGACACCGTGGCCTTCGTCGAGACGCTCGAGCGCGTCCGCGACGTGCGCGGGGCCGCGGTCGTCGAGTTGCTGCCCGAGCTCGCTGCGGACATCCTCGCCTACCGGGTCGCCGCCCCCAACCCGATCCGCACGACGGTGGGCGGCCGCGAGGTGCTGACGACGCCGCCACCCTCGCGGGGCGGGACGATCGTCGCCGCCGCGCTCGCGGGACTCGCCGCCGCGACGACGCTCGACGGGCGAGCCCGCGCGCTCCGCGACGGGTACGCGGCCGCGCCGATCGCGGTCGCCGGGACGACGCACATCTCCGCGATCGACGCGGCCGGCAACGCCGCCGCGCTCTCCTCGACGCTCGGCTCCGGCTCGGGCCTCTTCCGCGGCGGCACCCAGCTGAACAACATGCTCGGCGAGCTCGACGTGATCGGCGTCGCGCCGCCCGTCCCCGGCGCCAGGCTGCCGAGCATGATGACGCCGACGCTCGTGCTCGAGGACGGCCGTCCTCGCCTCGCCCTCGGCAGCGCCGGCTCCGTCCGCCTCGCCGGCGCGATCGCGCAGGTCGCCGACGCCGTCCTGCGCGGGACGCCCGTCGCCGAGGCGATCGACCGGCCGCGGATCCACGTCGACGGCGACGTGCTCCACCTCGAGGGTGGGTTGACGGAGGCCGTGCCG
>DATKBA010000155.1:0-4458 GCA_035514455.1 Gaiellaceae bacterium | reverse complement strand
CACCTCGATCCCGGCGGCAAGGCGGAGCAGCCGGGCGAGGTAGCCCTCCGAGCGGCCCGTCGCGCCCGGCTTGAGGCCGGCGAGGAGCAGCTGCGGCCCGGCCCAGACGAGGTTGCCGCCCTCGAGCCGGTACGTCGGCGGGAGCGCCTCGGCGCGCAGGCCGAGCCGGCGCAGCCAGTCGACCGCAACGGGCGGCTCGAGGTCGCCGCGGACGCCGTCGTTGCGCAGCACGAGCGCCTCACCGGGCGCCCAGCAGAGCGCGAGGTCGGCGGTGAAGGGCAGCGCGCTCGTCGCGGCCGACGGCTCGGCGCGGATCACGTCGGCCCCGGCCTCCTCGAGCACGCGGACGAGCCGCCGCCACTGGCGCGCGGCGCGCCTCCGGTCGACTCGCTCCCGGTAGCCCATGAAGGGGTTGAAGAGGAAGTGGGTCTCGAAGTGCTCAGGCGAGCACACGAGCAGGCTCATCGAATGATCGTGCCACACCGTACGATCGTTGCCAAGCCCGGTCAGGCGAGAGCGGAGCGGATGCGCTCGAGCGCCTCCTCGCCGGGGGCGATGCCCTGGCGGAGCACGGCCGGCTCGGCGCCCGTGAGGTCGAGCACGGTCGAGGGGACGCCGGGCAGCTCGCCCCCGTCGAGGAGTGCGTCGGCTGCGGCGCGGAGCTCCTCCGGGACGCCGTCGAGCGTGCGCGGGTCTGGCTCTCCGGGTCGGTTCGCGCTCGTCGCCGCGAGCGCGCCGACCCGGTCGAGCAGCTCCCGCCCGACGCCCGCGACGTCGGGCACGCGCACGCCGATCGTGTCAGGCCGCGAGCCGGCGAGCCACCGGAAGCGCCGCGCCGGGTTCGGCACGACGAGCGTGTAGGGGCCGGGCAGGAGCGCCCGCGCGATCACGCCGATCCGTCCGCGGAGCTCGGGCAGGCACTCGAAGAGCAGGTCGAGGTCGGCCGCGACGAGAGCCGTCGGCTGCTCCTCCACCCTGCCCTTCGCCCGGTAGAGCCTGCGGACCGGCGCTTCTCGGTACGCGCTCGCCGCCAGCCCGTAAACCGTGTCGGTGGGCACGATCGCGAGCCGGCCCGCGCGGATCGCCGCGACGGCCGCGTCGACGTCAGTCACGGCGTCCCTCCACGACTCGCTCGCGGCCGGTCAGGTCGGCGGTGGTGCGCACGTCCTCGTAGCCGAGCTCGAGCAGCAGCGCCGCGGCAGCCGGTGCCTGGCCGTCTCCGACCTCGAGCACGAGCCGACCGCCCGGCGAGAGCACGTCGAGGGCGTTGTGCGCGATCGCCTCCGTGGCGCCGCGGCCGACGAGCGCCAGGTGCGGCTCGTAGTCGCGGACGTCGGGCATCAGCGTCTCGATCTCCTCGGGGTCGACGTAGGGCGGGTTCGAGACGACGAGCTCGTACGGGCCGCCCGGCAGCCCTGCGCCGAGGTCGTGCAGGTGCAGCTCGATCTCGAGGCCGGTGCGCGCGGCGTTCTCCCGCGCGAGCGCGAGCGCGTCGGGAGAGACGTCGATCGCGATCACGCGGGCTCCCGGGTGCTCGTCCGCGATCGCGAGCGCGATCGCGCCCGTACCGGTGCCGACGTCGAGGACACGCGGCGTCTCGTGCTCGCGTAGGTGCGCGAGCGCCCGCTCGACCACGACCTCGGTCTCCGGCCTCGGGATCAGGGCCCGCGGGTCGACGGCGAGCGTGAGGCGGCGGAAGCCCCACTCGCCGAGGATGTAGGCGACCGGCTCGCGGCGGGCTCTCCGTGCGACGAGCTCGCGGTAGGCATCCAGCTCGGGCGTGGTCAGCGGCCGGTCGAAGTCGGTATAGAGCTCGATCCGCGGTCGACCGAGCGTGTGGGCGAGCAGCAGCTCCGCGTCCAGGCGGCCCGTGTCCGAGGTCTTCTCGAGGTGCGCCGCGGCGCGGCGGAGCACTTCCTGCACGGTCACGCCTCGAGGGCACGGCGGCGGTCCTCCGCCTGCAGCGCCTCGGTGAACTCGCCCAGGCCGCCCGGGAGCACCTTCTCCAGGTTCAGCGTGAGCTTGACGCGGTGGTCGGTCGCGCGGCTGTCCGGGTAGTTGTACGTGCGGATCTTCTCGGCGCGCTCGCCGGTGCCGATCTGGGATTTCCGCGTCGCCGAGAGCTCGGCCTGCTGCCGCTCGCGCTCCGCCTCGTAGATGCGCGCGCGGAGGACACGGATGGCTTTCGCCTTGTTCTGGAGCTGCGACTTCTCGTCCTGCATCGCGACGACGATCCCCGTCGGCAGGTGGGTGATCCGGACCGCTGAGTCGGTCGTGTTGACGCTCTGCCCGCCCGGGCCGGTGGAGCGGTAGACGTCAACCTTGAGGTCGTTCTCGTCGAGCTCGACATCGATCTCCTCGACCTCGGGCATGACGGCGACCGTCGCCGTCGAGGTGTGGATTCGGCCCTGCGACTCCGTCTCCGGGACGCGCTGGACGCGGTGCGTGCCGCCCTCGTACTTGAAGATCGAGTAGGCGCCGTCGCCCTTGACCGCGCACACGACCTCCTTGAAGCCGCCGGTCTCGCTCTCGTTGGCCGAGAGGAGCTCGATCTTGAAGCCCCGGCTCTCGGCGTAGCGCGTGAGCATCCGGTAGACGTCGCCCGCCCAGATCGCGGCCTCGTCCCCGCCCACGCCCTGGCGGATCTCGAGGATCACGTCCTTTTGGTCGGCCGGGTCCTGCTCGACGAGCGCGAGCTTCAGCTCCTCCTCGAGCTCGGCCAGCCGCTCCTGCGACTCCGCGATCAGCTCTTTCAGCTCCGGGTCGGCCTGCGACGCGTCGACGTCCTCGCGCATCGCGCGCCACTCCTGGGCGAGCTTGTACGGCACCTCGAGCTCCTTCAAGCGGCGACCGACCTCCGCCGCCTCGCGGTGGTCGTTGTAGACGGACGGGTCGGACAACCGCTCCTGCACCTCCGTATAGGAGCGCTCCAACTCGTCGATCAGTCTCTCGATCGTGCCCGGCACGCGTCGTAGGGTAGTGGAGGGATGAGCCTGGAGGACCTGCTCCGCGCGCCGCTGCCGGGCCGCGTCGACGACGTCGCCGCCCGCATGCTCGCGATCGAGGAGGCACTGCCGGAGCGGGACGGCGTTCGTGCCTTCACCCGCCTGTACCGGGCGGTGACGGAAGCGGTCGACGAGCGCGTGCGGCCCGGGACGTTCGCCGACGCCCGCTTCACCCGCTGGCTCGATGTCGTCTTCGCGAACCTGTACTTCCGCGCGCTCCGTGCCCACGTGCTCGGCCCGAAGCGGCCCCCGCGCGCGTGGGCACCGCTCTTCGAGGCGCGCTCGCGGCGCGGCGTCGCGCCGATCCAGTTCGCGCTGGCGGGCATGAACGCCCACATCAACCGCGACCTTCCGCTCGCGCTGGTGGAGACGTGCCGCGCGCTCGGCGTCACGCCCGCGCGCGGCTGCCCGCAGCACGACGACTTCCGCGCGATCGACCCCCTGCTCGCGGAGACCGAGGAGCAGGTGAGAAGAGAGCTCGCGACGGGACTCGCCGGACTGGCCGACGAGGCGCTCGGCGAGCTCGACAGCGTCGTGGCGATGTGGAACGTGCGCAAGGCGCGCGCGGCCGCGTGGGTGAACGCGGAGACGCTCTGGGCGCTGCGCGACGTGCCATTCGCGGCGGGCCGCTTCGCCGTCACGCTCGACCGGATGGTCGGCTTCGCCGGCCGCGGGCTCCTCCGCCGCGTGCTCTAGCCAACACGGCCTTTCAGGACGCGCCCTACCAGGACGTGTCCGGGGACAGTCCCCGGACACGTCCGTTCGGGGCGGGCGGCGGTGTAACGATTCCGTTCCAATTCGTCCACATGGGGTTCTGGAGGCCGCACCGCGCGTACCGTTGGCCGATGGCCCGGCTTGCGCGCTCCACGTTCCCGGACTCCGGCGTCTGGCACGTGACGACGCGCGGCGTCGAGCGGCGTCGGGTCTACCTCGACCGGGACGACGGACGGGAGTTCCTGGCCCAACTCTGGCAGGCGGTGCGCCGCCTCCGACTCCGGCCGTATGCGCTCTGCCTGATGCCGAACCACTACCACCTCGTCGTCGAGTGCCTCCGCGACTCGCTCTCGGAAGCGCTCCACCGCGTCAACGGCCGGTACGCGCAGGGATTCAACGCGAAGTACAGGCGCAGCGGCCACCTCTGGGGCGACCGCTTCGCGCTCTGGCAGGTGCGCGACGAGGAGCATCTGGCCGCGACGTGCGCCTATGTGCTCGCAAACCCGGTCCGGGCCGGTCTCTGCGAGAGCGTCTCCGACTGGCCCTGGAGCTGGAGTCGCTACTCGAGCCCGGCGTCGAGCGTGATCTCGGGGACGCCGGCGAGCGCCTTCGAGACGGGGCAGCCGGCCTTTGCCGACTCGGCCGCCTGGCGGAACCCGTCCTCGTCGAGCCCGGGCACCGAGCCCCGCACCTCGAGTGCGATCTTCGTGATCCCCGTTCCGGGCACGAAGGTGACCGT
>DATKBA010000154.1:0-19048 GCA_035514455.1 Gaiellaceae bacterium | reverse complement strand
GGTCGGTCACGACGACGTCCGGCCGCGCCCGCTGCACGCACTCGAGGGCCGCCACGCCGTGATGGGCCTCCACGACCTGGAAGCCCCCGTTCTCGAGCGTGATGCGGACGAGGAAGCGAATGTTCGGCTCATCGTCCACGACCAGGATCGTGCGCAACTCCGGCTCAGTCTCGTCCACCGTAGGCAGCTTACGGCCCCCGGGCGCGCCGAGGCTAGGCCAGCCGCCAGAAGGTGCCGGTCAGGCCGAGGCCGTCCAGGATCGACTGCGACTCGGCGGCGGGACGCGGGCGCCAGTCCGGCTCGAGCCGCGTCGACCACCAGGCACGGGCGAGGTCGTGCAGCGCCGGCGCCGTCAGCGTCGCGCCAGGCTCCCAGCGGTTCGCCCGCAGCCAGCGAGCGAGGTGCTCCTCCGACCGGAGGAAGACCATCGTGCTTCAGGTGAAGCCGATGTCGTCCCACCAGCGGCGGGCGGGGACGACGAAGTGGACGAGCAGGTCGGCGCCGCGCACGAGCTCGCCGTCGCGTACCTCGAGCTCGACGGGCTCGCCGCAGTCGGGGCAGGACGACTCGACGTGCCCGTCCGTGTGGAGCGCGCCCGGGATCCCGAGCGCGTCCCAGGCGCAGTTCGCGAACCAGGAGCGGCCGCCCGCCTCGACCCGGTGCGGCGTCTCCACGGCCGAGAACGGGTTCAGCATCCGGATCTCGGTCGTTTCCGGGTGGAGCACGAGCGCGTGCGCGTCGTGGAGGCGCAGGTACGCCGCCGCGACCTCCGCCTCGCCGAGACCGAGCTCGGCGGCCGCCTGCGCCGGGGCACGCGCGGAGCCGTCGCGGACGAAGGAGGTGTAGAGGTGGTTGCGAATACGCAGGTCGAGCTCGTCCATCAGGCGAGTATCGACGAGAAGGAGAGACGATGAACCTCGGAGTCCGTACCATCCTGCTGCTCGCGGCTGTGGTCCTGTTCGTTCTGGGCGTCTTCATGGAGGAGAGCTGGACCGATCTGATCGCGCTCGGTCTCGCCGCCTTCGCGGGCGCGTTCCTCAGCGACGCGATGGGCTGGGCCGACCGTTCCATCGGTTCGACGGGTCGCCGCGACACGACCTAGCCACTAGCTCAGTGCCGGAAGTGGCGCCGGCCGGTGAAGACCATCACCGCGCCGGCGCCCTCCACGGCGTCGATCACGTCTGCGTCGCGCTTCGAGCCGCCGGGCTGGATGAACGCCGTCACACCCGCCTCGAGCGCGAGGCGCGGCCCGTCCGGGAACGGGAAGAACGCGTCTGACGCGAGTGAGGCGCCCGCGAGCGAGTGGCCGTGCTCGAGCGCCTTCTCGACCGCGATCCGCACGGCGTCGACGCGGCTCATCTGCCCGGCGCCGATCCCGAGCGTCTGCAGGCCCTTCGCGATCACGATCGCGTTCGAGGTGACGTGCTTGCAGACGCGCCAGGCAAAGAGGAGGTCGCCCCACTGCGCCTCCGACGGCTCGCCGGTCGCGACCGCCATTCCCTCGCGGTCGTCCACGTCCCAGTCCCGGTCCTGCACGAGCAGGCCGCCGAGGACGCGCTTGTAGTCGCGCTCAGCGGCCTCGGGCGTCCGGCGCTCGAGGTCGTTCAGGATCCGGATCGACTGCTTGCGCACGAGCGCCTCGAGCGCGACCTCGTCGTAGCCCGGCGCGAACAGGACCTCGACGAACTGCTCGGCCAGCCGCTCGCCGAGCGCGGCGCTGACCCCGCGGTTGAGCACGACGACGCCCCCGTAGGCGGAGAGCGGGTCGGCTGCGAGCGCGCGGGTGTACGCCTCCTCGATCGAGGCGCCGACGGCGACGCCGCAGGGGTTCGCGTGCTTGACGATCACGCAGGCCGGCAGCGCGAACTCGCGCACGGCGAGCCGGGCGGCGTTGAGGTCGTTCAGGTTGTTGAAGGAGAGCTCGCGGCCGTGCAGCTGCTCGACGCGGGCGAGCAGGTGCGTGCGCGCGCCTCGCTCGGCGTAGTACGCGGCGCCCTGGTGCGGGTTCTCGCCGTAGGGAAGGTCGAGCTGCTTCTCGAACACGGGCGTGAAGACCGGCGGGAACGCCTCGCGGCCGGCAAACCAGCCGGCGATCGCGGCCTCGTACGCCGCGGACGTGGCGAACGCGGTGGCGGCGAGCCGGCGGCGCGTCTCGGCTGCGAGCACGCCGGCGTCGCGCAGCTCGGCGAGCACGGGCTCGTAGTCGGCCGGACGGCACACCGGCGCGACGTGCGCGAAGTTCTTGGCCGCACCGCGCAGCATCGAGGGGCCGCCGACGTCGATCATCTCGACCGCCTCCTCCTCGCGCACGCCGTGCTCCCGGGCGACCTGCTCGAACGGGTAGAGGTTGACGCAGACGAGGTCGAAGGCCGCGATCCCGTGCTCCTCGAGCGCGCGCAGGTCGGTCTCCACCTCGCGGCGGGCGAGGATCCCCGCGTGGATCCGCGGGTGCAGCGTCTTCACGCGGCCGCCGAGCATCTCCGGGAACTCGGTCAGGCTCTCGACCCGCGTCACGGGAAGCCCGAGCTCCTCGATGTGCGCGGCCGTGCCGCCGCTCGCGACGAGCTCCCAGCCGAGTGAGGCGAGCCCCTTCGCGAAGCCGTCGAGACCCGTCTTGTCCCACACCGAGATCAGTGCGCGCACAGCTCTCCCACCACCTCCGGCAGCAGTCTGTGCTCGACCGCGTGGATCCGCTCCGCGAGCGTCTCGCGGGGCTGCACGGGCACGGGCTCCTGCCGGATCACGGGGCCGGTGTCGAGCCCCTCGTCGACGAGGTGGACGGTGACGCCCGTCGTCTCGACGCCCGCGGCGAGGGCGTCGTCGATCGCGCGCGCGCCGGGGAAGGCGGGCAGGAGCGAAGGGTGGACGTTGACGATCCGGCCCGGGAAGCGGGCGAGGAACGGCGCCGTCAGCAGGTGCATGTAGCCGGCGCAGACGACCAGCCTGATGCCGTGCTCCTGCAGCCAGTTCGCCATCGTCCGGTCGCGCTGCTCCCGGTCGGCGTACTCGTCGAGCGGAAACGCGGCGCTCGGGACGCCGGCCGCCTCGGCGCGCTCGAGCGCGCGGACGGCCGGGCGGCTGGAGGCGACCGCGGCGACCGGGAGGCCCGCGTCGAGGAGCGCCTGGAGGTTCGACCCTTCGCCGCTGACGAGGACGCCGATCACGCGCGCCCCTGGCCGGCGTTGCCTCCCGGCCGGCGGAGCCGGCCTCCGGCGCCGCCTCGCGTCCCTGGCGGCCCCGGGCTCTCCGGGGCCGTATCTCCATACTGTCCCCTCCGGCCCGGCACCGCCAGGAACGCGCCAGGAGCGCGCGTCACGCGGCCACGATCCTTCCGATCACGAGGCCGTCGCCGGGATCCGGCAGCACGGCGCAGTAGCCGATGCCCAGGTTGAAGACGCGCCGCAGCTCCTCCTCCTCGACGTGGCGGGCGAGCCAGTGGAAGACGGGCAGCCGCCCCCACGCGTCCCAGTCGAGCTCCGCGCGCAGGCCCGCCGGGACGACGCGGGCGAGGTTGCCCTCGATCCCGCCGCCGGTGACGTGTGCGAACGCGTGCGCCGTCCCGCGCAGGCGGCGAACGTCCTCGAGGTAGAGACGCGTCGGAGCGAGCAGGTCGGGGCCGTCGTAGTCCTCGAGCTCCAGCACGGCGCGGACGAGCGTGAACCCGTTCGCGTGCACGCCGGCGGAGGGGAGCCCGACGACGGCGTCGCCTTCCCGCACCGCGGAGCCGTCGATCAGGCGGTCGCGCTCGACGATCCCCACGCAGGTGGCGGCGAAGTCGAGCTCGTGCTCGCGGTAGACCCCGGGCAGCTCGGCGGTCTCGCCGCCGATCAGCGCCACGCCCGCGGCCCGGCAGACCTCGGCGGCCCCCTCGACGAGCTCCGCGACCTGCTCCAGCTCGAGGTGGTTCGCGGCGACGTAGTCGAGCAGGATCAGCGGGTCGGCGCCGCACGTGATCACGTCGTTGATGCAGTGCGCCGCCATGTCCGCGCCGCAGGCGCGCAGCGCGCCGCGCTTGCGCGCCACCATCGGCTTCGTCCCGATCGAGTCGGTCGAGGCTGCGAGGAGCCGCCGCTCGTCGAGCGGGTGCAGGCCCGCGAACGCGCCGAAGCCGCTCGCGCCGGTGGACTCGACCGCGGCACGCAGCCGCTCGACGACGCCCTCGGCCGTCGCGAGCGAGACCCCGGCGGCGGCGTACGTCCGCTCTTCGCTCACGTGCCGAGTCTACGACCTCGCCCGGAAGGCCGCCGCCGCGGCAAGCGAAGTAACCCTGGCAACCGCGATGGTCAGGCGAGGAGCTCGCCGTGCAGCTGGGGGCGGCCCTGCGGGCCGCCCGGGAGGAACGTCACGAGCGCATCGCCGACGGGCACGCTCGCGCCGTCGCGCTCCACGCCGACGAGGTCGGCCAAAGCCGCCGCCTTGGCATCGGGGTCGTCGGCGAGCAGCTGCAGCTCGCCGAGCCGCAGCACGTCGCGCGCCTGCAGCAGCTCGTCGAGCCACTCGCGCGGGGGGTGCACCTCGAGCCGGTAGCCGGCGTTCGTCGCCACGAAGGTGCGGCGGCCCCCGTGCGCCTGCACCCGCAGCTCGCGCTCGACAGCGCGGTCGATCACCTCCGCGAACTCGTCCTCGTCGAGCGCGAGTCCGAGGTGGTCGACGCGCGGCAGCTCCCACTGGCCGGGCTGCACGACGACGTTGACCGCGCCGCGCTCGAGCTCGGAGAGCCGCAGCTTGAAGCCCATCCCGTCGAGCTCCTCCCACGACACGCCGGCCCCGAAGGACTGGTACTCCTCGCCGATCCGGCCGTGCCGCGCGACGAGCTCGAACGCGAGCTTGCCGATGTAGCGCGCCTCCACCTGGCGCACCCGGCTCGTGACGAGGTGGTAGTGGAAGAGCTGCACGGCGGGCCGGAGTCTAGTGTGGCCCCATGCTCTCGGATTGGACCTTCGATCCGCTCCAGCTCGCTCCGGTCGTGCTGGCGGCGCTCGCCTACGGGCTGCGGGCGCGGACTCTCCGCAAGCGCGGGATGCCGATGGCCGGGTGGCGCGTCTCCCTCTTCGCGACCGGGATCGTCCTCCTTCTCCTCGCGTTCGCCTCGCCGGTCGCGTCGCTCGGGGAACGGGAGCTCTTCAGCCTGCACATGCTCCAGCACGTCGTGATCGGCGACCTCGCGCCCCTCTGCCTGCTCGCCGGGCTCTCGGGGCCGATGCTGCGGCCGCTGCTGGCGCTCCGGCCGGTCGAGCGGCTGCGCGTTCTCGCCAACCCCGCCGTCGCGCTGCCGGTCTGGGCGGTCAACCTCTACGTCTGGCACGTGCCGTTCCTCTACGAGGCGGCGGTGCGCCACTCGGCCGTGCACGCGCTCGAGCACGTCTGCTTCTTCACCGCGGGCCTGATCGTCTGGCTGCCGGTGCTCGAGACGCTGCCCGCACCGGAGTGGTTCGGGACCGGCCCGAAGCTCGCGTACATCGCCATGGTCCGCGTGCTCGAGACCATCCTCGGCAACGTCTTCGTCTGGTCGGGCACGGTCTTCTACGCCGTGTACGACCAGGGGGAGGAGCTGTGGGGGATCGGGCCGCTCCAGGACCAGGGGCTCGCGGGGGCGGTGATGATGATCGAGGGCTCGCTGGTCACGATCGTCGCGCTCGCGTGGCTCTTCCTGCGGCTGGCCCGGGAGGGCGAGTTGCGGCAGGAGCTGCTCGAGCGCGGGCTCGATCCGCGGGCCGTGAGGAGGGCGGTCCGGTACGGTCGCGCGCAGGAGCTCGCCGGGCGCCGCTGAACTCAGGTGGGCCATGCGCTCGAGCGGCGTGCACCACGTCGACCTGGTCGTCTCCTCGGTCGAGCGCAGCCTGCCCTTCTATCGCGACCTGCTCGGCCCGCTCGGCTTCCACCGCATCTCCGAGGTCGAGGGTGAGCGCGGCGAGACGATCTGGTACTTCAGCGGCCCGGGCAGCTCGGTCGGCCTGCGCCAGGCGCAGAGCCTCGGCGGCGCCGACCGCTACCGCGTCGGCCTCCACCACCTCGCCTTCGAGGCGGTCTCGCGGGCCGTCGTGGACGAGCGGCATGCCTGGGCCGTGCAGGCGGGCGCGACCGTCGAGTCGCCGCCGCAGGTCTACGCGTACTCGCCCGGCTACTACGCGGTCTTCTTCTACGACCCGGACGGGATCAAGCTCGAGATCGTCCATGTGCCGGGGCTCGCGGCGTAGGTGACCGGGGCCGCGGGGCCCTCGACCTTCAGCTCCGCGAGGCCGCGCATGCAGTCCGTCCTGCTCCCGTAGAGGACGGAGACCGCGGCCGTTTGCCCTCGGTCGGTCTCGGCCGCCCACCACCACCGGCCAACCTCGTCATGCCGGACGACGATCCGCATGTCTCCATCATCGGCAACAGGCCGGACGGAATCGATCGCCTAGGAACGGGGATCCGCGTCCGCGGCGATCTCGGCCGCCCCGCCGCGCTTGCGGACGTTCACCCAGCCGCCGTGGTCCGCGACGACGTCCTCGACCTCGGGGCGGATGTGCGCCGGCAGGAGCGCGAACTGGGTCTCGACCGCGCGTACCTGCTCGTACTCGGGCGGCGTGAGCGAGATCGGCTCGGTGCAGTCCTCGTACCCGCACTCGCAGACGAGCTCGAGCAGGCCGTCGGCGCCGGTCCAGCTCGCGCCGCGCTCCCGCAGCCGCTCGTTCAGCGCCCGGAAGCGCACCTCGTTCTCCGCGATCTGCCGCTCGCGTGCCTGCACGAACGGGACTCTACGGAGATACAGATGCGGCGTCGCGGGGTAAGGGGGCCGCAATGGCCGCCGGCCTCGACCGGGCGAGACTGGAGCTGTACCTGCCCGCGAGCAGGCCCGCGGTCGCTCAGGCGCGGGCCGCGGTCGACCGGCTCGAGGCGCTCGACCGGCATCCGGACGCGCGCTTCGCCGTGCGGCTGCTCGTCAGCGAGGTCTTCACGAACGCCGTCAAGTACGGCTCGCGGTCGCAGGAGGCGCGCATCCGGCTCGCGATCGACGTCGGCGAGAGCACCGTGCGCGTCGAGGTCGGCGACCGCGGCCGCGGCTTCGCCGCAGGGCCGATCGAGATGCCGGGAGTCGGGGCCGAGTCGGGCCGCGGGCTCGCGTTCCTCGACGCGCTGGCGGCGCGCTGGGGCATCGTCCGGAACGGCGAGAGCTGCGTCTGGTTCGAGCTCGAGCTCTGACTTACTGCGCAAGATGAGCATCCGCACGAGCGGATGCTCATCGCGCGAAGACCCCTGAAGGGGCCGCTTCGCGGCCCGGGCTTGCGTCTTACGGTCCGTCGCCGGCGACGCGGGCGAGCTTGCGCTCGACGTTCTCGCGTGCGCGCACCGCGAGCGGGGAGGCGAGCAGCCGCTCGAGCAGCTCCGGCTCCGGCTCGGCGTCGTACCAGACGTCCATCAGGTCGACCACCGTCGGGTGGCCGTTTCCGGACGCGAGCCGCTCGACGGGGTCGCCCGCCCCGACCTCGCCCGGCTCGAGCACGCGCACGTAGAGCCCGGGCCGGCGCGCGGCCGCGAACCGTTTCACCCAGTCGGCCTCGCCCATCCGCGTCGCGAATACCGAGCACGGGATCCGGGGCGCCGTCACCTCGACGAGCGCCTCGCCGATCCGAAACCGGTCGCCGATCCGGACCGGCTCCGGGCCGAAGCCGGACAGGGTCAGGTTCTCGCCGAACGTGCCCGGTTCGGGCACGCCGCCGAGCTCGTCGGCCCACCAGGCGTAGTCCTCGGCGCTGTAGAGGTAGAGCGCCTGGTCGGGGCCGCCGTGGTTCTCCTCGTCTGCGACGACGTCGCCCGCGAGCCCGAGGGCGCCGACGTGCCCGCGCTCGACCGGCCCCTTGCGGATCCCGGTCGTCACCGTGCGCGCGCCGATCTTCATCGGCTCGGCCCGGCCGGCGTTGACCGAGACGAGCCTCACGCCGGGGCCTGCTCGAAGCGCAGCTTCGCGAGGCTCCGCGCGTCGGGCACGCGCGTCGGGTAGTCCCGGGTGAAGCAGGCGCGGCAGACCGAGGCTTCCGGCAGGCGCGTGGCGGCCTGCATCCCCTCGAGCGAGAGGTAGTGGAGCGAGGTGGCGCCGATCAGCACGCGCATCTGCTCGACGGACCGGTGCGCGGCGGCGAGTTGCTCCTCGTCGGCCATGTCGATCCCGTAGAAGCAGGGCGAGACGATCGGCGGCGAGGAGACGCGCACGTGCACCTCGGCCGCGCCCGCCTCGAACAGCATCGCGACGAGCTGGTGCATCGTCGAGCCGCGCA
This sequence comes from Gaiellaceae bacterium, assembly GCA_035514455.1. Classification (GTDB taxonomy): domain Bacteria; phylum Actinomycetota; class Thermoleophilia; order Gaiellales; family Gaiellaceae; genus Gaiellasilicea. The sequence goes on along the minus strand of DATKBA010000154.1, from coordinate 10,793 downwards.
CGATCGAGTCGTCCACGATCACGAGCCGCTTGCCGGCCACCTCGGCGAGCGGGTTGAACTTCATTTTGATCCCCTGGCGGCGGAGCGCATCGTCGGGCTGGATGAACGTCCGGCCGACGTAGCGGTTCTTGATCAGGCCCTCGCTGTAGGGGAGCCCGGACGCGCGCGAGAAGCCGACCGCCGCGGGGGTGCCCGAGTCGGGGATCGGCATCACCAGGTCGGCCTCCACGGGCGCCTCCGCGGCGAGCCGCTCGCCCATCCGCACGCGCACGCCGTGCACCTCGGAGCCGGCGAGCGTCGAGTCGGGGCGGGCGAAGTAGACGTGCTCGAAGATGCAGAGCGCCTGCCGCCCCTCGGGCAGCGCCTGGGTCGCGTGCAGCCCCTCGGCGTCGATCACGACGAGCTCGCCGGGCCGCACGTCCCGCTCGTAGGCGGCGCCGATCAGGTCGAGCGCGCAGGTCTCCGACGCGAGCACCCAGTCGTCCCCCACCCGGCCGAGCGCGAGCGGCCGGATCCCGTGCGGGTCGCGGAAGCCGACGAGCGTTCCCTCGGAGAGCGCGACGACCGAGTACGCGCCCTCGAGCCTCGCCATCGCCTGGGCGACGGCGAGCGGGAGCGGGGAGGGATCGTTCGCGATCAGCGCCGCGATCGCCTCCGTGTCGGACGTCGCGCCGAGCTCGATCCGCTCCGCCGCGAGCGCTGTCCGCAGCTCGGCGGTGTTCGTCAGGTTGCCGTTGTGGCCGAGCGCCACCGTCCGGGCGCGCCCGTGGTGGACGAGCGGCTGCGCGTTCGCCCACGCGTTCGCGCCGGTCGTCGAGTAGCGCGTGTGCCCGATCGCGACGTCGCCCGGTAGCGCCTGCAGCTTCTCCTCGTCGAAGACCTGGGCGACGAGGCCCATGTCCCGGATCACGGTCAGCCGCCCCTTGTCGGAGACCGCGATCCCGGCGGCCTCTTGGCCGCGGTGCTGGAGCGCGAAGAGCCCGAAGTAGGAGAGCCGCGCTACGTCGCGCGCGTCCGAGCGGATCCCGAAGACGCCGCACACGACTAGGCCCAGGCTCCGATCAGGTCGTCGAGCGAGAGGCCGAGCAGGCCGGGGCCGCCCGCGACGCCGAGCCGCCGCAGCGGCACGCCGCCCAGCCGCTCGACGGTCTCCGGCGCGCACGCGAGCACCGCCTGGCCGCCGCCCTCGCCGAACCAGGCGCGCGGGTCGTCCGGCAGCTCGACCTCGGCTCCGAGGCCGGAGTGGATCGCGGCCTCCGCGAGCGCGACGGCGAGGCCGCCGAGCGAGACGTCGTGGACGAGCGAGCAGAGCGGCGCCGCCAGGCGGAGGAAGTCGACGAGCGCGGCCTCCGCCGCCAGGTCGAGCTCGGCGGGCCTGCCGCCGACCTCGCCGTAGTGCGCCTGGAACTCCGAGCCCGCGAGCGAGACGGGGGAGGCGCCGGCGAGCAGGATCACGTCGCCCGCGCTCCACCCGCCCGGGACGGCGCGCACGTCCTCGAGCAGGCCGACGCAGCCGACGACGGGGGTCGGGTCGATCGCGCGCCCGTCCGTCTCGTTGTAGAGCGAGACGTTGCCGGAGACGATCGGAACGCGCAGCGCCTCGCACGCCTCCGCCATCCCCTCGATCGACTCGGCGAGCTGCCAGGCGATCTCGCCCTTCTCCGGGTTGCCGAAGTTGAGACAGTCCGTGAAGCCGAGCGGCTCGGCGCCGGTGCACGCGACGTTGCGGGCCGCCTCGAGCACGGCCAGCCGGCCGCCGGCCCGCGGCGAGAGGCGGCCGATCCGGCTCGTCCCGTCGAGCGAGACGGCGAGCCCGCGGTAGCCGGGCCGCAGGCGCAGCACGGCGGCGTCGAAGCCCGGCCGGCGCACGGTCCGCGAGCCGACGAGGTGGTCGTAGCGCTGGTAGATCGGTGCGCGGCTGCGAATGTTCCAGGAGCCGAGCAGCTCGGCGAGCACCTCCGGCGGCTCGGGCGCGGACGGCGCCGCCACGGCGGCCGGCTCGGCCCGCGGCACGGGCTCGACGCGGTAGCGCGGACACTCGTCCGTGAGCAGGCGCGCGGGGATCTCGCCGACGACCTCGTCCTCCCAGAGCGCGCGCAGGAGCCCGGTGTCGGTGACCTCGCCGATCACGGCCCGGTGCAGCTCCCACCGGTCGCAGACGGCGAGCACGGCGTCGAGCATCTGCGGGCGGACGACCGCCACCATCCGCTCCTGGCTCTCCGAGATCATCACCTCCCAGGGCTCCATCCCCTCCTCCCGCAGCGGCACCCGGTCGAGGCGCAGGTCGATCCCGCACTCGCGCGCCATCTCGGAGAGCGACGAGGCGAGCCCGGCGGCGCCGCAGTCCTGGAGCGACTCGACGAGGCCCGACTCGACGAGCTCGAGCGAGACCTCGATCAGCTTCTTGCCCGTGAAGGGGTCGCCGACCTGGACGGTCGGGCGCTTGTCGGCGTCGTCCTCGCCGAGCTCCTGGCTCGCGAGCACGGACGCGCCGCCGATCCCGTCGCGGCCGGTGGTGGCGCCGTACACGACGACGAGGTTGCCCGGCCCGGTCGCGCCGGCGCGCGTGACGCGGTCGGCCGGGAGCAGCCCGACGCACATCGCGTTCACGAGCACGTTGTCGCGGTAGGTCTCGTCGAAGAACGCCTCGCCGCCGACCGTGGGCACGCCGACGGAGTTCCCGTACGCGCCGATCCCGGCGACCGCGCGGTCGAAGCGTGGGTCCTCGGGCGCGAAGCGCAGCCCGTCGAGGAGCGCGACGGGCCGGGCGCCCATCGCGATGATGTCGCGCAGGATCCCGCCCACGCCGGTGGCCGCTCCCTGGAACGGCTCGACGGCCGACGGGTGGTTGTGGCTCTCGACCTTGAAGCAGACGGCCTCGCCGTCGCCGAGGTCGAGCACGCCCGCGTTCTCACCGGGGCCCTGCAGGACGCGTTTACCCTCGGAGGGAAGCCGTTTCAGGAGGAGGGCCGAGTGCTTGTAGCCGCAGTGCTCCGACCAGAGGAGCGAGAAGACCGCCAGCTCGAAGTGGTTCGGCTCGCGCTCGAGCAGCTCGACGATGCGCGCCAGCTCTCCGTCCGTGAGGCCGAGGGCTCGATGGAGTGGCTGTTCGGCGACCTGCGACAGGTGATTCAGTGTAGACGGGAAGTTGGACGGCAGCCGACGCGTTGCAGAGCAGCGTGAGCTCGCTCACGTTCCTGGGGCGCCGCTCGCGACGCGTAGGCCGGAGGCACAGTACGGGGGTACGGGCCTTCGGCTGGAGCGGCGCGAGCGGCGCCAGCCTTCCGCGGAGCCCGGCTCCGCCGGGCGGGAGCGGAAGGCGGCCAGGGGCGTGAGCCGGCGCCACCTGATCATGCTCGCCGCGCTGGCCGCGATCTGGGGGTCGTCGTTCATGTTCATCGCGATCGCGCTGCGCGACCTCGCGCCCTCGACGCTGATCCTGCTCCGGATGGGCTCCGGCGCGCTCGCGCTCGCCGTCTACGTGCGCCTGGCCGGCCACTCCTTCGGCGCCCTCCGCGCGTACGCCGGGCCGCTCGCGCTGCTCGCGCTGATCAACACCGCCGTCCCCTTCTTCCTGATCGCCTGGGGCCAGCAGTACATCGACTCCGGCCTCGCCGCGATCTTCAACGCGTCGGCGCCGCTCTTCACCGCGCTCTTCGCCCTCTCGCTCGACCGGAGCCAGCGCGTCACCGGGGCGCGGCTCGCCGGGGTCGTGCTCGCGTTCGGCGGCGTCGTCCTGCTCGTCGGCTTCGAGGTGAACGGCGGCGAACGCGCGGTCGCCGGCGCGCTCGCGGTCGTCGGCGCCGGCGCCTGCTACGGGATCGGCGGCCTCTACGCCGGCCGGCGTTTCGCCGGACTGCCGGCCTCGCTCGTCGCGCTCGGCTCGCTCGCGTGGGCGACTCTCTTCGTGCTCCCGCTCGGCGCGGCGCAGGCGAGCATGCTCGGCTGGGAGTCGTTCCTCTCCGTGCTCTACCTTGGCGTCGCCGCGACGGGCGTCGCCTACCTCCTCTACTTCGGGCTGATCGCGGGCGCGGGCGCGTCGAAGGCGGTGCTCGTCACCTACCTCGTCCCGGCGCTCGCGCTCGTCTACGGCGCCGTCTTTCTCGACGAGACGGTCACCGCCGTCTCGCTCGGCGGCCTCGCGCTCGTGCTGGCGGGCGTCGCTCTGGGCACCGGTACGGTGCGGCGGTGAACCGCTACTGGCCGATGCTGGTGCTCCTCGCTGGCGTATGGGGCGCGTCGTACCTCTTCATCAAGGTCGCGGTGGACGAGATCCCGCCCGCGCCGATGATGGCCGTGCGCACGCTGCTCGCAGCGGCCGTGCTGCTCGGCTACCTCGCCTGGCGGTTCGGGCGCACGCGGGCTGCCGCCGAGCTGTGGGCCGCGCGGCGCCACCTGCTCGTCCTCGGCGTCCTCAACGCAGCGCTCCCGTTCTGGCTGATCGCCTGGGGCGAGCAGCACATCGACTCCGGCCTGGCCGCGGTCGTGCAGGCCTCGGTGCCGATCTTCAACGCGCTGCTCGTGCTCCGCTTCCTCCCGCACGAGCGGCTGAGCCGGACGCGCGCGCTCGGGCTCGCGGTCGGGATCCTCGGCGTCGGCGTGGTCACCGGGATCCACCCGGAGGGCGGCTGGCTCGCGGTCGCCGGCGCGCTCGCGGTCGTTGGCTCCTCGCTCGCGTACGCGAGCGCGGGGGTCTACGGGCAGAAGGCGGTCTCGGGCACGCCGGGGCCGGTGCTCGCGGCCGGGTCGATGCTCGTGGGCGGCCTGATCCTGACGCCGGTCGCCGCCTTCCAGATCCCGGACGCGGTCCCCTCGTGGGAGGCCACCGGCTCGGTGCTCGCGCTCGCGCTCGCGGGCACGGCGTTCGCTCAGCTCGTCCTCTTCCGGATGCTCGCGTTGCACGGCTCGGCGCGGCTCTCGCTCGTCACCTACCTGATGCCCGGCTTCGCGCTCGCCTACGGCGCGCTGCTCCTGGACGAGCGGATCACCTTCACGATGCTCGCCGGGCTGCTGCTCATCCTCGGCGGCGTCGCTCTGGCGTCCGGAGCCGTCCGGATGCAGCGCCGTGACGCGGTGACGGTCCGGCCGTGAGCGTCTCGATCCGGCCCGCGGCCGCCGGGGACGTGGACTTCCTCGCCGAGCTCTACGCCGACGAGGACGTGCGGCCCTTTCTCGCCGCCGCCGGCTCCTACGACCGGGACGGGGTCGCGGAGAAGGTCGCGCAGGATCCGGAGACGGGCGGGGTGATGGTCGTCGAGCTCGACGGCGAGCGCGCGGGCGCCATGGCGTGGGAGCTCCGCAACCGGCGCAGCGCGATCGTGCACGTCAGCGGCCTGGCCGTGCATCCCCGGTTCCGCGGCCGCCGGCTCGCGGACGAGGCCGCGCGGCTCCTCCAGACCCATCTGCTCCGCGAGCGCGGCTTCCACCGGATCGAGCTCGAGATCTACGGCTTCAACGAGCGCGCGCAGCGCCACGCGGAGCGGGCCGGGTTCGTCCGGGAAGGCGTGAAGCGGAAGGCCTACCGCCGCGGCGACGGCTGGGTCGACGGCGTCCTCTACGCGGTCGTCGCCGAGGACCTGCCGGAGCGCTAGCGCTTGGCCAGGAAGGCTTCCACGGCCGCCTTCGCGCGCGTGGAGCCCGCCACGAGGCCGATCCCGTGCTGCGAGCCGGGGAGAAGCTCGAGCCGCTTGTCCTTCGACGCGGCCGCGGCGTGCAGCCGCCTCGCGTCCTCCGAGAAGTCGTAGCCCGCGTTGTCGTCTCCGTGCGCGGCGAGGTAGAGCACGGGCACGTGTAGGCGGGGCCCGGTCGCGACGCCGTCCATGCCCCGGTAGCGGGCCGGCGAGGAGATGCTGACCACGCCGTCGACCGCGGGCTTCGCGTTCGCGGCGGCGACGAGCGAGGCGATCCCGCCCATCGAGGCGCCGACGAGGAAGACCTTCTTCTTGCCCAGCTTGCGGAGCGCCTTAGCCGCCGCGGTCAGGTCGGCCGCGTAGCGGTTCGCGGCCCTGCCGGTGCGGACCTGCAAGAAGCCGTAGCCGCGGAAGTCGACGGGGAAGACGAAGTAGCCCTTGCCCGCGAGCCGGCGCGCGTAGGACAGCCAGTCGCAGAGGTCGCCTTCGGACTGGTGCGCGAGGATCACCGCGGTCGTGCCCGTGCCGAAGCGGTGACCGACGAGCTTCGTCCCGTCCGACGCGTAGAACCAGAGCTCGCCGCCGCGGACGCAGTCGTGGGCGGCCCGGTCGGCACCGGCACCGGCGGTCGAGGCGAGCACTGCGGCGGCGACCGCGGCGAGCAAAAGGACGCGTCCCATACATGTGTGTATAGCAGGGCTAAATAACGCGGGCAAGCTAGACGATCACGGCGCCGCCGTCGGCGACGCAGATCACGTCCTCGACGCGGACGCCGAAGCCCCCGTCGACGAGGACCGACGGCTCGTCGGTGAACGTCATCCCCGCCTCGAGGGGCGTGTCGTCCTCGACGGAGAGGAACGGGCGTTCGTGCACGTCGAGCCCGATCCCGTGGCCCATCCGGTGGCGGAAGCCCTCGCCGAGCCCGGCGGCCTCGATCGGCGCCCGGCAGGCGGTGTTGACCTCGCGGGCGAGCGCTCCCGGCACGGCGGCGGCGCGGCCCGCCTCCTGCGCGCGCAGCATCGCCGCGCGTGCATCCTCCCAGCCCGGCGGGGGCTCGCCGCAGGGGATCGTGCGGCCGAAGTCGGAGCAGTAGCCGTCGACGACGGCGCCGAAGTCGAACAGCACCGGGTCGCCGTCGGCGAGCGGCTCGTGCGCGCTCGCGTCGCTCGAGTCGAGCCGGTGCTCGCCCCAGGTGAAGATGTGGGTGGGGAAGGAGGGGCAGCGCGAGCCGCGCACCCGAAGCTGGTGCTCGACCTCCTCGACGAGCTCGCTCATCGTCACGCCGGCCTCGACGCGCGGAGCGACCGCGTCCATCGTCTCCCGCGCCAGCGCGCAGGCGCGGCCCATCAGGGCGAGCTCGGCCTCCGACTTGACGCGCCGCAGACGGTTGACGAGCGAGGAGCCCTCGACGAGCTCGACGCCGGGGAGGGCGCGCAGTAGCTCGAGCGCGGTCTCGGCCCAGGTGCGCGCGCCGACCGCCAGCCGCTTCGGCGCGCCCAGGCTGCGCGCGGCCTCGGCGAAGAGGGTGCGCCCGTCCGCGTCCTCGTGGACGACGACCGCGTCCGGCGGCGGCGTGCCGTCGAGGTGGAACTGGACGACCATGCGCGGCAGCACGAAGAGCGGCTCGCGGCCGGGAGCGAGGAAGGCGCCCGCGACCCAGCCGTGCGCGTACGAGATGTTCCCGAAGGTCGGCAGGTCGCGCTCGACCCCGGTCAGGTACTCGAGGTCGGACGACGGTGGCACGAAGAGCGCGTCGATCCCGCGCTCGGCGAGCAGGGCGCCGAGCCGCTCGCGCCGCGCAGCGTACTCTTTGCTCTCGATCGCCATCGCCACCGGGAGGATCGCACGCATGGAGCTCATCCACACCTGCTACCGGATCACCGACATCGACCGCTCGGTCGCCTTCTACAGCGCGCTCGGCTTCGAGGAGCGCGCGCGGATGCCGATCCGCGAGGAGGCGATCAACGTCTTCATGGGCCTGCCCGGCGACGGCGACCGGCTCGAGCTGACCTACAACTTCGGCGTCGACTCGTACGAGGTCGGGACCGGCTACGGCCACATCGCGATCACCGTCGACGACATGGACGCGACCCTCTCCGCGCTCGCCGGGCAGGGGATCGAGCCCGAGCGGCCCAAGTACCAGGTGCGCGAGGGCGGCTCCTTCATCGCCTTCGTCCGCGATCCAGACGGCTATCGCGTCGAGCTAATCGAGCGTTCCGCCTCCTAGAGCGGATGAGCACGATCCGGGCTCTCGACGTGGTCGGCCCACCAGCCGCTCGGCCGCGCTCCGCCGAGTGGCTGAACGCCGCCCGCCGCGCGCGGCTGCTCTCGTGGCTCTCGCTCGCGTGGATGAGCACCGAGGGGATCGTCGGGATCGCGACGGGGCTGATCGCCGGCTCGATCGCGCTCACCGGCTTCGGGATCAACGCGCTCGTCGAGGGCTTCGCCAGCGTCGTGATCGTCTGGCGCTTCACCGGCACGCGGCTGCACTCAGCGCGGGCGGAGGCCCGAGCGCTGCGGATCGTCGCGATCCAGTTCTTCGTCCTCGCGCCCTATGTCGCCTACGAGGCGGTGACGAAGCTCTGGCACGGAGACAGGCCGGACACGAGCTGGATCGGGATCGCCCTCGTCGCGACGAGCGCGGTCGGCATGCCGCTCCTCGGCCGGGCGAAGACACGCCTCGCGGTGAAGCTCGGCTCCGGCGCCACGCACGGGGAGGGGACGCAGAACATCCTCTGCGGGTATCTCGCCCTCGCCGTGCTCGCAGGGCTGCTCGGGAACGCCCTTCTCGGCTGGTGGTGGCTCGACCCGGTCGCGGCGCTGGCGATCGCGGGGCTCGCGCTGCATGAGGGTCGCCGCAGCTGGCGCGGCGAGACGTGCGGCTGCGCGACGTGCTAGCGGGGTGACGGGAGGGGCCGCACGTGAGCGACCCCTCCCGCCCCCGGAGCGTCAGGCGTGCGCCACCGCCGGCGTCTCCGCCGCCTGCAGGGGCTCCACCGGCAGCGTGCGGCTGCGCGACCTGTTAGGCGGCGCGGCCGCCGCGTAGGGCGTTGCGGCGGCGAGGCGACTCGGGGATGATCGCGCCGTGGAGTCAATTCTCGAGGCGATCGGGAACACGCCGGTCGTGCGCCTACGCCGGTGCGCGCCGCAGAACGGCGCCGAGCTCTGGCTGAAGCTCGAGTATCGCAATCCGACCGGCTCGATGAAGGACCGGATGGCGCTCGCGATGATCGAGGGCGCCGAGCAGGACGGGTTGCTCGCGCCCGGCGAGACCGTCGTCGAGTACACGGGCGGAAGCACCGGGCCCGCGCTCGCGCTCGTCTGCCGCGCGAAGGGGTACCGGGCCCTGATCGTGATCGCAGACTGCTTCACCGAGGAGCGGTTCCAGCTGATGCGGGCGCTCGGGGCGGAGATCGACGTCATCCCGTCCGTCGAGGGGCGGCCGAAGGTCACCTCGCAGGACATTCGGAACATGGTCGCCCGGGCCGCCGAACTCGCAGGTAGTCCGGGCCACTACGCGACCGACCAGTTCAACAACCCGTACATCATCCCGGACCACCGCGACCGGCTCGGCCGCGAGATCTGGGAGCAGACCGAGGGTCGGGTGACGGCGTTCTGCCAGGGCATGGGCACGGCGAGCTCGCTCATGGGCGTCTCGGATGCGCTGAAGCCTCACGGGGTGTTCATCCAAGCGCACGAGCCGGCGAGCTCCGCGGCGATTGGCGGCGGCGCTCCGGGGCCGTTCCTGATTCAGGGGTGGACCGGGTTCGTGATGCCGCACTGGTACCCCGAGAAGGTCGACCATGTCGAGGCGATCGGCGACGACGAGGCGATCGAGATGACGACGCGGCTCGCGCGAGAGGAGGGGATCTTCGCCGGGATCTCGACGGGCGCGAACGTCGTCGGCGCGCACAGGCTCGCAGAGCGGCTCGGCAAGGCGGCGGTCATCGTCACCCTCGCCGTCGACACCGGCTTCAAGTACCTCAGCGTCAGCCCCTTCAGCGGCGACGCGGCCGCGTCGGCCTGACTCGATCCCGAGTCCGGACTCCGTGTGACTTCGCCGGCGGGACGGCGTAAAGTCCCGGTCGCACCTCGGCACATGATCGAGAAAGGGGGCCGTCAGTGGCGTTCGAGGAGTTGAAGCTGAAGCAGAGCGCGATGTGGGACGCGGCGCCGTTCGAGCGGGTCGCCGAGCACCTCGCCGACATCCACGACGACCTCGTCGAGCGGCTGGAGCCGCTCGACGGCGCGGCGTTCCTCGACGTCGCGTGCGGCACCGGCGGCATCGCCGAGCGGGCGGCGGCGCGCGGCGCCGACGTCACCGGGTCGGACTTCGCTCCCGGGCTCGTCGAGACGGCCCGGCGCCGGGCCGCCGAGCAGGGCCTGGACATCCGCTACGAGGTCGGTGACGCCGAAGCGCTCCCGTACGAGGACGGCGCCTACGACGTGGTCGCGTCCTGCTTCGGCGTGATGTTCGCCCCCGACCACCGCGCCGCGGCCCGGGAGCTGAAGCGCGTGTGTCGCAGCGGCGGGCGGCTCGGGCTCGCCTGCTGGACGCCCGAGGGCGGAATCGGCGACCTGTTCCGGATGCTCGCGTCGTTCCAGCCGCCACCGCCGCCCGAGGCGGGAAAGCCGCTCGAGTGGGGGACCCCGGCCCACGTGCGGGAGCTGCTGGAGGACGCGTTCGAGCTCGAGTTCGTCGAGCAGGAGTCGCCGCAGCTCGGCGATTCGGGCGAGCAGCTGTGGGAGCTGTTCTCGACCTCGTTTGGGCCGACGAAGACGCTCGCAGACGCGCTCCCCCCGGAACAGCGCGAGGAGCTGCGCCGCTCGACCGTGGAGTTCTACGAGCAGTACCGCGACGAGGACGGGATCCGCCACCCGCGGCACTACCTCGTTGCGATCGGCCGGCGCCGCTGAAGCAGGTCAGCGCTTTGCCGCGGTCTTCCGCGAGATCTCGGTGGAGCGATCGTTGCGGTTTCGCCCGGACGCCGTGACGGTCTCGTTGCAAGTGTGCGCGTAGCGTGAGGGCATGAGCAGCGGATCGACGCGGGCGGCGACGCCCTGGGGCCCGGCCACGCTCGTCGAGGAGCTGAAGCTCCCTCAGCAGGCCGGGGACAAGCGCTTCGCGTCGCTCGTCCAGCTGCTCGAGAACGGCAAGGGCGA
>DATKBA010000153.1:0-3994 GCA_035514455.1 Gaiellaceae bacterium | reverse complement strand
CGGCTGGATCGTGGAGGCGCTCCGCCGCTGGCCGGGCGTCGTCGTCCTGCACGAGATCGTCCTCCACCACCTGATCGCCGGTCTGACGCTGGCGCGCGGGGACGCCGCCGCCTACCTCGACGCGATGGAGCGCGAGGCCGGCCTGGCGGGGCGCCTCCTCGCCCACGGCGTGATCGAGCGGAGCGTGCCGCCGCTCTGGGAGCAGCGGCCCGAGGACTTCCCACTCGCCGGGCTCGTGCTCGAGGCCGCGCGGGAGCGCGGGCTGGTCGTGCACTCGCGGTACGTCGAGGAGCGGGCGCGGGCGGCCGGCTACACCGGCCGCATCTGGCGGATCCCCCATCCCGCCTGGCCGGACCCCGGCGTGGTGCCCGCCGAGGTCGACGGCGACTTCGTGATCGCCTGCCTCGGCCACGTGAACGCGAGCAAGCGCGTGCCCCAGCTGCTCGAGGCGTTCGCGCGCCTGCGGGAGGAACGGCCCGGCGCCCGGCTCGTCCTCGCCGGCGCGGTCGCGCCCCGCTTCGACCTCGAGTCGCGGCTGCGCCGGCTCGGCCTCGACGGCGAGAGCGTCGTCCGCGAGGACTACGTGGACGAGCGGCGGCTGTGGGCGCTGCTCGCGCGCTGCGACGTCTCCGTCGGCCTCCGGTCGCCGACGATGGGCGAGACCTCCGGGATCGCGCTTCGCGCCCTCTCGCTCGGCCGGCCGCTCGTCGTCTCGGACGTCGGCTGGTTCTCCGAGCTGCCCGGCGAGGTCGCTCTCAAGGTCCCCGTGGACGAGCGCGAGGTCGGCACGCTCGCCGCCGCGCTCGGGCTGCTGGCCCGGGAGGGAGCCGTGCGCTCGCAGATGGGCGAGGCCGCGCGCGCCTACGCCGGGCGCGAGCACGCCCTGCCGCGGGTCGCGGAGCTCTACGCCGCCGCGCTGGAGGAGGCCGCGGGCGGCCGGGCCGTCGCCGGCGCCGTGCTCGGCGAGCTCGCCGTCGCGGCCGCAGACGTGGGGATCGGTCCTGGCAGTCCCGAGGCCGCGGAGCTCGGCGCGCGCCTTCGGGAGACGCGGATCGGTGAGTAGCCTCGCCGTGCAGGCGGTCCGGGGCCGTCCGCTCACTCTCGTCCGGGCGGTGCCCGCCTGGGCATGGCTCGCCGGGATCGTCGCCGTCTCGGCGCTCGTCCGCTACGCGTTCGGGCGCCGGATCGTGGCTCCGTGGATCATGGTGGACGAGCTCGTCTATGCGGAGCTCGCCAGGAGCCTCGCCGAGACGGGCGAGCTGCGGATCCGGGACGAGCCCTTCAGCGGGGCCTTCGGCGTCGTCTACCCGCTGCTGCTCGCCCCGGCCTACCTGCTGCACGAGTCGGTGCCCGCGGCGTACGCGCTCGCGAAGGCGATCAACGGCTTCCTCTTCTCGCTCGCGGCCGTCCCGACGTACCTGCTCGCGCGCCGGCTCGTGCGGCCCGGAGCGGCGCTCGCGGCGGCGCTGCTCGCGGTCGCCGTCCCCGGTGCGCTCTACAGCGGGATGCTGATGACGGAGAACGCCTTCTACCCGCTCGTCGCAACGGGCGCCCTGGCGCTTGTGCTCGCGCTCGAACGGCCGACGGCGCTCCGCGTCGCCGCGCTCCTGGGCGTCGTCGGCGTCGCCTTCCTCACGCGCGCGCAGGCGCTCGTCTTCCTGCCCGCGCTGCTGGCGGCGCCGCTCCTCCTCGTGGCGGCCGAGCGCAGCGGGCTTCGCGGGCTCGCGCGCTTCCGCTGGCTGTACGCGCTCCCCGCCGCCGGCGTCGCCGTCCTGCTCGCGGCGCAGGTCGCGAGGGGCGGCGGCCCGCTCGACCTGCTGGGGGCCTACCGCCCGGTCGCCGGGGCGCCCTACGAGCTGAAGGAGGTCGCGCGCTGGACGCTCTACCACGTCGCCGAGCTGGACCTCGCCCTCGGGGTCGCGCCCTTCGCCGCGCTGCTCCTCCTCGCCTCGCTCGCCCCGGCCCTCCCCCCGCGCGAGCGGGCGTTCCTCGCGGCCACGGTCGCGCTCGCCGCCTGCATGGTCGTGCAGGTCGCGGCCTTCGCCTCCCGCTTCTCGCTGCGGGTGGAGGAGCGCAACCTCTTCCACCTGTTCCCTCTCTTCGTCGTCGCGCTCGTGGTCTTCGTCGAGCGCGGGCTGCCGAGGCCGCGGCTGCGCACGGCCGTCGCGGCCGGCTCGGCCGCGGCGCTCCCCCTCCTCCTGCCCTTCGAGCGGCTCGTGAACGTGAGCGCGACCTCGGACACCTTCGGCCTGCTGCTCTGGTGGGACGTCTCGGGGCTCGGCGTGCCGCTCGAGCGGCTGTGGCTGCCGGCAGCCGGCGTGGCCGCCGCCTTCGCGCTCCTCCTCGCCCTGCTCCCGCGGCGGCTCGGAGCGCTGCTCCCGGCGCTCGTGGCCGTGTTCTTCCTCGTCTCGGCCTACTCGGTCGAGCACCGGATCCGCACCGCCTCGATCGGCCACCTCTTCCAGGGCATCACGCACGCCGAGCGCGACTGGGTGGACCGCGCCGTCGGGGCGGACGCGGAGGTCGCCGCGCTCTGGACGTCGCGCCGCGACTGGCTGACCGTGCTCCAGAACGAGTTCTTCAGCCGCTCCGTCGGGCCCGTCTACTCGCTCGACGACCCGCTGCCCACGGGGCTGCCGCAGACGCCGCTCGAGACCGACCTCGAGACGGGCCTCCTGCGCGGCCCGGCCGGCCGGGAGGTGCGGGCCGAGTACGCGCTCGTGGATCAGCACGTGCCGCTCGCGGGAACGGTCGTCGCGAGGGACGTCACCAAGGAGATCGTCCTCCTCCGCACCGGCGGGCCGCTCCGGCTCGAGCACACGACGGCCGGGATCCACGGCGACCGCTGGTCCGGGCCGACCTTCTCCTACCGGCGCTACGAGTGCGGGGGCGGCACCCTCGTCGTCCGGCTCGAGCGGGACCGGCGCCTCATCCCCTCGGCGCAGCGGGTCGTCGCGCGGCAGCGCGGGGCGCCGCCCGCCGCCGCGACCGTCGGACGCGCGGAGGAGCGCCCGACGCTGCGCGTCCCGCTTCGCCCGCACAGGGACGGGACCTGCGACGTCACGTTCACGGTCGCGCCGACGGCGGTCCCGGCCGGCGTCCTTCCCGGAAGCGACGACACCCGGCGCCTCGGGATCCGCGTCCTCGGGTTCGAGCACCTCGCGCCGTGAGGATCGCCTTCGACGTCTCTCCCCTCTCCCATCCCCGGACGGGGGTCGGCAACTACATCCGCGGCTCCCTGCGCGGGCTCGTCGAGGCTGCGGGAGGCGAGCACGAGGTCGTCGCCTTCGCGCCGACGAGCCCGTGGGGGAAGCCGTACCTGCTCGACGCCCTGGACGGCATCCCGGTGGAGCGCAGGATCGTCACGCTGCCGCTCGCGCACGCATGGCGGACAGCCTGGAGCCGCCTGGGCCACCCGCCCGCCGAGCTCTTCCTCGGCCCGTTCGACGTGCTGCACTTCTGGGACTGGATGTACCCGCCCCAGCGCGCCGGCGTGCGGGCGACGATGATCCACGACCTGGTGCCGCTGCACCATCCCGAGTGGACGACCGGGCGCACGCGCCGGATGCACCGCGCCAAGTACCGCCATGCCGCCCGGACGTGCGACGTCGTGCTCACGAACTCGCGCTTCACCGCGGACGAGGTCGTCGAGTCCCTCGGCGTGGCGCCCGACCGCGTGCGGGTGGCCTACCCCGGCGTGGACGACCGCTTCGGCGAGGAGGGGGAGCGCGCGGACCTGGGACGCCCATACGCGCTCACGCTTGCGACGCTCGAGCCGCGCAAGAACCTCGGCACGCTCGTGGAGGCGCACGCGCTGCTCGACGGCACGCTCGCGCTCGCCGTCGCCGGCGGCGCGGGGTGGGGGGAGCAGCCGCGGCTCGACCGGGAGGGCGTCGTCCCGCTCGGGTTCGTGGGCGACGAGGAGGTGCCGCGGCTCCTGCGCGGCGCCGAGGTCTTCGTCTACCCCTCGCGCTTCGAGGGGTTCGGCATCCCC
>DATKBA010000152.1:0-2066 GCA_035514455.1 Gaiellaceae bacterium | reverse complement strand
CCGTGGCCGCCGTCGTGCGCGAGGCCGGCGGTGGCTTCCCCGGCGTCCGCGCGCTCGGGCTCGACCTGCCGCGGGCGGGTGTCGTCCAGGTGTCGATGAACGTCGAGGACTGGGAGGCCGCCGCGCTGCACGAGATCGTGGCGCGGATCGAGGCCGAGGCGGCGGCGCGCGGCGCGGAGGTGGTCGGCTCGGAGCTCGTCGGCCTGATGCCCGCGGGGGCCGCGGCCGCCGCCGCCGGGGCGATGCTCCGGATCGACGGCTTCGACGAGTCGCGCGTGCTCGAGCTGCGGCTCCTCCCCTGACGGGGTTTGCGTCCCGGCAGACGCGGAAGGGGAAGGTGTCAACAACGAAGGGGTTCATATGCGCAAATTTCTCCCGCTGGCCGCTCTGGCCGGCATCGCGGCCTGGCTGCTCGCCGGCTCCCGCGGCACCGTCGTCCTCGGGAAGGCGCGCGGGCTCGTCTCCGGCCTCGTGCCGAAGAGCTACGACGACGCGACGCTGAAGGACAAGGTCGAGTCCGAGCTCTTCCGCGACGAGCACGAGATCAAGGGCAGCCTGAGCGTCAACGCGCAGGAGGGCGTCGTGCAGCTCCGCGGCGAGGTTCCGTCGCGCGACCTGATCGACGCGCTCGTCGACCGCACCCGCAGGATCAAGGGCGTCAGGGACGTCGAGAACCTCCTGCACACGCCGGGCACCGAAGCGCCGATGCACGTCTAGGCCACTACACTCGCTCGCGTGATCGCGAGTCACGCGCTGACCGGGGACGACCTCCGGATCGAGGATGTCTGGGAGGTCGCCGTGCACCGCGCCCCCGTCGCGCTGAGCGACGAGGGGCGCGGAAAGATGGCGGCGGCGCGGGCGCTCGTCGAGCACGCGCCCGAGCACACCTACGGCGTCAACACGGGCTTCGGGCGCTTCGTCTCCGAGTCGATCCGGCCCGACCAGGTCGACGAGCTCCAACTCAGGCTCCTCCGCAGCCACGCGTGCGGCGTCGGCGAGCCCTACCCGGCCGACGTGGTGCGGGCGGCGATGCTGCTGCGCGCGAACGCGCTCGCCAAGGGGTACTCCGGCGCCCGCATCGAGACCGTCGAGCTGCTGATCGAGTGCCTCAACCGCGGCGTGCTGCCGCGGGTGCCGGCGCGCGGCTCGGTCGGAGCGAGCGGCGACCTCGCCCCGCTCGCGCATCTCGCGCTGCCGCTCGTCGGCGAGGGGCACGCGTGGTTCGAGGGGGCGCTGCACTCGGGCGCCGACGCGCTCGCGGCCGCCGGGCTCGAGCCTGTGCGGCTCGGCGCGAAGGAAGGGCTGTCGCTGATCAACGGCACCCAGTTCATGGCCGCGATGGCCGCGCTCGCGCTCGTACGCGCTCGCCGGCTGGCGCGCGTCGCCGACCTCGCCTGCGCGCTCTCGCTCGAGGCGCTCCAGGGCTCCCGCACGAGCTTTCACCCGGCGATCCATCAGGCGCGCCCCCTCCGCGGCCAGGTCGACTCGGCCGCAAACATTTACACGCTGCTCGACGGCTCCGCGATCATCGAGTCGCACCGCTGGTGCGACAAGGTCCAGGACGCCTACTCGCTCCGGTGCGCTCCCCAGGTGCACGGCGCGAGCCGCGACCTGCTCGACCACGTCGCGGCCACCGTCCAGGTCGAGCTGAACGCCGCCACCGACAACCCGCTCGTCCTCGTCGACGAGGGGATCGTCGTGTCGAACGGGAACTTCCACGGCCAGCCGCTCGCGTTCGGTCTCGACGTGCTCGCGATGGCGGTGTCGGAGCTCGCGAGCATCTCCGAGCGCCGGGTCGAGCGGCTCGTCAACCCGTCGCTCTCCGAGGGGCTGCCGCCGTTCCTCACCCTCGAGGGCGGCCTCAACTCGGGCTTCATGATCCCGCAGTACGTGGCGGCGGCGCTCGTCTCCGAGAACAAGTCTCTCTGTCACCCCGCGAGCGTCGACTCGATCCCGACGAGCGCGGGGCAGGAGGATCACGTCTCGATGGGCAACGCCGCCGGGCTGAAGGCCATGCAGGTGCTCGCCAACGCCGAGCGGGCGCTCGCGATCGAGCTGCTCGCCGG
>DATKBA010000151.1:0-6592 GCA_035514455.1 Gaiellaceae bacterium | reverse complement strand
CCGGGCGAGATCGCGCCGGGCTTCGACGGCGTCTCGAGCCTGCCCGGCCGGCAGTTTGTGACGGGTCACTACGGCGCGGGCACGTGGCACGTCGACTTCTCCGGCCCCTCGAGCTCGACCGACGGCGTCGCCGAGGACTCGCGCTCGACGTGGGGGAACACGCTCGGCTGGAACGTGATGCCGGGCGCCGAGACGTGGTCGGCGAAGGAGTACAAGGGCTTCGTCTACACGGGCGACATGACCCGCGGCATGGACGTCTTCGCCCTCACCGAGTGCGAGGGGCTCGGCTGCCTCGTGCGGCCGGTGAACACGCCCGGGAGCGCGAAGGGCGGCGGCCAGGCGCCCGGCGAGCTCGCCGAGATCTCGGTCCTCTCCGGCCCCTCCAAGGGCGGGAAGGCGACCTTCGGGCTCGACGTGATCTACCTCGCCGGCGAGCCGGCGCCCACCGGGACGCTCGTCTTCCGGGACAAGACGTCCGGGCGCAAGGTCGACGCGACGGCGATCGACTCGCTCACGATCACGGGGGCGACGGCCGCGATCACGGGGCGTGCCACGGTCGACGGCGTGCCCGGAATCTCCTTCTTCGCCGAAGTGGAGGACGCCGGCGACGCCGACGCCTTCCGGATCGTCCTCGGCGACGGGTGGACCGCCGGCGGCGTCCTGCTCCACGGAAACGTCACCGTCACCGGCGGACTGCTCGGGTGACCAGAACAGGAGGGAAACAGATGAAGACAGGAGTCGCAGCGCTCGTCGCGGTCGTGCTCGCCGGCCTGGCGGGCGCGGTCCCGGGCTCGTCGATCTCGGCGACCGGGACGCAGGCGTACGTCGTCGTCCTCGACGGCGTCCAGGGCGGGGACGGGTTCACCGCCGCCGGCACGTCGGAGGCGATCGCGGCGGCGATCACGCTCGCCGGCGGGACGGTCGCGAACGACCTCTCGCGCCAGATCGGCGTCCTCGTCGTCCATTCCGCCGACACGACGTTCGCGACGACGCTCGCGTCCTCGTCGCTCGTCGAGTCGGTCGGCGCGGACTTCGCCTGGCAAGGCGTCCCCACCGCGGCGCCGGAGCCGGTCGACGACCCGCTCGAGGCGATCCAGTGGGACATGCAGCAGATCCGCACCGACGAGGCGCACGACATCCAGGGAGGCATCCCCGCGGTCGACGTCGGCGTCCTCGACACCGGCATCGACGGCACGCACGTCGACTTCCACAAAGGGCTCGTCTCGAACGTCGACTGCGCCCGCGGCCGGAACTCGATCGCGTTCGTCCCCGACGGCCCGGGCGTCGGCACGCCGGACCCGTGCACCGACAACGGCTTCCACGGCACGCACGTCGCCGGCACGATCGGCGCCCGCGCGAACGGCGTGGGGATCGTGGGCGTCGCGCCGAACGTGACGCTCGTTCCGGTCAAGGTGTGCGACACGTCCGGCTACTGCTACGCCAGCGCGGTCGTCGACGGGATCACCTACGCCGGCGACCAGAAGTTCGACGTGATCAACATGAGCTTCTACGTCGACGACGACGAGTTCCAGCAGTCGACGGAGTTCAAGTGCATGGACGATCCGGTCCAGCGCTCGTTCAGGCTCGCCGTCGAGCGCGCAATCCAGTACGCCCGCAGCCAGGGCGTCACCCCGGTTGCGGCGCTCGGCAACTCGGACGAGGATCTCGCGCACCCGACCGACACAGAGAACAACTGCGAGGTCGTGCCAGCGGAGACGCAGGGCGTGATCGGCGTCTCCTCGCTCGGCTCGCGGAAGGAGAAGGCGCGTTACTCGAACTACGGCACCGGCCCGAACGACGTGTCCGCACCCGGCGGGAACGGCTCGACCGGCGACTGCACGAGGACGATCCTCTCGACGTTCCCCGGCAACACGTACTTCTGCATCCAGGGCACCTCGATGGCGTCGCCGCACGCGGCCGGCGTCGCGGCGCTGATCGTCAGCCAGTACGGCACGCTCGGTGCCGACGGGGACGTGAAGCTGTCGCCGACGAAGGTGGAGTCGTACCTTCAGTCCACCGCGATCGACCAGGGCCTGCTGGGTTACGACGAGTGCTTCGGCAACGGCCGCATCGACGCGCTCCGGGCGGTCACGCACGACACGTCGCGCGCCTACGACGCGACGGCTCCGTACTGCCCCGAGTACGAGGAGTAGCGGACAGCGGGGGGTAGGGTTCCCGCGTGGAGCCCTACCCCTTCGTCCCGCTCGCATACGAGCGGCCGGAGGCCGCCGCGCAGCTCAGCGCGGCGGCCGAGCTCCTCGCCCGGTACCGCCGCCGGCGTTCGGTGCGGCAGTTCTCGACGGAGCCGGTGCCGTGGGAGCTCGTCGAGTCGGCGATCGCGGCCGCCGGAACCGCACCCTCCGGGGCGCACCAGCAGCCGTGGACGTTCGTCGTGGTCTCCGACGCCGAGCTCAAGCGGCGCCTGCGCGCGGCGGCGGAGGAAGAGGAGCGCCGCAACTACGAGGGGCGGATGTCGGAGGAGTGGCTGGAGGCTCTCGCTCCGCTCGGCACCGATGAGCACAAGCCTCACCTGACCGACGCCCCGTACGTGATCGTCGTCTTCGAGCAGGTGCACGGCCTGGCGGCGGACGGGTCGAAGCGGAAGCACTACTACGCTCGCGAGTCGGTCGGAATCGCCGTCGGCTTCCTGCTCGCCGCCCTGCACGAAGCGGGGCTGGTCGCGCTCACCCACACGCCGAGCCCGATGGCGTTCGTGCGCTCGCTGCTGGGGCGACCGGCGAACGAGCGGCCGTTCTGCGTGATCCCGGTCGGCTTTCCCGCCGCGGGCTGCACCGTTCCGGACCTGGAGCGGAAGCCGCTCGACGAGATCCTCGTCCGGTGCTGAGGATCT
Organism: Gaiellaceae bacterium; assembly: GCA_035514455.1. GTDB lineage: Bacteria > Actinomycetota > Thermoleophilia > Gaiellales > Gaiellaceae > Gaiellasilicea. The sequence goes on along the minus strand of DATKBA010000151.1, from coordinate 3,741 downwards.
ATCGCACTCCGTTCTCGACGAACGTCGAGCGCGTCGCGTTGGCGCTCGCGCACAAGGGGGTCGAGGCCGAATGGGTCGACGTCGACCCCCGCGACCGCAGCGAGGTCGTCCGGGTGAGCGGGCAGGAGCTCGTGCCCGTGCTCGTCGACGGCGAGCGCGTGCTCAGCGACTCGCCGGTGATCCTGGAGTACCTCGAGGAGCGCTTCCCCGAGCCGCCGCTCTTCCCCCGCGACCCCGCCCGGCGGGAGGAGCTGCGCGCGTTCCTGGACTGGTTCAACGGGCTCTGGAAGCGGCCGCCGAACCTGATCGTCGCCGAGGAGGCGAAGTCCGAGCCCGACCGGGAGCGGATCGCGGAGCTGGAGCGCCGCATCGCCGGCGCGCTGCCGCGCTTCGAGGCTCTCCTCGACGGCCGCGACTACCTCTTCGGCGACGAGCTCACGGCGGCCGACGTGACCGCCTTTCCCTTCCTCAAGTACGCCGCGATCTGGGAGGAAGGCGACGAGCACCGCTTCCACGAGGTGCTCCGGGACGCGATGCGGCTCGGCGGCCGCTACCCCCGTCTCGAGGCCTGGATCCACCGGATCGACGCCCTCCCGCGCGGCTGAACCGAAGACCGGCCGTCTCTTTCGGACGGGAGGGAAGATCCGGGGGCGCTGCCCCGTCGTGTGGGTCAGCGACGGAAAGGAGATCCCCGCATGCACCCGACCCTGATGCACGAGATCGCGCGCTACCGGCAGGCCGACATGCTCCGCGAGGCGGAGCGGGCCCGGCTGGCCCACCTCGTGAGCACCACGAGCGACGAGCCGCGGCGCCGGTTCCGGCTGCTGCGCCGGACGCGCCTCGCGTTCCGGCCCGCCGTCGACTACTAGTCAGCGCAAGATGAGCATCCGCGAAAGCGGATGCTCATCGCGCGCAAATCCCTGAAGGGGCCGCCTCGCGGCCCGAACGGCCTCGTCTACCGGGACGAAGACGCCGCGACGGCGCGCCTCGCGGCGTCCGTCGCGGCGTCGGCGAGCCGTTGTGCCTCGAGCACGCGCTGGTCGCCCGGTCGGGAGACGAGGTTCGCCGCGACGAGCCCGGCGGACGCGCGGGCCGCGGCCTCGGCGAGCACGGCGGCGGCGGCCGCGTCCTCGGCTCCGCCGGGCGCGGCGTGCTGGGCCGCCTCGGCGCCGAGCAGCGCCACGTCGTACGCGCACTCGGCGATCGAGAGCGGCAGCTCCGCGGCGGTGTCGAGCGCCTTCCCGATCGCCGCGTCCCTGGTGCCGTCCTCGGCCGCGCCCTCGATCAGCGCCAGCGCCTCGAGGTAGGCCTGCTCGTTCGCCTCGGCCAGCCGCTCGACCCGCCCGCGCAGCGCCTGCGCCTGCGCGGACACGCCCTTCGCCTCCGGCCAGTCGGCGGAGCGGCGCGCGGCCGACGCGATCAACCCCGCCGCCATCGCGATCACGACGCCCGAGACCGCGCCGGCGCCGGGAGCGGGGGAGGGGCCTGCGATCTCGTCCATCAGCGCGCGCAGGTCGCGGTCGTAGAGGCCCATCAGCCGAGCTCCGGCAGGTGGGCGCGCAGCGCGGCGAGAAGCTCCGCGCTCGGCTCGAACCCTGCCGCGGCGAGCGCGGCCTCGAGGTCGGCGACGAGGCTCGCCCGGAAGGCCGCATCCGCGCGCGCGCGCTCGACGATCTCGTCGAGCTCGAAGCGTGCGACGCGGAGCTCCTGCGCCGCCTGCACCCACCCGGGCGGGGCCGGGGGAAGCAGGCCCAGGAGCTCACCGAGCCGTTCCTCGTCGTGTGGGACCATCGCGCTCACCGCTCTCCAGACGGGTCCGGAGCCATTCTTCTTCCCTCGAGCCGCTCACGCAACTTGCCGAGGCAGCGCGAGATCCGCGAAGCGATCGTCCCCGCGGGGAGGTCGAGCGCCTCGCCGATCGTCCGGTAGCTCTCGTCGCGCGCGAAGAAGCGGTCGAGGATCTCGCGGCAGTCGCCGGAGAGGCCGCGTAGCCCCTCGTGGACGTCGAGCGCCTCGTCGAGCTGCTCGAGCATCGCATCGGCCTCCTCGGCCGGCGGCTCGTCGACCGGGTGCTCGCGAGCGCCGGCGCGCAGCCGGTCGACGCACGCGTTCCGGGTCAGCTGTGCCAGCCACGGGCGGACCGCGCCGTCGTCGCGGAGAGAGCCGAGCCGCTCGTAGGCCCGCGCGAAGACCTCCTGGAAGACGTCCTCCGCATCGTGCTCGGGCAAGCGGTAGGCGCGCATGGCGATCGCGTAGACGTAGCGCGAGAACCGCTCGACGAGCTCGTTCCAGGCGGCGGGATCGCCGGCCCGGCAGCGCCCGACGAGCTGGGCGTCGGTGACCTCGGTCGTCATGACGGCACGGGGGATTCAAGCGCGATTCGTCACGAAAGGGAAGAAAGCGCGGCCCTCCTCCGTCTAGCGGGCTCAGGCAGGGAGTCGAAGCAAGGAGGAGGAGCAGAGATGACGTACCGCAGAAGGCACCGCTGGCTCCGGCGTCTCGCGCTCGGGCTCGCGTTCGCGGCGTTCGCGTCGCCGGCCGCCGCCAAGTTCGACGAGGGCGGCAACGGCAACCGCTACGTGACGGCGGGCGGGTGGTCGGGGCTCGTCGACCCGGACACCGGCGTACCGCTGTCGGCCGGGATCGGCGCCGACCTCGCGACCGGCACCCCGATCCACGGCGAGGACGTCGCCTCGAAGGCGGCCGTCCATCACTCGATCGCCGGGTCCGAGCAGGCGGGCCGGGGCACCTCGGTCGCCTGGGACGACGGCGTCTCGCTGGCGATCGGCGGGATCGTGCTCGCACTGGTCCTGGGGCTCGGCTTCGCGTACGTGAAGCGGCCGCGCCTCGCAGGCCTCTGAGTCGCCGGGCAGCGACGCAGGACGGGCTCCTCGGAGCCCTTTCTGCGTGGACCTACGCGGTCTCGGGGTCGCGGGCGTCGAGGCGTTGCTCGAAGAGCTCCCGCAGTTCCTCGCCGCTCGCGAGCACGTCGTAGCGCGGCCGTCGCGGCGGCAGCTTCACGATCCGCACGTCGTTCTCGCGGCTGCCGTGGCAGCGCGCGTAGGCGGCCGCCTCGTCCAGCGGCCTGAGCACGGCACGGCGTCCCAGCAGGCCCATCACCGAACGGCATATCACGGTTCGCCTCGCGGGGCAAAGCGCCCCGGGCGCAGCTTGCGGGAAAAACCGGGCCGGAAACGGACAGGGAACCCCGTGCAGGGCCCACAGCTGCGGGACTAGGATTCGAACCTAGACTACTCGGTCCAGAGCCGAGCGTCCTACCATTAGACGATCCCGCACCGTCGTGCGCAGGCCAGTTTAGCGCCTACGTTTCGACTACGTTTCCAGCCGGTACACCGGCACGAGCCGCTTCTCCGCCTCGGTGTCGATGTGCGCGATCACCTCGACGTAGGGCTCGAGCCCGGAGCCGCGGAGCTTCGCCTTCAGCAGCCCGTCGACCTGGAAGAGACCGGACGAGTTGTTCATCACGATCTCGATCTTGACCGGCCGCTCGGCGCCGTCCTCGATCGAGACGTCGTCGATCGCCGCCGCCGAGAGCGAGTGCATCGAGACGCGCCCCTTCTCGAACGGGATGCGCGACCTGCCCTCGGCCATGTCGAGCGCGTCGGCGACTCGGAGGATGCCCGCCTCGAGCGCCAGCGGCTGCCCGTCGGCACGGTGGCTCGTGATCGCCTGCAGGACCTCGGAGACGACGACGGTCAGCTCCGGCTCCTCGTAGATGCC
>DATKBA010000150.1:0-3189 GCA_035514455.1 Gaiellaceae bacterium | reverse complement strand
GACGACGGGCAGCCGGTTGACCTCGCGGTCGAGCATCAGCCGCGCGGCCTCGGTCACCGAGCGCTCGGGCCCGATGGTCACGGCCGGTGCGGTCATGGCCTCGCCCGCGGTGCGCGCGGCGGCCTTCACGGCTTCCGCGTACACGCCGGTGTCGATCACCCACGCGAGCGGCCCGCCGTGACGCTCCCTCGGCCCGCGCTCCTTGAAGAGGATGTCCCCCTCGGAGACGACCCCGAGCACGCCGCCGCGCTCGTCACAGACGGGCACTCCGGAGATTCTCTCGGCCGCGAGCAGGGCCGCGACCTCCTTCAGCGGCGTTCCGGGCGTCACCGTCTTGACGTCCGTCCGCATCAGCTCCTTGACCTTCATCGCAGCCTCCTTTTGGCCGGTTCGCGCACATCGTCGCCCGGGCGGCGCGAGGCGGCATCGGTCGGCTCGCCGATCGGGCCTGCGGCGAACTACGGAACCCGCCCTCGCTAGCGAAGCGCCCGCAACGAGTTGAGGATCACCGCGACGTCGATCGCCTCCTGGATCAGGGCCCCCGCCACCGGCGTGATGTGCCCGAGGGCCGCGAGGGCCATGCCCACGAAGCTGAGCGCCATCCCGGCGATGACGCTCTGGCGCGCGATCCCGAGCGAGCGGCGGCCGATCCGGACCGCGTGGGCGACGCGGTCGATCCGGTCGACGACGATGACGGCGTCCGCCGTCTCGGACGAGACCGTCGCGCCGGCCGAGCCCATGGCGATACCCACGTCGGCCAGCGCGAGCGCGGGCGCGTCGTTGACGCCGTCCCCGACCATCACGACGGGGCGGAGCCCCGGCTGGCGCTGCACCGCGCGGACGACCTCGAGCTTGTCCTCGGGCGTCCGCTCGGCGTAGACGCGGTCGACGCCGAGCGCGCGGCCGATCTCCTCGCCGACGGCGCGGCGGTCGCCGGTCACCATCGCGATGTGGGCGATCCCGGCGCCGCGCAGCTCGTCCACCGCCGCGCGGGCGTCGTCGCGCAGCCGGTCGGCGAGGACGAGCGCGCCCGAGAGCCGGCCGTCGACGCCCACTAGGACGGTCACGCGGCCCTCGTCGGCGAGGGGCGTCGCGTCCGCGCCGGCGTAGCCTCGCTCCGCGAGCCAGATCGCGTCGCCCACCGTCACGCGCCGCCCGTCGACGTCGCCCTCGATCCCGTGGCCCGGCCGCTCCTCGACGCGGGACGGAAAGCTCAGACCCAGCCCGCGGGCGGCCGCCTCGCGGACGAGCGCCTCGGCGAGCGGGTGCGCCGAGAGCTGGTCGAGCGACGCGGCCAGACGGAGCAGCTCCGCCTCTCCGCGCCCGTCGAAGCGCGCGACGCGCTCGACTCGCGGCGTCCCGACGGTCAGCGTCCCGGTCTTGTCGAGGAGGACCGTCCGCGCCCGTCCGAGCTGCTCGATCGCCGCCGCCCCCTTGACGATCACGCCGGCCCGGGCGGCGCGGGAGACTCCCGCGACGAACGCGATCGGGGCGGCGAGGATCAGCGGGCAAGGGGTCGCGATGACGAGCACCGCGAGCGCTCGCACCGGGTCGCCGCTCAGAGCCCAGGCGCCTCCGGCCGTCGCGAGCGTCACGGGCAGGAAGAACGCCGCGTACTGGTCGGCGAGCCGCTCGAAGCGGGCGCGGCGCCGGCCCGCCTGCTCCACGAGGCGGACGAGCGCGGCATACGTGCTCTCGGAGGCAGGGCGGACGGCGCGGAGCTCGAACGCGTCGCCGGCGTTCGCCGTGCCGCTGTGCACCGGCTCCCCGCGCCGGGCCGTCCTCGGCAGCGGCTCACCCGTGAGCGCGGCCTCGTCGAGGGCGGCCTCCTCTCCCGCGACGACGCCGTCCACCGGGACGATCTCGCCCGCGCGCACGAGGATCGCGTCGCCGGGGACGACGTCCGCGAGGGGCACCTCCTCGATCGCGCCGGCGCGGAGCCGATGCGCCACGCGCGGCTGCCGCTCGACGAGGGAGGTCAGCTCGCGCCGCGCCCGGCGAGCCGCGTAGGCCTCGAGAGCGTTGCCGCCCGCCAGCATCAGCGCGACGACGGCGCCGGCGAGGTACTCGCCGAGCGCGAGGGCGGTCGCGATCGCCACGAGCGCGATCGCGTCCACGCCGACGTCGCGGCGCAGGAGCGTACGCGCGACCGACCACGTCAGCGGCACGAGCATGAGAGCGGTCGAGCCGGCCCAGACCAGGTCGCCCAGGCCCGGCCGGTCGAGGCCGTGGAGGACTCCGCCTGCGGCGAGGGCGAGCAGCGCCTGGAGGGCGAGGAGCCGCCGGATCACGGTTCGCCCCGGACGACGAGGACGGGGCAGCGCGCCTCGTGCGCGACCCGCTCGCTCACGCTGCCGAGCGCGCGGACCCCCCGCAGGCCCCGGCTTCCGAGCACGACGAGATCCGCCTGCTCCGAGAGCTCGGTCAGGAGGCCCACGGCGTCGTTGGGGTGCTCCTCGAGCCCGGGCACGAGCTCGCGGGCGGCGTCGAGGCCGACGTGCGCGTCGCGGAGGCCGGCGACCGCGCGCACCCGCGCGCTCGTACGCGCCGCCAGCTCACGGGCGGCGTCGAGGGCCCGCGCCGACTCCGGCGACCCGTCCACGCCGACGACGACCGACCGCGGCCACCCCTCGTCGTCCTCGTCCCACTCGTGCGCGACGAGCACCGAGCACGGGGCCTCGTGGAGCAGGAAGGTCGCGGCCGACCCGAGGACGATGCCGACGGGGCGGCTGTGGCCTGGGGCGTCCACCGCGACGAGCGTCGCGCCGCGCCGCCGGAGCCCGGCGAGGAAGCCGTCGTCGGGCTCGCCCTGGACGGGCAGCTCCACCTCCTCGACCGCGTCGGCGAGGCGCGCGGCGAGGCGCGCCGCCGGTCCGCGGGCGGGTGCGAGGACGCGCGCGAACACCTCGCTCATGCCACGATCGTCGCCGATCGCGCCCGGTTCGCGAATCCGCGCCCGCGCCGATCCCGGTGCGGGAAAGCCGCAGCGGCGCCTACCAGCTCTTGACCGGCGCCGCCGCCTCCGGGCGGCGGAGGCGGACGCGGGCATCCACGGCCACGCAGCGGTCCGGGAGCGCGAGCACCGGGTTCAGGTCGAGCTCGGCGAGCGCCGGCAGGTCCTCCCCGAGCCGCGAGAGGCGGTGGACGAGGTCGGCGAGCGCGGGCACGTCCGCCGGCGGGGCGCCGCGG
>DATKBA010000149.1:0-6177 GCA_035514455.1 Gaiellaceae bacterium | reverse complement strand
GGAGGACGGCTGGTTCAAGACCGGCGACATCGCGTCCTTCCACCCGAAGGGCTACGTGATGATCAAGGACCGCTCGAAGGACGTGATCAAGTCGGGCGGCGAGTGGATCTCGTCGGTCGACCTCGAGAACGCGCTGATGGCGCACCCGTCCATCGCCGAGGCGGCCGTGATCGCGATCCCGCACGAGAAGTGGGACGAGCGGCCGCTCGCGGTGTGCGTGCTCCGCGAGGGCCAGACCGCCACGCCCGACGAGCTGCGCGAGTTCCTGGCGCCGGACTTCGCCAAGTTCTGGCTCCCGGACGCGTACGAGTTCGTGGACGAGATCCCGAAGACCGCCGTCGGCAAGTTCCGCAAGACCGCGCTGCGGGAGCAGTTCGTCAAGGCGCCGGTCTCCTAGGTGCGGATCTCCGGCAAGACGTTCGTCGTCACGGGTGGCCTCTCCGGGCTCGGGGAGGCCACCGCGGCGATGCTCGAGCGCGAGGGCGCAACGGTCGTGATCGCCGACCTGCCGGAGACGGATGTCACCGACGAGGCGGCCGTGCGGGCGCTGGTCGAGCCGCTCGACGAGCTGCACGGCGCTGTCAACTGCGCCGGGATCGGCGGCGGCGCGCGCGTGATCGGCTTCCCGCTCGACCGCTTCCGCAAGATCGTCGAGGTCAACCTGATCGGAACCTTCAACGTCCTCTCGCTCGCGGCCGCGAAGATGGCCGAGCACGAGCCGGACGAGGAGGGCACGCGCGGCGTGATCGTGAACACCGCCTCGAACGCCGCCTTCGACGGCCAGATCGGCCAGGCGGCCTACTCGGCCTCGAAGGCGGGCGTCGCGGGCATGACCCTCCCCGTCGCGCGCGACCTCGCCTCGAAGGGGATCCGCGTGGTCACGATCGCCCCGGGCCCCTCCGACACGCCGATGCTCGGGCCGATGCGGGAGGACATCCGCGAGAGCCTGACGGCGCAGATCCCGTTCCCGAAGCGGCTCGGCCGCGCGGAGGACTTCGCAGCCCTGGTCAAGCACATCGTCGAGAACGAGTACCTGAACGGCGAGGTGATCCGCCTCGACGGAGCGCTCCGGATGGGGCCGAGATAAAGGAGACAGATGGCTGAGTACGTCAAGGTCGAGCAGGACGGGCGCGTCGCGATCGTCACCCTCGACCACCCGCCCGTGAACGCGCTCTCGTCGAAGCTGCTCGAGGAGCTCGAGGAGGAGTACGACCGGCTCGACGGCGACGACGAGACGCGCGCGATCGTCCTGCGCGGCGAGGGCGAGAAGGCCTTCGTCGCCGGCGCCGACATCACCGAGTTCCCGGCGCTGCGTGAGCAGGTCGAGGAGGCCGCCTCGGGCGGCTCCGCGCGCGGGATCCAGAAGCTCGCGCTCCGGATGGACGCCGGCCGCACGCCGGTGATCGCGGCGATCCACGGCTACTGCCTCGGCGGCGGGCTCGAGCTCGCGATGGCGTGCGACATCCGGATCGCCGCCGAGGACGCGCAGCTCGGCCAGCCCGAGATCAAGCTCGGCCTGATCCCGGGCGGCGGCGGCACCCAGCGGCTGCCGCGGCTCGTCGGGCACGGGCGCGCGCTCTACCTCAACCTCTCCGGCGACCCGATCTCCGGCGCGCAGGCGTACGACTGGGGCCTCGTCGAGAGGGTCGTGCCGCGCGCGGAGCTGCTGGACGCGGCGCTCGAGCTGGCGCGGACGCTCTCGCAGCGCTCGCCGTTCGCGATGGGCGTGATCAAGGAGCTGGCCGCGGCGACGCGCGACCTCCCGCTCGCGGAGGGGATGCAGCGCGAGGCGCAGGGCTTCATCAGGTGCATCGGCAGCGAGGACGGGGCCGAGGGCGTCGTGGCGTTCCTCGAGAAGCGCGAGCCGAACTTCACCGGCCGATGAGGGCCGCCGTCCTCCACGAGATCGGCGCGCCGCTCTCGGTGGAGGAGGTGCCCGACCCCGAGCCCGGCCCCGGCCGGTCGGTCGTGGACGTGCGTGCCGCCGGGATCAACTTCGCGGACGTCCTGATCCGCCTCGGCCACTACCCGCAGCCGCCGCCGCTGCCGGCGATCCTCGGCAACGAGGTGGCGGGCGACCTCGACGGACGCCGGGTGCTCGGCTTCGTGCGCACGAGCGGCGGCGGCTACGCCGAGCGCGCCGCGGTCGACGACGAGTGGATCTTCGACCTGCCCGACGGCGCGAGCTACGCGGAGGGGGCGTCCTTCCTCACGACCTACCTGACGGCGTGGATCCCGTTCACGCGCCAGGCCCGGATCCACCACGGCTCGAACGTGCTGGTGACGGCGGCCGCCGGGGGCGTGGGCACGGCCGCGATCCAGCTGGCGCTCTTCGCGGGCGCGAACGTGACCGCCGCCGCCGGCTCGGAGGAGAAGCTCGCGCTCGCGCGCGAGCTGGGCGCAACGCGCACCGTGTCCTACGAGGAGATCGGCGATCTCGACGACGTCGACGTCGCGCTCGACCCGGTCGGCGGCCCGGTCTACACGGCCTGCCTGAAGGCCCTGCGCCCGCTCGGCGTCGCGATCGGGATCGGCTTCGCCGGCGGCCCGTGGGAGCCCGTCGACCCGGCGCGGCTCGTCGGCCGCAACACCGGAGCGATCGGCTTCTATCTCGGGCGCCTGATGGGCTTCCAGCCGAAGCTCGTGCAGGAGGAGGCGCGGGAGCTGCTCGCGCTCTGGCGGCGCGGTCTGCTGAAGCCCGTCGTCGGCGCGGAGTACCCGCTCGAGCAGGCGAACGAGGCGCACGAGCTGATCGCCTCGCGCCGCTCCACCGGAAAGGTCGTCCTGGTTGTCTGAGAGACAGTTCCCTGAGACCGCCGTGGTGACGGGCTCCGCGGGCGGGATCGGCCGCGCGCTCGTGGCCGCGCTCGAAGCCCAGGGCGCTCGGGTGCGCGGCCTCGACCTCGCCGGCGGCTTCGACGTCTCCGATCCGCAGGCCTGGCTCGACGTCGAGGCGGCCGACCTCGTCTGCCTGAACGCCGGCGTGGTCGCGAAGGGCGACGGGACGATCGACGACTACCGTCGCATCCTCGGCGTCAACGTGGACGGCGTCGTCTTCGGTGTGCAGGCGCTCGCGCCGCGGATGCAGGAGGGGAGCGCGTTCGTCGTCACGGCGTCTCTCGCGGGGCTGATCCCGATGGCCTCCGGTCCGCTCTACGTGCTCACGAAACATGCCGTCGTCGGCTACGCGCGCTCGATGGCGGAGGTGCTCGAGCCGCGCGGGATCCGGGTCAACCTCGTCTGTCCCGGGATCGTGCGCACGCCGATGACCGAGCCGGTGCAGGCGGAGCTCGACGAGGCAGGCTTCCCGCTGATGGAGCCGGAGCAGATCGCCGAGGCGATCCTCGTCGCGGGTCGGAGCGAGCTGACCGGCCAGGCGTGGGTGTGCCAGCCGGGCCGCGAGCCGCTGCTGTTCAAGTTTCCGAACGTCCCCGGCCCGCGGGTCGAGGGCGCCGAGGGGATGGTGCCGCCGCTGTGAAGCTCGGACTCCAGCTCGGCTACGACGACCCGATCGGATCGGTCGCGATGGCGCAGGAGGCCGACCGGCTCGGCTTCCACTCCGCCTGGACGTCCGAGGCGTGGGGCGCCGACGCCGTCACCGTGGCGACCTGGATCGCCGCGACGACCGGGCAGATCGGGATCGGCACGGCGATCATGCAGATGCCGGCGCGCACGCCCGCGACGACGGTGATGACGGTGGCGACGCTCGACCAGCTCTCGGGCGGCCGCGTGCTGCTCGGGCTCGGCACGTCCGGGCCGCAGGTGGTCGAGGGCTGGCACGGTGTCCCGTGGGGGAAGCCGCTCGGCCGCACGCGCGAGTACGTCGAAATCGTCCGGGCGGGGCTCCGCCGGGAGACGCTGGAGCACCACGGCCCGCACTACGACATCCCCTACTCCGGCGACGACGCGACCGGGCTCGGGAAGCCGCTGAAGCTGATCCTGAAGCCGCTCCGGCGCGAGGTGCCGATCTACCTCGCCGCGATCGGGCCGAAGAACGTCGCGCTCGCGGCCGAGATCGCCGACGGCTGGCTGCCGATCTTCTTCAGCCCCTACCGCTTCCGCGAGATCCACGGCCCCTCGCTCGAGGGCGCGCCCGAGGGCTTCCGGATCGCGCCGATGTGCCCCGTGCTCGTCGGCGACGACGTGCAGCAGTGCCGCGACATGCTCAAGCCGATGCTCGCGCTCTACGTCGGCGGCATGGGCGCGCGCGGCAAGAACTTCTACAACTCGCTCACGCAGCGCTACGGCTTCGAGGAGGCCGCGGCGACGATCCAGGACCTCTACCTCTCCGGGAAGAAGGGCGAGGCGGCGATGGCGGTCCCGGACGAGCTCGTCGACGAGATCGCGCTCGTCGGCCCGAAGGAGCGGATCGCGGAGCGGCTCGAGCCGTGGCGCGAGGCGGGGATCTCGACGCTCGTGCTCCAGGCCCGCCAGCAGGAGGCGCTGGCCGTGATGGCGGAGCTAGTGCTGTGAGAGAGGCGTTCGCGGGCGTGCTCGGCGCGCCGGTCGAGCGCGCCGTCCTGCTCGCCGGCGGCGCCTCGAAGGAGGCCTGGGCGGTCGACTCGGGGGGCCGCGAGCTGCTGATCCGCCGCGCCGCCGGAGGCGTCATCCACCAGGGGACGCTCTCGCTCGAGCACGAGTTCGAGGTGCTGCGCGCCGCGCACGAGGCGGGCGTGAAGGTGCCTGAGCCGATCGCGTATCTCGGGGAGGTCGAGGGCCGCGAGGCATTCGTGATGGCGCGGATCCACGGCGAGACGATCGGCCGCCGGATCGTCAAGAATCCGCCGCCCGGCCTCGACGTCCAGCTCGCCGAGGAGTTGGCGAAGATCCACGCGATCCCGCCCGCGCGGCTTCCCTTCCTCGAGACGGGCGACCAGGTGGCGCGCTTCTACGACGAGCTCGACTCGGTCGGCGAGCCGCACCCGGCGATCGAGCTCGGGCTGCACTGGGTGAAGGAGCGGCTCCCCCGCGGGCGCGAGCCGGTCGTCGTGCACGGCGACTGGCGGATCGGGAACATCGCGGTCGACGAGCGCGGGATCGTCGCGGTGCTCGACTGGGAGTTCGCGCACCTGGCGGACCCGGTCGAGGACGTCGCCTGGCCGCTCGTGCGCGCGTGGCGCTTCGGCGCCGACGACAGGCACCTCGGCGGCGTCGGCGACCTCGACCGCTACCTCGACCGCTACGCGGAGCTGACCGGCCTGGAGGTGAGCCGGGAGGAGCTGCTCACCTGGGAGGTGTTCGGCAACGTCAAGTGGGCGACCGGCTGCCTGACGCAGTCGCGCCGGCACCTGAACGGGCAGGAGCGCAGCGTCGAGCTCGCCGTGCTCGGCCGGCTCGCCGCCGAGATGGAGTACGAGCTGCTGGATCTCATCGACCATGCCGCATGACCGCCCGACGCCGCAGGAGCTCGCCGAGGCGGTGCGCGAGTTCCTGCAGGAGGAGATCCTCCCGATCCTCGACGACCACCGGCTGAAGTTCCGCACACTGGTCGCGATCAACGGGCTCGGGATCGCCGAGCGGGAGCTCTGGGCGACCACGCCTCCCCGCGAGGAGGACTGGGAGCTCGCGCGCCGGATCCGGGCCGGTGACGTCCCCGAGGACGCGGTCGCGCTGCTGAAGGAGCAGGTCGCGCAGAAGCTGCGCGTGTCGAACCCGCGGGCGCTGGCGAAGTACGAGGAGTGAGGCGCCGGCTGATCCTGATGCGGCACGGCGACGTGTCGTACGTCGACGAGGCCGGCGCGCCGGTCAAGCCGGAGGACGTGCCACTGACGCCGCGCGGCCGAGAGCAGGCCGCGGCGGCCCGCGACGCTCTTGCCGACATCGCCTTCGATCTCGTCGTCGCGAGCGACCTGCCGCGCACACTCCAGACCGCGGAGATCGTCGCGCCCGGACACGAGGTCGAGCTCTGGCCGGAGCTGGCGGAGTGGCGCGGCGGGCGGCTCGACGCGATCCCGCCGGAAGAGCTCGAGGCGGCGTTCGTCGGCGCGCTCCAGGTCCGGGACGAGGCGCAGCGCTTTCTCGGCGGCGAGTCGCTCGGCGAGGCGCTCGACCGCGTCCACCCCGCCCTCGAGCGGCTGCTCGCGCGCGAGTGGGACACCGCGCTCGCCGTCCTGCACGGCGGCGTCAACCGGATCGTGATCTCGCACGCGCTCTCGGGCGACCGCACCTACTTCGGCA
>DATKBA010000148.1:0-5611 GCA_035514455.1 Gaiellaceae bacterium | reverse complement strand
CGGCCCGACCGGCACGTCTACCTGCGGCGCCGCGGCGCCGGCTGGTGCGTGACCGAGACGCCCGGCCCGCACGGGCCGCTGAAGAGCCGGGCCCGCGCCCGGCAGGCCGCACGCGCGCTCGAGGGCTGGGAGGGCGACCCCGCCGCGGCTCTGCCGGCGCTGCGCGCGAAGCTGCGCCGGCTCGCCGCCGACCTCCGCTTCGAGGACGCGGCGCGGCTGCGCGACCGGATCGCGGCGCTGGAGGACGTCGCCGGCGCGCTCGCCGAGCTCGAGCGCCTGCGCGCGCTCGAGCTGTGCCTGCTCGTGCCGGCCGCCGAGCAGGGCTTCCGCCGCGCGTTCTTCGTCTCCGCCGGCCGGGTCGCGGCCGTCCGCACGCTCCTGCCCGGCGAGGCGGGCCGCGTCGAGGCCGAGGCCGGGCTGGCCGCGGCCGCGCGGGACGGGACGCCGCCGGGGCCGGCGGACGCGGACGAGCTGCTCCTGATCGGCTCGTTCCTGCGCCGCCCTCCGCCCGAGCTGCGCGTGGTGCCGCTCGCGGATCTCCGGCGCGCCGCGTAGCCTTGCGACATGGCTTCCGTGGCCACTGCGACCTTCGCCGACCGGCTCGCCGAGGCGGTCGAGCGCAAGCGCAGCCAGCTCGTCGTCGGGCTCGATCCGCGCCTCGACCTGCTGCCCGTCGAGCTGCGCGGGGAGGCCGTGCTCGGCCGCGGCGACGCCGCCAACGCCTACGCCCGCTTCTGCTGCGGGATCGTCGACGCGGTCGCGCCCTACGTCGTCGCCGTGAAGCCGCAGCTTGCCTTCTTCGAGGCGCTCGGCGCGGACGGCGTCGGCGCGCTGGAGCGGGTGTGCGGCTACGCGCGCGCCGCCGGGCTGCTCGTGATCGCGGACGGCAAGCGCGGCGACATCGGCTCGACCGCCCGCGCCTACGCGGCCGCCTACCTCGAGCCCCGCGAGGGCGAGCCGCCGCTCGCCGACGCGCTCACCGTCAACACCTACCTGGGCGGCGACTCGGTGGAGCCGTTCCTGCAGGCATGCCGTCTGCACGGAGCGGGCATCTTCTGCCTCGTGCGCACCTCGAACGCGGGCGCGGGCGACGTGCAGGAGCTGACGCTCTCCGACGGGCGCCGCGTGTGGCAGCACGTGGCCGGGCTCGTCGCCGACTGGGGCGCCGACCTGACCGGCGAGCGCGGGCTCTCGAGCGTCGGCGCGGTCGTCGGGGCGACCGTCCCCCGCGCGGTCGCGGAGGCGAGGAAGCTGCTGCCGCGGGCCGTGCTCCTGCTGCCCGGCGTGGGCGCGCAGGGCGCCAGGCCCGCCGACGTGGCCCGCGCGTTCACGAGCGGCCCCGCGAGCGCGCTCGTGACCGCTTCCCGTTCCGTCATCTTCGCCTACCGCGCGGGCAACGACGACTGGCGCGTGGCGGCCGGCGCCGAGGCAGCGCGTCTGCGGGCCGACGTCTGGTCGGTTTCGGGCTGGTGATGAGGGGTCGCGCGCGGCTCGCGCGGTACGCGGCGCCGGCCGCCTTCCTCGCCGCCGTCACGGTCGCCGTCCTGCTCGTGCGCTCCGGGCTCGAGAACGGGGAGTCGGCACCGCCTCCGCCGACGACCACCGCCCAGGTGACGACGACCGCTCCGGCGGAGACGACCGTGACGGAAACCGGCGGCGGGACGACGACCGAGGCCGCCGGCGCCGAGTTCTACGAGATCCAGTCGGGCGACACGCTCGCCGTCGTGGCCGACCGGTTCGACACGACGGTCGAGCAGCTACTCGTGCTCAACCCGGACGTCGACCCCGTCGCCCTCACGATCGGTCAGCGCATCCGCGTCAAGTAGAGTGCCCGCCGCGTGAAGCGGGCCGCCTTTCTCCTCGCTCTCGCGGCGGCGCTCGCCCTGGCCGTCGCCGCGGCCGCCGCCCCGCCGCCCGTCGACGCGGAGGCGTACTTCGTCCAGAACGCGGCCACCGGCGAGGTGCTGGCCTCGCACGACGCCCGCGAGCCCCTGCCGATGGCCTCGATCACGAAGCTGATGACCTCGATCGTGGCGCTCGAGCGCGCCTCGCTCGACGACGTCGCCACGATCTCGGCGCGCACAGCCTCGGTCGGCGAGTCGACGATCAACCTCCGCCCAGGGGAGCGCGTCGCCCTCGGCGACCTGATCCGCGCCGCGCTTGTGCAGAGCGCCAACGACGCCGCCAACGCGATCGCGGCCTTCGTGGGCAAGGGCTCCGTGTCGCGCTTCGTCGAGTTGATGAACGCGCGCGCCCGCGAGCTCGGGCTCACGGACACGCACTTCGTCAATCCCGACGGCCTCGACGCGCCCGGCCACGTCTCCAGCGCGCGCGACGTGACCAAGCTCGCCCGGGTCGCGATGAACAAGCCGTTCATCCGCGCGACCGTCAGGCTCGTCGACTCCACCGCCGCCGGTCGCCCGCTGCACACGTGGAACGACCTGCTCTCGACCTTCCCGAAGCTGATCGGCGTCAAGACCGGCCACACGAACGGCGCCGGCTGGTCGCAGGTCGCGGCTGCGCGGGGCTCGGGCGTGACGATCTACGCGACGCTCCTCGGCGGCGAGACCCGGTCCGGCCGCAACGCCGACCTCTCCGCGCTGCTCACCTGGGGCCTCTCCCGCTACCGGACCGTGTGGGCGATCGACGCGGGTCGCACGTACGGGACCGTGCGGACCGCGTACGCGAAGCCGCGCGTGCGCCTCGTCGCCGCGAAGGCGGCGCTCCGGGTCGTCCACGTCGAGCGGCCGCTCGTCGAGCGCGTGGTCGCCCCGCTCGAGGCCGCCCTCCCGGTCCGGAAGGGGCAGCGGCTCGGCGAGGTGCAGGTGCTCGACCGCGGCATGGTGATCGCGAGCTCGCCCCTCGTCGCAGCGAACGCCGTCGAGCGCCCGGGCCGGCTCGGACGCATAGGCTTCTACGCGGGACGCACGCTCGACCACCTTGGGGGTCTCCTACCGTGATCGTCACCGTCACGCTCAACGCCGCGCTCGACCGCACGCTCACCGTGCCCAACTTCCAGCTCGGCCAGCGCCACCGCGCCAGCGAGGTGCTCACGCTCGCCGGCGGGAAGGGGATCAACATCGCCCGCGCGCTCAAGCGGCTCGAGGTGCCCGTCGTCGCCACCGGCCTCGCCGGCGGCCGCACGGGGACGCGCATCGTCGAGGAGCTGACCGCCGAGGCGATCCTGAACGACTTCGTCCGGATCGGCGAGGAGTCGCGCACGTCGACCGCCGTCGTCGACCCGACCGAGAGCGCCTACACCGAGATCAACGAGTGGGGCCCGAAGGTGACCGCCGACGAGCTCGAGACCCTGCTCGAGAAGCTCCACTACCTCTCCCGCGGCGCTGACTACGTCGTCTTCGCGGGCTCCCTCCCCCGCGGGGTCGACGAAAGCTTCTACGCGGAGGCGACCCGCGACCTCGGCCGCCGCGGCGTCCAGGTCGTGCTCGACACGGAGGGCCAGCCGCTCCGGCTCGGCACCGAGGCGGAGCCGTACCTCGTCTCGCCGAACCAGCGCGAGGCCGAGCACGTCGTCGGCCAGGAGCTCGAGGAGGAGGAGGACTACCTGATGGCGCTCGACGCGCTCGCCGAGCTCGGCGCCCGCAACGTGCACATCACGCTCGAGTCGGGCTGCTACGCGCTGCTGCGCGAGGACCGGCAGGTGAAGCGCTTCCGCGCCACGGCGCCCAGGCTCGAGACGGCGTCGGTCGTGGGCGCGGGCGACGTCCTGCTCGCCCAGTTCATCGTCGCCCAGCTGGCGGGGAAGCCGGCCGAGGAGGCGCTGCGCCTCGCCGTCGCGGCGGGGACGGCCTCGACGCTCGAGGTCGGCGCGGGCCGCTTCGACCCGCGCGAGGCCGGGCGCCTCGTAGCGTCGGTCGAGGTCGCCGAGCTGGCGCCGGTCTAGGAGGCCCGTCCAGACAGGGTGGTACCCTGTTCGCCTTGGAGGGGCAGGAGCTTTCGTACGAGGAGAAGTTCGGCCGTGAGGGCCTCACCTTCGACGACGTGCTGCTCGTGCCCGCCGAGTCCGCGGTGCTGCCGAACGACGTGCGCACCGCCACCCGGCTGACGCGGACGATCGCGCTCGAGATCCCGATCGTCTCCGCGGCGATGGACACGGTCACCGAGGCCCGGCTCGCGATCGCGCTCGCGCGCGAGGGCGGGATCGGCGTCCTCCACCGCAACCTCTCGATCGCCGGCCAGGTCGCCGAGGTCGACAAGGTCAAGCGCTCCGAGTCGGGGATGATCGTCGAGCCCGTGACGCTGCGGCCGGACGACTCCGTGGCCGACGCGCTCGAGCTGATGGAGCGCTACCGGATCTCGGGCGTGCCGATCACCGACGAGAGCGGCGTGCTCGTGGGGATCCTGACCAACCGCGACCTGCGCTTCGAGTCGAACGTCCGGCAGCCGGTCTCGGCGCTGATGACCGCGCGCAACCTCGTCACCGCACCCGTGGGGACGACGCTCGACGAGGCGAGCGAGATCCTCCACCGCCACAAGATCGAGAAGCTCCCGGTCGTCGACGCGGAGGGACGGCTGAAGGGGCTGATCACCGTCAAGGACATCCGCAAGCGGATCGAGTTCCCGCTGGCGACGAAGGACGAGCAGGGACGGCTCCGCGTGGGGGCCGCGGTCGGGGTCGGACAGGACGCCTTCGAGCGCGTGGGAGCGCTCGTGGACGCGGAGGTCGACGTGCTCGTCGTCGACACCGCACACGGCCACTCCGCCTCGGTCCTCTCGATGGTCCGCCGGGTCAAGGAGGAGTGGGACGTGCAGGTGATCGCCGGCAACATCGCCACCGCGGAGGCCGCCGAGGCGCTGATCGACGCGGGCGCGGACGCGATCAAGGTCGGGATCGGACCGGGCTCTATCTGTACGACGCGCGTCGTCGCCGGGGTCGGCGTCCCGCAGGTGACGGCCGTCTTCGAGTGCGCCGAGCAGGCGGTCCGGCACGGCGTGCCGGTCGTCGCGGACGGAGGCATGACCTCCTCCGGCGACATCGCGAAGGCGCTTGCCGCCGGCGCCGACACGGTCATGCTCGGCTCGATGCTGGCCGGCACCGACGAGAGCCCCGGCGACGTGATCCTCGTCCAGGGCGAGCGCTTCAAGGAGTACCGGGGGATGGGCTCGCTCGGCGCGATGAAGGCCCGCTCGTTCTCCAAGGACCGCTACTTCCAGGGCGACGTCGAGGACGTCGACAAGCTCGTCCCGGAGGGGATCGAGGGCCGCGTGCCCTACAAGGGGCCGGTCCAGCAGATCCTCTACCAGCTCGTCGGCGGGCTCCGGCAGGCGATGGGCTACACGGGCGCCGCGACGGTCGAGGCGCTGAAGCTCGAGTCGCGCTTCGTCCGGATCACGGGCGCGGGGCTGCTCGAGAGCCACCCGCACGACGTCACGATCACGAAGGACTCGCCGAACTACCGGCGCCAGTAGATGGCCTCCGTCCACCCGCTGCCGCTCCCCGAGCCTCCCGTCGAGGAGCGCCCGGTGCTCGTGCTCGACCTCGGCGGCCAGTACGCCCAGCTGATCGCGCGGCGGGTCCGCGACGCGCGCGTCTACTCCGAGCTCGTGCCGCACACGCTCAGCGCCGAGGAGGTGCGGCGGCGCAACCCGG
>DATKBA010000147.1:0-3728 GCA_035514455.1 Gaiellaceae bacterium | reverse complement strand
GGCCCGCTGGAGGCCCGCCTTGTCGGTGTGATTCGTGAAGCCGAGGATCGGCACGTCGGGCCACGACTCGGCCACCTCGTCGGGCTCCACCCGGGCGATGTCGACGATCACGAGGTCGGGCGGCTCGACGCTGCCGGCCGTGACGACGCGATGCCCTTCGAGCAGGGCCTCGAGCTTCCCCCGGAAGAAGAGGTCGACTCCCGCGAGCAGGATCGTCGCCATTCAGCCGAATGTAGCAGTGTTACCGCGCAGGTTCGACATCCGCAGAAGCGGATGTCGAACGCGCAAGACCCCTGAAGTGTCGCTTCGCTCCGGCTATGCCCGGACCTAGCCGATCCCGAGGGCCTCGAACAGGCGGTTCAGGTAGACGCGCAGCCGCCAGAACTCCCCTGCGAACAGAAGGGCGCCGAGCGCGATTAGCACGATCCCGCCGGCGACCTGGAGCGCGAGGTAGTGGTCGCGCACCTGCCGGAAGAGTCCCATCGCGGGCGTGAAGACGGCCGCGGCGACGAGGAACGGCACGGCGAGGCCGAGCGCGTAGACCGCGAGCAGCACCGAGCCCTCGACCACCGTCTCCGAGTCGCCCGCGAGCACGAGGATCGACCCGAGCACCGGCCCGATGCAGGGCGCCGCGCAGACGGCGAACGCGCCGCCGAGTAGGAAGCCCGAGCCGCGCCGCCGCGCGCCCTGGACGAGGCCCGCGCCGACCAGGCGCTGCGGCCAGGGGAGCAGGCCGAGGAAGACGAAGCCGAACACGATCAGGACGAAGCCCGCGATCTGCTCGAGCAGGAACTGGTTGCGCGCGAACGAGAGGCCCACCGCCGCGGCGACGGCGCCGAGGATCACGAACACCGTGACGAGCCCGGCGACGAACGGCAGGCTCGAGAGGAGGACGCGTCGGGAGGAGCCACGCTCGCCGAGCCGCTCCGCCTCGACCGACGAAACCGCGGACAGGTAGGCCGGCACGAGCGGCAGCACGCACGGGGCCAGGAAGGAGAGCAGGCCCGCGCCGAACGCGACCACGATCGAGGTCCCGGTCACTCGTACCGCTCGAGCTCGTCGTCGAGGCGGCGCTCGAGCTCGGGGTCGAGCGGCTCGGGCGCGGGCTCCTCCCCGCGCTCGCGGCTCCAGCGCCACGCGAGCGCGCCGACCGCGACCGCCGCCACCGCCAGCCCGCCGAGCGGGAGCAGCCATGCGATCCAGTCGAAACCCTTGCGCGGCGGCACCGCGAGCACCGCGGGACCGAAGTCGGCGACGAGCTTCGCCTTGATCTCGCTCTTCGTGTCCCCGGCCTCGATCCGCTCGCGAATGAACGCCTTCATCGCGACCGCCACCGGCGCGTTCGAGGTGTCGAGCGTCGTCTCGCAGACCGGGCAGACGAGCTCCGACTCGAGCTCGGACGCGGTCGGCCGCTGCTCGCTCGCGACCGCGGGCGCGGCGAGCGCCAGCGCCGCGAGGGCGGCGGCGAGCAACCTCACGCCGGTGGGAGCGCCCGCCGGATCGCCTCGTCGATCTCCTCGGCGGAGTCAACGGGACCCGCGATCCGGTGCCGCACCCTGCCGTCCGGGTCGACGAAGTACGTCTCCGGGTAGCCGGTGACCCCGTAGCGGCCGATCGTCGAGCCCTTGCCGTCGTACACGTTCGGGTAGGTGATCCCGTAGCGCTCGACGAACGCGCGCGCGTCGCCGCGGAAGTCCTTCACGTCGATGCCGACGAAGACGACGTCCTTCGCCGCCCAGCGCTCCGAGGCCTCCTGCAAGAGCGGCGCCTCGTCCTTGCAGGGGCTGCACCAGGAGGCCCAGAAGTTGAGCACGACCGTCTTGCCGCGCAGCGAGGCGAGCGAGAGCTCGCCGCCGCCGTCGAGCCGCTCGAGCGAGAAGGCAGGCGCCTCGGGGGCGCCGCCGCGCGCGAGCTCGGACGTGACCTCGCTCTCGCCCTGGAAGAGCTTCCAGCCGAGCAGCCCGAGCAGCGCCGCCACGACGCCGAGCGCCGCGATCTGCGCGGCGACGCGCAGGCGACTGGTCATCATCTGACGATGTAGACGGGCGTCCCGACGTCGACCTGGTTGAACAGCCACTCGACCTCGGGGATCCGCATGCGGATGCAGCCGTGGGAGACCGAATAGCCGATCGACGCGGCGTCGGGCGTGCCGTGGATGCCGACGGCCGGCGAGGAGATGCCCATCCAGCGCGTGCCCAGGGGGTTGCCCGGACCGGGCGGGATCGGCCTCGCGTCCTTCGCCCAGTCGGACTGGGGCGGGTACCACCAGGGATGGCGCCACTTGACGACGATGTGGAAGCGCCCGAGCGGGGTCGGATAGCGCGACTCGCCGGTGGCGACGCCGAAGGTGCGGCGCAGCTTCATCCCGTCGTAGAAGAAGAGCCTGTTCGCGCCCCGGTTGATCACGATCACGTCGCCGATCGACTTCCGAGTCGTGGCCGGCTCGACCGTCTCGGTGCGGAGCTCCACCGGCTCGCGGACGTGCGTCTTCAGGCTGCGGAAGAGGTCACGGGTGACGAGCAGCTGGCGCAGGCGCCGGCCTGGCCGCTCCTTGGTCGCGAACGGCTTGCCGCCGCGGAGCAGCAGGCGGGAGTCGACGGCGGTGCGGTCGAAGCGCCTCGCGAGCCCGCGCACGTAGCGCTCGATCCGCGGCTGCGGCGCCGCGACCTTCAGGGGGACGTTGGCGCCCGGTGCGACGATCCGCGCCCGCTTGACCGCGTCGCCGACGTAGGCGGAGGCGCCGAGCTGCTTCGGCGTCGCGCGGAGCGTCACCTTGCCGAGCCTGAGTACGATCGGACGGGCGAAGAACGCCTTGATCTCGGCGGTCGCCTCGGCGGGCGAGAGACCGCCCACGAACACCTGGCCGGCGACCGTGACCCCGGCGGGGATCGTCGTCGGCCGGGGGACCGGCGTCGTCGTCGTCGTGGTCGTGGTGGTCGGAGGCGGCGGCGGGGCCGTCGTCGTCCCGGTCGTCGTGCCGTCGTCTGCGGTCGCCGCAGGCGTCGCGACGAGCAGGACCGCGGCGAGCACGCCCGCGGCCGAGCATGCCAGGAGCAGGGCAAAAGAGAGTCCTCGGCTCACGTCGGCAGTGTAGCCACGGCTGAAAAGAGCCTCGGATCGTTCGTGATCACTGCATCGACCCCGGCCGCCTCGAGGCGCGCGAGCTCGACCGGGTCGTCGACGGTCCATGCCCAGACCGCCGCGCCGGCGGCGTGCGCGCGGGTGACGGCGGCCGCCGAGACGACCGCGTGCTGGAGCATCAGCGCCTGCGCGCCGGCCCGCGCCAGCATCGCCGGGACCCGGGCGACGACGGCCCGCCGCAGGGCCAGCGTGCCGAGCCGGACCGCCGGCCTGAGCGCCCGCCGCTTCGAGACGCCGTAGCGGTCCTCCGGGTAGGTGAAGCCGATCCGGATGTGCGGGGCGCATGCCGAGACGGCGCGCAGGCTCGGCAGGTGGAACGAGCTGACGACCGTGCGCGCCGCGACGCCGTGCCGGTCGAGCGCGTCGGCGACCTCCTCGAGGCGCGTCGTCAGCTTGAGGTCGACGTGCAGCCCAACGTCGCGGCCGGCGAGGAAGTCCAGCGCCTCCTCGAGCGTCGGCCGGCCGGGCCCGGCCTCCTCGCGGGAGTGGGCAACCGCGAGCGGCCCGGGACCGAGATCGAGCACGTCGAACTCGATCGCGTCGACGCCGTGCGCGAGCGCCGCCTCGAAGGAGGGGAGCGTGTTCTC
>DATKBA010000146.1:0-6543 GCA_035514455.1 Gaiellaceae bacterium | reverse complement strand
CCGATCGCCCAGACGGGCTCGTACGCGAGCACCAGCCGCTCGTGCTCGCCGGCGGCGAAGCCGATCGCCTCGACCTGGATCTTGAGCACGAGCTCGGTGTCGCCCGACTCGCGCTGCTCGAGCGTCTCGCCGACGCACGCGATCACGCCGAGGCCCGCCTCGAGGGCGGTGCGGGCCCGCCGCGCGACGGTCTCGTCACGCTCGCCGAAGAGCTGGCGGCGCTCCGAGTGCCCGACGAGCGCACCCTGGACGCCGAGCTCGAGCAGCATCTGGGGCGAGACCTCGCCGGTATAGGCCCCGTGCGGCTCCCAGTGCACGTTCTGGGCGTAGATCGTGTGTCCGGTCTCGACCGCGGCCGCCAGCGAGACGAACGGCGGGCAGAGGATCACGTCGACCCCGGCCGGCGGCTCGAAGCCGTCGAAGAAGCTCCGCGCCTCCGCAGGCCCCTTGAACATCTTCCAGTTCCCGGCGATCAGCATCAGGGCCCATTCTCCGGGATCGCGGCGACGCCGGGCAGCTCCTTGCCCTCCAAGAGCTCGAGCGAGGCGCCGCCGCCGGTCGAGACCCAGGAGACGCGGTCGTCGAAACCGAGCTCGTTGAGCGCGCGGACGGAGTCTCCTCCACCGACCACCGTGTACCCGTCGACGGCGGCGACCGCCTCCGCGACGGCCTTCGTGCCCCCGGCGAACGCCTCCCATTCGAAGACGCCCATGGGCCCGTTCCAGAACACCGTCTTCGCGGCCCGGATCCGCTGCGCGAAGTCCTCGCGCGAGGCCGGGCCGATGTCGAGTCCGAGCCAGCCTTCGGGGAGGGCGTCGAACGGGGCCACGCGCGTCTCGGCGCCCTCCGCGAACGCGCTCGCGGCCACGACGTCGGTCGGCAGCACTACCGGAAAGGGCAGCGGGTTGTCGCCGCGGAGCTGCTCGGCCATCTTTCCCCCGACCAGGACCTCGTCCGCCCGGCCGCCGAGGTTCTCGAGCACGCCGAGCTTGTCCTCCACCTTCGCCCCGCCGGTGACGAGCAGGAACGGGCGCTCGACCTCGCCGAGCAGCCGGCCGAGATGCTCGAGCTCGGCGAGCAGGAGCAGGCCCGCGTAGGCGGGCAGGAGCTCGGCGACGCCGACCGTCGAGGCGTGCGTGCGGTGCGCGGAGCCGAAGGCGTCGTCGACGTAGAGGTCCGAGCCCGCTGCGAGCTCGCGCGCGAAGCCGGGGTCGTTCGCCGTCTCGCCCGGGTGGAAGCGCGTGTTCTCGAGCACCTCGATCCGCTCGTCCGGCAGCAGCGAGCGGAGGTGCGCGCGCACCGGTTCCATCCGGAAGGCGGGATCACCGCCCTTCGGCCGGCCGAGGTGCGAGCAGACGCGCAGCCGCGAGGCGCCGCGCTCGAGCAGGAGCTCCAGCGTCGGCAGCGCCGCCCTGATCCGCGTGTCGTCGGCGACGGCGCCGTCCTCGAGCGGGACGTTCAGGTCGGCGCGCACGAGCACCGCCTTGCCGGCGACGTCGGCGTCGCGGACCGAGCGCGGCAGCCGCACGGGCGCTACAGCAGCTTGCCGATCAGGTCGACCAGGCGGCACGAGTAGCCCCACTCGTTGTCGTACCACCCGAAGACCTTGGCGTTCCGGCCCGAGGCCATCGTCAGCGGGCTGTCGAAGACGCAGGAGTACGCCGAGTGGATGATGTCGGTCGAGACGATCGGGTCGACGGAGTACTGCAGGATCCCGTCGAGCGAGCCGGCGGCGGCCTCCTCGAACGCGGCGTTCACCTCCTCGACGGTCGTGTCGCGCCCGAGCGTGACGACGAAGTCGGTCAGCGAGCCGGTCGGGACGGGCGCGCGCACGGCGACGCCGTCGATCTTGCCCTTCAGCTCGGGCAGCACGAGCCCGATCGCGCGTGCGGCGCCGGTCGAGGTCGGGATCAGGTTGATCGCCGCGGCGCGCGCCCGGCGCAGGTCCTCGTGCGGGAGGTCGAGGATCTGCTGGTCGTTCGTGTAGGCGTGGATCGTCGTCATGAAGCCGTGCTCGATCCCGAACGCGTCGTTCAGGACCTTCGCCATCGGGGCGATGCAGTTCGTCGTGCAGGAGGCGTTCGAGACGATGTGGTGCGCGTCGCCGTCGTAGGCGTCGTCGTTGACGCCGAGGACGATCGTGATGTCGGGATCGGTGGCGGGCGCCGAGATCACGACCTTCTTCGCGCCGGCGTCGAGGTGCTTCTGGGCGCCGTCGCGCTTGGTGAAGAAGCCGGTCGACTCGAGCACGACGTCGACGCCGAGGTCGCCCCACGGGATCGCGGCCGGGTCGCGCTCGGAGAGCAGCGTGAGCTCCTCGCCCGCTGCGCGGATGACGCCGCCCTCGACCGCGACGTCGCCGTCGAGCGGGCCGAGCACGGAGTCGTACTTGAGCAGGTGCGCCATCGTCTTCTCGTCGCCGAGGTCGTTGGCTGCGACGATCTCGATGTCCGCCTTGCGCTCGAGCTGCGCGCGGAAGAAGTTGCGGCCGATCCGGCCGAAGCCGTTGATCCCAACGCGAATCGCCATCAAACCCCCAGTTCGGTTTGCCGCGCCGAGTCTAGATCGCGAGCGGGTACTTCCCGCGCAGGTACCGCAGGTACGGCTCGGGATCGAGACCGCCGCCGGTGATCCGCTCGACCAGCTCGCGCGGGGTGTACTTGCGGCCGTGTCGCCAGAGGTTCTCGCGGAGCCAGTCGGCGAGCGCGCCGAACTCTCCCTGCTCAAACTGGGCCGGAAGGTCGGCGAGCTCGCGGTTCACCCGCTCCCAGAGCTGCCCGGAGATGACGTTCCCGAGCGCGTACGTGGAGAAGTAGCCGATCGCGCCGATCGCCCAGTGCATGTCCTGGAGCACGCCGAGCGCGTCGTCGGGCGGGTCGACGCCGAGGTAGTCGCGCATCCGCTCGTTCCAGATCTCGGGCAGCTCCTTCGGGTCGACCGTCCCCGCCAGCAGCTCCTGCTCGAGCTCGAAGCGCAGGATGATGTGCAGGTTGTAGGTGGCCTCGTCCGCCTCGACCCGGATCAGCGAGGGCTCGACCCAGTTGACCGAGCGGTACCACTCGTCGAGCTCGACGCCGCCGAGCGCGTCGGGGAACGTGCGCTGGAGCTCCGGGTAGAAGTGGCGCCAGAACGGGAGGCTGCGGCCGACGAGGTTCTCCCACATGCGGCTCTGCGACTCGTGCAGCCCGAGCGAGGCCCCGTGTGCGAGCGGCGTGCGCTCGAGCTCGCGCGCGACGCCGTTCTCGTAGAGCCCGTGCCCGCACTCGTGCATCGTCCCGAAGAGGCCGTCGAGGTTGTCGTCGAAGTAGCGGGTCGTCAGGCGGATGTCGCCGATCCCGATCGAGGAGGCGAACGGATGGACTGCCTTGTCGAGGCGCCACTCGGACGGGTCGTAGCCGAACCGCTCGATCACGGTGAGCTCGAACGCCTGCTGGGCCTCGAGCGGGTAGGAGACGCCGCGCAGCGGCCGCTCGCCCTTGGCGCGCGCCTCGGCGACGAGCGTGACCTGGGCCTCCTTCAGGCGCTCGAACACGGCCCGCACCTCGGCGGTCTTCATCCCGGGCTCGAAGTCGTCGAGGAGCACGTCGTAGGGCTCGTCGTAGTCGTCGAAGCACTCGACGTAGCGGCGCCGCAGCTCGAAGTTCCGCTCGAGCGCGGGCAGGAACTGCGAGAAGTCCTTCTCCTGGCGCGCCTTCACCCACACGGGCATCGCGAGCGACGCGGCCTTCGACATCTCGCCCTGCAGCTCCGCCGGGACGCGGCGGGCCTTCTCCCAGTCGCGGCGGACGAGGCGGATCAGGCTCGCCTCGTCGGAGTCGTAGTCGAGCGACTCCTCGTGGCCCGCGAGCGAGTCCAGCAGGCGACCCATCTCGGCGGAGGTGAGCGCCTCGTGCGCGATCCGCTGCAGGGTGGCGAGCTGCTCGGCGCGCACGCCGCCGCCGCCCGGCGGCATCTTCACCTGCTGGTCCCAGCCGAGCAGGGACGCCGTGCGGTCGAGATCGTGGATCTCGGCGACGCGCGCCCTCAGCTCGGTCACGGCTGCCTGCATCGCGAGAACCTATCGCACACCGCTGCCCGGGCCTCAGCGCGCGAGGAAGGACGGCGGGCCGCATGGGCTGCCGCTTCGACCCCGTACCGCCACCGGCGAGCCGGTCGCGGGACGAGGCCGGAGGGGATAGTGCGCCAGCACAGACCCGGAAGGCATCGGCCCGCGAGCGGCGCGAGTCGCGGCCGGAGGCCGGCTCCGCCGGCCGCAGGCTGTGACGGCCGGTGGTGGTACGGCGGGCCGGAGGGGGAGCTCCGAGGACGACCTCCCCCTCCGCAAGTCGTGCCCTGTTGCCGCCGGCGAACGGGGTCTGAATTCGCCGCCGGTCGGGCGCGAACCCGCCGATTCAAGAGTACGGCAAAGGCCGATCCTCGTCACCGAGGTTACAAGTGAGGGCAGGACGAGTTGTTCGCCCTATGGGCAACGCCTCAGCTGCCTGCGAGCTCCTGCACCTTGCGCAGACGCCGGTGCACCGAAGCCTTGGTGCTGGCCGGGTCGCACTTGGCCGCGAGCTCGCGGAGGGAGAGCGTCGGATAGCGGAGGCGCAGGCGGGCGACCTCGTGCAGCCGGTCGGGCAGGCGCTCGAGCCTGCCCTCCCGCTGGAGCGCGCGCACGGCCTCGAGCTGCTCCTGGGCGGCGCGGCTCGTCCGCACGAGGTTCGCGTGGTCCGCGTTCGCGAGCCGGTTCGCCTCGCCGCGCGCGCCCGCGATCACCGAGCGCTCCTCGAAGGCGAGCACGGCGTCGCTCGAGCCCGCGGCCGTGAGGACCGCCTCGATCGCGTCGATGCCCTTCGCGTAGGCGGCGGCGTGGCGGCCGCGGTCGAGCACGCCCAGGCGCGCGTCGTGCGCCAGGGCGACGGAGCGGAGGAACTCGGCGCCGTCGAGCGACGTCGTCCGCAGCTCCAGGTGAGGGTTCCGCGGCCCGGAGAGCGAGCCACCGCCGAGGATCGCCCCGCGCAGGTAGGCGCCGCGGCAGCACGCGCGGCCGACGACGCGCTTCGGCGGCCGCTCGACGGGAGCGTGGCGGACGTCGAGGACGCCGGCCTCGACGAAGGCGGCGAGGGCGCGCTCCTCCCCCGCGACGTGGAGCTGGTAGCGCGTCGCGCGGTCGAAGGAGCGGCGGCTGTACGTCCGGATCTCGGACGGGATCGCCAGGTCACGCAGGAGCGTGAAGGCGCGCCGGGCGATCGCCGAGGTGGCGAGGTCGAGGTGCAGGGCGACCTCGCCGCGGCCGCGCAGGTGCACGCTGCCCGCCGAGTGGAAGAGGGCGGAGAGCTCCGCGAGGCGGCAGCAGGCGCGTTGCGGCGCGATCGCGGCGAGCTCCGCGCGCAGCTCCTCAGAGAGCGGCATGGCCCTCGAGGCGGAGCAGCCGGCGCTTGTACTCGACGCCGAGCGAGCCGTAGCCGCCGATGCCGCCGACCGAGACGACGCGGTGGCAGGGGACGAAGAGCGAGAACCGGTTCTCGGCGCAGAACGTGCCGGCGGCCCGCGCGGCCCGCGCGCGGCCCGCGAGCGCCGAGAGCTCGCCGTAGCTGACGACCTCCCCCCAGGGGACGTCGCGCAGGGCCTGCGCCAGCGCCGCCTGGAAGGGCGTCGACCAGTCGTCGTCGAGCGGGACGTCCGCGAACGAGAGACGCTCGCCCGCGAAGTACCTGTGGATGCGCTGGAGCAGATCCGGCACGAAGCCGTCACTCTCCCGCCGGGGCTCTGCCGATAGCGTTTCAGTAGGGACACCCGGGGTGCCCCTGGGGCGCGTTGGGGGGGTCGCGCGGGGCGCCGCGCCCGCGAGGCCGGCGCCGGGCACCGGCGGGTCGTGCGCAACGACGGCGCGGCCGTCGCCGACCCACAGCTCCCCCACTCCCCAGCCGGCGACCTCGTAGGGATGCCGCGTCACGCGCATCGACCTCGACTCTACAATCGCGCCGTGAGTTCGCTCGCGTTCCTGGGACGTCGCCCGCGGTGCGTAGGCCGGTGGGACAGTACGGTGGTACGGCCCGCCGGCTGGAGCGAAAGGCGGCCAGGGACGTGAGCGCTCCGGGAATCTTTCGACCGCCGACGCCGGTGAACGAGCCCGTCCGCACCTACGCGCCGGGCACGCCCGAGCGCGAGGAGCTCCGCGTCCGCCTCGCGCAGATGGCGAGCGAGCGCCCGACGCTCCCGATGGTGATCGGCGGCAAGGAGGTCGAGACGAAGGAGACGACCCAGGCGGTGATGCCCCACCGCAGGGAGCACGTGCTCGCCGACGTCGCCAAGGGCGGCCCGGAGCACGTGCAGCAGGCGATCGACGCCGCCCGGGAGGCGCACGCGGACTGGTCGCGCCTGCCCTGGGAGGAGCGCGCGTCGGTCTTCCTCCGCGCCGCCGAGCTGCTCGCCGGCCCCTGGCGCTCGACGATCGTCGCCGCGACGATGCTGAACCAGTCGAAGACGGCCCACCAGGCGGAGATCGACGCCGCCTGCGAGCTGATCGACTTCTGGCGCTTCAACGTCGAGTTCATGCTC
>DATKBA010000145.1:0-2450 GCA_035514455.1 Gaiellaceae bacterium | reverse complement strand
CTCGTCCCGGTCGCAGCGAGCCCAGACCGCGCCCTCGTGGCGCGTCGAGAGGCCGGCGAACGTCTTGCCGCGCACCTTGAACGACGGCTTGCCCCACGAGGTCGTCTCCTCGATCTCGGGCAGCTCGCGCGCGAGCTCTGCCACCCGCTCCCACGTGACCATGCCGTGAGGCTAACGTTCCGCGCCGATGGCGAGAAGCTGGGCAGAGCTGCTGGGCGACGCGGAGGGGCCGCAGGAGACTGCCGAGCAGCAGCACGGCTTCTTCGGCCGCCTGCGCGACTCGCTCGGCAAGAGCCGCCGCGCACTCACGGGCGAGCTTGCCGCGGCGACGTTCGACCCGGGCAACGCGGAGGACTGGGAGCGGCTCGAGGAGGCGCTGATCCGGGGGGACGTGGGTGTGCGCGCGACGGCCGAGCTCGTTCGCCGGCTCGAGGCGCGCAACGAGCTCGGCGACCTCGGCTCCGCGCTCGCGGAGGAGATCGCGGACATGCTCGGCGAGCCCGGGACGCTGAACCTCGCGGCCAGCCCGAGCGTGATCCTCGTGGTCGGCGTCAACGGCACCGGCAAGACGACGACGATCGGCAAGCTCGCGGAGAAGCTCCGCGAGCACGGCCGCTCCGTCCTGCTCGGCGCCGCCGACACCTGGCGCGCCGCCGCCGAGGAGCAGCTGGAGATCTGGGCCGACCGCGCGCAGGCGGACTTCGTCGGGGCCGCCCGGGGAGCCGACCCGGCCGCGGTCGCCTACGACGCGGTCGAGGCCGCCCGCGCGCGCGGGAAGGACGTCGCGATCGTGGACACTGCCGGCCGTCTGCACACGCAGGCAAACCTGATGGAGGAGCTCGCGAAGGTCCGCCGCGTGATCGAGGGCCGGCTCGAGGGAGCACCGCACGAGACGCTCCTCGTGGTCGACGCGACCACGGGCCAGAACGGCCTCCAGCAGGCGCGCCTGTTCGGCGAGGCCGTCGGCGTCACGGGCGTCGCGCTGACGAAGCTCGACGGGTCGGCGAAGGGAGGGATCGCCGTCGCGATCGCCTACGAGCTCGGCCTGCCGGTGAAGCTGATCGGCGTCGGCGAGGGCCTCGACGACCTGCGCCCGTTCGACCCGCAGGACTTCGCCCGCGCCCTCGTCGGTTAGAGCCCTCCTCCGCGCGCATCTACACTGACCGCCTCGTGTTCGACACCCTCTCCGACAAGCTCCAGCACGCCCTCGGCGACCTCGGCGGGAAGGGCCGCCTCGACGAGGAGAAGGTCTCGAAGGCGATGCGGGAGGTCCGGCTCGCGCTGCTCGAGGCCGACGTCAACTTCGAGGTCGTGAAGGACTTCGTCGCGCAGGTGAAGGAGCGCGCGACCGGCCAGGACGTGCTCAGAGGGCTCGACGCCGGCCAGCAGGTCGTGAAAATCGTCCACGAGGAGCTGACCGCGCTGATGGGCTCCGGCAGCTCGAAGCTCGCGTTCGGGAAGCCGCCGACGGTGATCCTGCTGGCGGGCCTGCAGGGCTCCGGCAAGACGACGACGGCCGCCAAGCTCGCGCTCGTGCTCCGCAAGGCGGGGAAGAAGCCCGCGCTCGTCGCCGCCGACCTGCAGCGCCCGGCCGCGATCGACCAGCTCGAGCAACTCGGCCGCCAGATCCAGCTCCCCGTCTACCGCAAGGAGACGAAGGACCCGGTCGAGGTCGTGAAGCACGGGATCCAGGCCGCGCGCGACGCGGGCCACGACGTCGTCATCCTCGACACGGCCGGTCGCCTCCACGTCGACGAGGAGCTGATGGACGAGCTCGCGCGCGTGCGCGACGCGTCGAAGCCGACGAACGTCCTGCTCGTGCTCGACGCGATGACCGGCCAGGAGGCCGTCAACGTCGCGCTGGCCTTCCAGGAGCACGTCGCCTTCGACGGCGTGATCCTCACGAAGCTCGACGGCGACGCCCGCGGCGGCGCGGCGCTCTCCGTCCGCGCGGTCACGGGCAAGCCGGTCAAGTACGTCTCGGTCGGCGAGAAGCTCGACCAGCTCGAGGAGTTCCACCCCGACCGGATGGCGTCGCGGATCCTCGGCATGGGCGACGTGCTGACGCTGATCGAGAAGGCCGAGGAGGCGGTCGAGGAGGACGAGCAGGCGGCGATGGAGGCGCGGATGCGCGCCGGCCAGTTCACGTTCGACGACTTCCTCGCGGCGCAGAAGATGCTGAAGAAGATGGGGCCGCTCCAGGGCGTCCTGAAGATGATTCCGGGCCTCGGCAACCAGCTGAAGGACGTCGACATCGACGAGCGCCAGCTCGCGCGCGTCGAGGCGATCGTGCTCTCGATGACGCCGAGGGAGCGGAGCATGCCGCACCTGATCGACGGCTCCCGCAGGCAGCGGATCGCGGCCGGCAGCGGCCAGACGATCCAGGACGTGAACAAGCTCCTCTCCGCCCGCAAGCAGATGGAGAAGATGATGAAGCAGATGGGGAAGGG